>JBCBVC010000236.1:0-3797 GCA_039817845.1 Cyanobacteria bacterium J06642_2
AGGTGCTCAAGCATCGGTGTGCTTATCTCAATGGGCAGCTTCTGTCTGCCTGACTCTGCAAATCTGGGATGCACCCCAAGCGATCGCGCAACAGCGCGCGAATTTACAATGGCTCGATCCGCCCTCAGCCCTCACGGCCATCAACGTAAATGATGTTTTAAAAGCAGAATCAGCGATGCATCACGCTCAGAAAGTCAAAGCGTGGGCTGAGTACGTTTTTGTCGGCTGGAAAGCGCATCATGCAGATATCGCTCGCGCGTTGAAAGCTTACACGTAGCGGCGCAATCCTGCGTTCGCTATCAAATTTGCTGAGAGGTATCCACTCGTGAAGATCTTGATTGTCACGCTTGGCTCTCGCGGTGACGTTCAACCTTACGTTGCCTTGGGCCAAGGATTACAAAACGCCGGACATCACGTCACGCTCTGCACGAGTTCTGGATTTGCATCGTTCGTAACGAATAACGGTTTGAATTACGGCTATATGAATAACGAACTGCTCCAGCTGATCGATTCAGATGTGGGACGAGATGCGATCGAAAATACCGACAGTTTGTGGGGCACAATCCGAACCACACTCAAGCTCTTCAAGCAGGTCAAGCCGATGTATCGACAAACTCTGCTTGATATTTGGAATACGGCTCGCTCCGAACGCCCAGACGCACTCATTCTGGGTTCTAAAGCAGCATTTTTAGCAGAATCTATTGCTGATAAACTGGAAATTCCTCTCTTTACCTCACTCCCGTTTCCTCAATTCGTACCATCAGCTCAGCTGCCCTCCCCCGGGTTCCCACGTCTGAATCTAGGAGCTTGGAACCGGCTAACGTATCGAATCGTGCGCTGGGCCGTGGGGTTATACGACGATATTCCCAACCAGTTTCGAGATACAGTTCTGCACCTGCCTCCTAAGCCCAAACATGCAGATATTTTGCATCGTGCGGATGGCAGTTTCATTCCTTTTCTGCACGGCTACAGTGAGCACGTTTCTCCACGTCCTTCTGATTGGCCAGATCGAGCTCATGTCACCGGATATTGGTTCTTAGATCCACCCCAAGATTGGTCTATATCAACTGAATTAAAAGCATTTCTCGATGCAGGTGAGCCCCCGATCTATATCGGGTTCGGCAGCATGGCAGGTCGGAATCCTGAGCGGTTAGCACGAGTTGCGATCGCCGCTCTTCTCGCCACCAATCACCGAGGCATCCTCGCAACGGGTTGGGGTGGATTGCAGGCTGATACCTTGCCCGAGAGCATTTTCAAGCTCGATCGCGCGTCACATGCGTGGCTATTCCCCCGGGTTTCTGCCGTCATTCATCATGGCGGTGCCGGAACCACAGCGGCGGGATTACGAGCGGGTCGCCCCACCCTCATCTGTCCATTTTTGGGCGATCAGCCTTTTTGGGGACGACGAGTTTATACCTTAGGCGTAGGGCCGAAGCCAATTCCACAAAAGCGGTTGGCAAAGAAAAACTTGGCCCAGGCTATCCGCGACATGGTGTCTAATACGGACATGCGCGAAAAGGCCGAAGCGTTGGGGGCGAAGATTCGCGCTGAGGATGGCATTCAGACTGCGATCGCCATCATCGAATCTCACACAAGCAGTTGGAATACTCAAAATTAATTGTCCAGTGTCACCACTCATCAATACTTCTCTCTCGCCTCACGCTCGGTTCCTGCGCACGTGCCTCCGCGCGAATACGTGAGACTTGGCATGGAAAACGTCATTTTCAGTCGTAAGGGATTTGATTCGGGATATGGTGGCGTCCCCAGTCCGATTCTGCCGGGTGGACGTTTATTATCATTGCCCATTCCCTATCGCGATCGCCTGCACACCTATCAATCAGTCGCGTTCGATAATCGACCGTTAGCAAACATCGTCACCTCACTAACTAAAGGAAACATTCCTGCCACAGCAACTTGCCATCTCGATCCTGATTTGAGAGTCGATGCTGTGCCGCGATCGCCTGGATGGCGACCTATTTTCGGACAAGTTGGGGCAGCACAAAAGCACTTGCAGAATCGAGGCGTTAGTGTGGGCGATCTTTTTTTATTTTTCGGTTGGTTTCGCGAAACGCGACTTCGAGCAGGCAAACTCGTTTTTGTGCCCAAAGCTCCCGACCTGCACGTTCTTTTCGGCTGGTTGCAAATCGGCGCAATGCATCACCCTCGCCCAGAGATATTGAAACGTTTTCCTTGGGTAAGCGAGCATCCTCACTGCATCGAGCAGGGGTGGGATACTAACAACACTATTTATCTGGCAGCACCGCAGCTTCAAATTCCTGGCGTGCCCAAACGTGCATTACTTGGAGCAGGAGTATTTCCGTGCTTTCATCCCGAGCTTCAACTCACACAAGCAGGGCGATCTCGTTCCATCTGGCAGCTACCCGCTTGGATGCACCCACAAGGTCGCGATTCTACTCTGAGTTATCACCACGCTGGCGATATCTGGAGGAGAGCAGGCGATCGCGTCATCCTCAAATCCAGGTCGAGAGGTCAAGAATTCGTGTTGAATGTCGAGCATTATCCTGAGGCTAAATCCTGGTTAGCAACATTGTTTCAGAGCATTTTTTATGCTGCTTAGGTACAGCCTGGTTTTCAAGCCTTGACGCAGAAGGAACCAGCATTGCTAGATGTACCTGATTAACTGAAAAAATACTCTCAGGAATGGCAACGATGGGTAGCACTGGACCTCATCATCTGATGCTGGTTACAAGATCTATTCTCACGCCGATTACCTAACCTTCCAAGTCGTGTCTCAAACCGCATTTCAGCTAGTAACAGTCAATGCGATGCTGCTGATCTGACGATTTTGCCGACTAGAGGAATGCGAAGGCAGACAGTAAACTCGCGCCCAAAGCGATCGCCAAGATAGTCGCGCACCAACGAGCCAATGCCCACCCTCCAATAAATGCAGCTAAACACGCTTTGACGGCGGTGTTGACCCATGCGGCCAGCAAAATACCTGTGGCGGCGACGGCTGGATTGAGGCTGCCACTTGCATTGCCATTGACCGATTGAGCCAGCGAGATACTGACCGCATCCACGTCTGCAATGCCAGACAGCGATGCAAGTGCGTAAATCCCCGAACTGCCGAACTGAGCTTCAGCAGCGCGGACGAGCAAGAACAGTGCAGTGAGCAAAAGGCCGAATCCGAACGCCGATTTCAGATCGAGCGGATTGTCCACTTGAATGTGGGCCGCTTGCGCCTGGGGAGAGGGGCGACGTGCGATCGCGACTGCTGCCAGCAGAGGCACGATTGCCAGCATCACGGCAGGCAGTGCGATGCGTTGCAACACGGTTGTATTGATGACCGCAATTTCGAGCAGCAACCGAGGCACCATCGTCGCTGCAGCCAGAGCAATTCCTGCTCCCAAAAGCGGCACGGCTTTGACGTCCTGACGGGCCATGCGAGCGAAAGCCACCGTAACTGCTGTGGATGAAGTCAGTCCGCCCAACAAGCCCGAGAGTACAATGCCGGTGCGCGCCCCCAAGAGTCGAATCGAGAAGTAGCCGACGTAAGAAATGCCCGCAATCAGTAGCACCAGCAAACCAATCGTGCGCGGGTTCAGGGCTCCCCACGGGCCTAAATCGCGATTGGGTAGGAGCGGCAAAACTGCAACTGAGAGGAGTAGAAGTTGAAGTGTCGCTCGCAGCTCTCGGCGATCGAGATAGGTGATGATGCGATGGACTTCTTGTTTGAGGCCGAGCAAAATCGCCACGATCGCCGAAATGCCCAGGGCCTCAATTTCATGCCCCTGCACGGCCAATCCACCTAGGCTGAACGTGAGCAGCAGAGCAAA
>JBCBVC010000237.1:0-3758 GCA_039817845.1 Cyanobacteria bacterium J06642_2
CGCAATAAACAATTTCGATTCTTGACTTAAATTGAGGCGAAAAAGATGTACGACACTGATGTCATGGATGATCTATTTTATGAGTCAGCCGAAGGTCCTGCTGTGATGGGCTACGGCGACGAGTTCGATGATGATTTCGACGGCTATGACAGCTATGACAGCTATGACGACTTTGATGAGGATGATGACTTTGATGAGGATGATGACTTCGATGCCTATGACGACTACGACGACTATGATGCGTACGATGACTATGATGCGTACGATGACTTCGATGCCTACGACGCTTATGACGCGCTCGATGCCTTAGACGAAGTCGTCGCCCAGGCGCTAGGCGCTGATGATGCTGATGAGTTCTTCAAAAAGCTCGTGAGCGGTGCCAAGACAGTCGCACGGGCAGTTAAGAAAGGCAGCTCCGCCGTCGGTAAGATTGCTCGCACAGTTGCCCCGATCGCCTCCAGCATTCCGCTGCCCCAAGCTCAAGCCATTGGCAGGGTCGCAGGGCTGCTCGGCAAGCTGATGTTTGACGGTGCCGATGAGTTTGAAGCCCTCGATGCGTTAGCCGATTATGCCGATTATATGGATGATCTGGATGCCGCATCATCAATGATCGCTGGCCTATCTATTCAAAAGGCGATGCCAGGTGCTAAGCGTTTGCCTAAATCAAAGCGCCTCAAGCTGGTGAAATCAGTTCGTAAATCGACGCAGAAGCTAGGTAAGCGGCAGGGGCCAAAGGTCACTAAAGCAATGCCAGTCTTAGTCAAACATGCAGCTAAGACGACCCAGAAAACCGGAACGCCCCTAACCAAATCCATTGCTAAAACAACGGCAATGGCGTCGAAGCGACCTGCTGCTGCTAAACAGATTGCTACGAAGGTTAGCAAGGTAGCCAAGATGAAGTCAGGCAAAGTCAGCAAGATGGGCGGCAAAAAGCGGAGTTATCGGCTGCGCGGTCCAGTCAGTATCACCATCCACGAGCGCTAGACCAGCGGCACGACCTGGGAGGGCACTATGGAAACCCGTAAATTTTTGCAGATTAAGATACTCACGCTGGCAGCTCGTGCCAGACGCCTTGCTCGCATTGACTATAAATCAGTGGGTATCCGGCCTGGTGATATGGCTTATGCGCCTTCGCCCAAGCATTTTCAGGCGGTTAACCAGAGGCTGCAAA
Organism: Cyanobacteria bacterium J06642_2; assembly: GCA_039817845.1. Classification (GTDB taxonomy): domain Bacteria; phylum Cyanobacteriota; class Cyanobacteriia; order Thermostichales; family PCC-7336; genus JBCBTL01. The sequence continues at coordinate 1,172 of JBCBVC010000237.1, forward strand.
AGATTGATCGCGAGGTTGCCAAGCGCTTAGAGCATGTCAAATCAATCTGGTCGTCAGCTCCCCAAGATCGAGTTCTTACGGATATTGCCTTAGTCGAGCGTGAAGTTGATCGGGCGAGACGTACCTTTGGTCTCTTTTTTGATATCTTCAGTCAACGCGGTTCGGCGTTTGCACCGTCGCTAGCGGCCCACGATGTTATCGCGACCGATTGCTACGCAGCCATCCGACAAGCCGATCCGCAGATTTTCCCCGGCCCTTTACTCAAGCCCGTGTGCTACATGGACCACGGTGCATCACCTGCAACCATGCGACGCGGTATCTTGCTAAGCCGCTTATTGGGTGAGAAAAATCTCTTTCCCCTCATCCGGATTCCTTGGGATCGGGATAATCCTTGGCAGGCGGTTTTTCTGCATGAGGTGGCGCACAACCTCCAAGCTGATTTGGGTATCTGGCAGGAAAATAAGCAGGCGGTTCTCAAGCGCATGGTGCGATCCCATGGCATGGGTCTAGCCCAAATCTACGGTCGATGGCACAAGGAGATATTTGCTGATCTAGCTGCGCTATTGCTGGGCGGACCGGCTGCGGCCTGGGGCATGGCGATGTTCCTTGCTTATCCAGCCTCGAAAACAACGACTTATCGGATAGGCGTACATCCCGTCCCTTTCCTCCGCATCTTTATCTTGGCGGAAATGCTCAGGCGGATGGGTTTTAAGGCGGAAGCCAGTCGCCTCAAGCGGGTTTGGCAGGGGCTGTATCCTGCCAATCAAGTACGGCGGATTCCAGCTCCGCTTTTACAAACGATGGATCGGGCGATTCCTGATGTTGTCGATGAAATTGCTTTTCAACCGCGACGCAATCTAGCTCAAAGAACACTCATGGATATTATTCCATTCACTCGTCATCATCAGTTGGCTATTGAGGCGGGCGCGCAACAGCTACTGCGAGGCAAAATCCCTCAATCGCTACCACCGCGACATTTAGTCAGTGCAGCTGCCTACGCCGTGTCGGCAGGCAAAACCGATGCCCGCCAGCTTAGTCAGTTGGTAATTAATCACCTGGCTAGTCTTTCGCGGCAATCGTCATCACCCGCAGCCAAGCGTCAGGCTGCCTCGGTCGCTTAAGTTCGCTGCTCAGGGGCGCATTATTTGCCCATTTCACTTTGCTTTGTCATTTGGCTTTGAGGACAGGAGAGAATCTATGGCTACGCAACCAACAAATCCGTTTTCAAGCTCTCAGCGTGGCGGGATGCTGCCCAGAGATAATACGACACAGCGACTGGCATTGGATAATCTGCTGCGGCGTGAGCTAAATGTGAGTGACCCCTCGGATGCCCAGCAGGTAGCGAATGCGCTTTTAAGCCTTTATCAGGACACGCCAAAGGCGATCGCGATTAACCGTGAAGCGGAGGGCGTTCCTTTTTTGACAGCACCGTCGGCAACGCCCATGATGACGCCCCAAGCAACCTCTTCTGATGTTGAGTTGCAGCAGGCGATCGCCGATGTGGATCGTGACTTGCTAGAGCTGACGACCAATTCGCTGCTCAAAGATGTCAAGGTTGAATTAGAAGGCTGGGCCGCCGCCGTTCGGTTTGCTATTGCCGATGGCGTCAATGCGGCTCGCTTTGCCCTCGATACGCGCCAGCGTGACAAAGCTTTGGGCATTCGCCGGACGCTAGGTGACTATGCTCGGATGGCGCGACTAGTCGGAGCCTTAACCCCCAGCCTCAACACGACCTATCGCAAGTTTGCTCAGAGCTTAGATGAGGTCGCGTCAGTCATGTTGGTGATGATGGGCGAAGCCCTAGCCAACGTGGGCTTCAGTGGGGGACGTTTTTTGTTGCAAGTGCCCTATTCCGAGCTGCAAACACGCCGGGATGCCGTCATTCATGCCCTACGCAATCTGACGGGTTCAACTCAAGAAGCCTATGGCCCTAACGAATGGCCGCGCGGACTCGACGCCTATCGGCGGCTCTATGAAGAGTTAGAGCGTCAGGGTCAGGGGGATTTGCGATCGCTGCTGGTAGAGACCGAAATTGCCCGCATTATGGACAATCTGATTCATCGGATTGACCACGGCAATGTCGAGGGACTGCGGCAAATTGGCTCAACTGCCCAACTCGACCTGCAACGATTCCGACGGCTAATCATCATCGCTCAGCGCTTAGTCCGTCCTGAATCGCCCCCGCTAACCACGTTTTTGTCTGCTCTCCAGCTCTTTACCCAAGCATTCAACAGTGCTGGTGGCTTCCGGTTGATGAAGATTGCCCGACCCCCGATTTTGTTCTACGGCTTGTATGGCACTACCAGTCTGGATGACTCGGATCAAATTCTGCTCAATCTAATTCGCGATCGCGGATTGCTGGCCGATGAACTCGACTGTTTACTGTCCTGCGGCTGTGATGAGAACACCGTCAAGTGCCAAATTCTGCTCGACAAAATCCTCTACGATATCGACCGCGCCATTGATCTTTACATCATGAGCGCCACTCGATTTGGCTTACCCGAACGCCGCGCATCAGCCTACAGCTTCATCATTAATTCCTTTATCAATGCACCTTCAGGAAGTAGCATCTATACCGCTCTTGATA
>JBCBVC010000238.1:0-3674 GCA_039817845.1 Cyanobacteria bacterium J06642_2
TCCATGCGTCTGAGCCCCGGCGTTAGATGGCTAGACCTCGCACGCCCGTCCGTCGTGCAGTTGGTAAGCTCATCATGGAGCTCGATCGCGAGTACATGCGAGCCGTCGAGGACGGCCAGCCAACTGAGTGGTTACAGTCGGCTCTCGACAAAGCGCATGACTTCCTTGGCTGCGAGACCGACTCTGAAGTACGCGGAATACTAGGGCCCAAGACTATGGTCAGATTCTTTGGCTCTTTGAAGAGCCAGTCCTTCCCAAGAGTGGCTGCAAAACTAGCGGAATTGGACTTGCTGCTCTTGAGGACGAGCAGTCTAGACGAAGCTGGTGCCTAGAATGATAGGAAACAAGTACACGCCATCTAACAAGTCGCTGCAGCCGACACGAGGCGCCTGTCACGAGCCTTGCATTCGCAAGTCTCGAGCCAGCCGCGTTCGTGCAGCTGAGCCCCGGCGTTAGACGGCAAGGACACCAATGCACGGAAGTCGAGCTATCGCTATCGCGCTCGAGGAGCTTGCGTTAACGGGGAGATTCGGTGGAATACCTGTGGGGATCGGGCTTGAGGAGCTATCCAGTCAATTCCCACCCCCTGACGATAAATCGGTGTGTGGTCGGATTTGGTGTTACGGCAACATCGAATTCCATTGTATAGATGGTCGACTCGCCATGATTTTTTCAGATCATCTAGGCCAGCTGTCCGGTGGCGTCAGCCTCACTTTGGATCCTTGGGTATTCAATGAGTCTCCTCCTATCAGCCTGGACAAATATTGTGGATTGCTGAGCGCAAGGAAGCTCGACCACGGCGTAAGGTTTGAAGAGCGCACTGACCAAGCAGTAGTCTCGGTTGAGAATAGTGGTTTCGAATGTCGTTTTGAGTGGAACACAGAGACCCAGGGAGGACGGTTTGTTGCCAGTGCGATTTGTCAAAGGTTGCGCGATGCCGTCTAACCAGAGGTTGCAGCCGACACTTGACCCTGCCGCAGCTACGGCTATCGCCTTCGCAGCGTCAGCCTCAAGCGCAGCTGGACTTGGACGTTAGGCGGCAGGTCATGTTCTTTCGCCTTGGTAGTTGCAGCCTTTTCTTGTCGCTCTTTTTCCTACTGGTTCCCTTCCGGGCTAAGGCGGAATTGACAGGATGCTCCAAGGTCGTTCGATTCGACGACCTTAATAGTCGACTGTTCGTTGTTTGCCCTGCGATTCCAGAGATGAGTTCGGAGGAGATTAAGGTCTTAATCGATAGGATCTTTGACGAATTCGATGGACCTCCTGATGAGTATCTTGTGAGTTTCTTTTCGATAGAGAGACTAGCCGGTTACGAGACCGATCCATGTTGCAAGGACTCGCCTAAGAATGAAGAGTGGGCGAGGGCGTATCTTGGCGAGTACTACACGCATTCTGAGACGATCACATTGTGGCCTGCTATTGAGGACAAGCGCCGTGTACTGCAACTCTGACGCGATGCTGCCGCCTAACAAGTCACTGCAGCCGCCACGGGGCGCCTGTCACGGCCTTTGCATTCGCAAAGCCTGCGCCAGTCACGTCCGTGCGTCTGAGCCCCAGCGTTAGGTTGCATCCCCAATGGACGAGGCTAGCCGGAAAGCACTGAGCGATATTGAAGAGCATGGTTGCCACATCCTCCACGTGCTCGAGGATGACGACGGTCCGAGATTCTCCTATTCGATCGGAGTAGAGAAGACGCACGGGCAACCCGACGCGGTTATTATGGGTCTCAAGAGGGAGCTTGCTCACTCGATGCTCAATGACTACGCGGGACGCGTTTCTGATGGTGAGGTGTTCGAGCCGGGTAAGATGTACTCAGGTTTTCTCGAAGGATTCGATGTCTGCTTTCGACTTGTCGAGACGAAGAACTATCGAGACTACTTTGGATGGGGGATTTGGCTTCACGATGGCCTGGACTTTCGTATGCTGCAGCTGGTCTATCCCTCTACGAGTGGCGTGTGGCCATGGAGTCCAGAGGCATCCGATGATTTCCTCCATTTTCAGCCGGCGCTATATGCAGCCTAACCAGTCACTGCAGCAGACGCTTGACCCTGTCGCGATCTTGGCTGCCGCCAAGCCCGCGCCAGCGTCATTCGCAGCTGAGCCCCGGCGTTAGGTTGCATGGCGGTATCGGCTGACGTCGATGTGGCCGAAGCGGTCGCACAATTGGATAGCCGGATCGTCCCGGGCCCTGGCGTATTCGAATGGATGTTCGTGGCCAGTGTGAGCCTGGCTCTACTTGCGGGTTTCGTGCTGGTATCGACGATGCTGTACTTGGCAGTACGCACACACCTTCGTGGTCGCTGGCTCGCGTTCGCTGGCGCTCTGGTAGGCGGATCGGTTTTTCTGATCGAGGTCAGCCTCTACTCCGGGAATTTCGAGTTTGCGTTTGGACCGATCGGAGTGATGTATGGCGCAGTCGCATATAGCGGCGCTACGATCTTATTCTGCGTCGGGCTACTACGGATGCTAGTGCACCGACGCCTTTCTTCCGAGGCGCAGAATGCAACCTAACCAGCCACTGCAGCAGACGCTTGACCCTGTCGCGACCTTGGCTGTCGCCAAGCCTGCGCCAGCGTCAATCGCTGCAGAGCCCCGGCGTTAGGCCGCAACCTATGCCGTCGCACTCGCCGGCAGTTCATCGCAGCGTTCTGCTCAAGGCGTTGAAGGAGGAGTTCCCGGAGCTTCGTGAGCGGCTAAATCAATGCGAGGGTCTACTCCATTTCGAGGTCAGTGAATTTCGGGCGTTTACCCAAGAGTTCATCGACTCTCAAAATCAGCGAGAGGTGGAAAGGTGCTTTAGCCTCGCTGCCAGATTCCTCACATTCGGAAATGCCCGAGTTCGAAATGCCATTGCGGTTTCCTACCTCGAGGACTTAAATTTCAAGGACCAGAAAGTGCCTAGAGCTTGGGCGAGAGAACTGCTGCCCGGCCCACTAGACGCAGAATTACGAGAGCTGGAGGCTTACCTCAGTGACCTCTTTTCAACGCCGTAGTCCTTTGCGGCCTAACCAGTCACTACAGCAGACGCGAGGCATCCGTCACGTCTCTTGCATCCACAAGAGACGCGCCGCCTGCGTTCACGCTGCTGAGCCCCGGCGTTATAGCGCACACTAATAAATGCGCAGTAGCTTTGCCGAGACACTCGCCGTGACCGCAATCGCAATATTCGTTGTGGGTTTGCTGCTATCCATAGTCGTTGACGGAATGGAGCTTCTGGGAGTCGACCTTCGCTCCGGTGTACTCCGCTTCGTCGTGGGTGCGCTCCCCTTTCTTGCAGCATACTTTATTGGCGGCTTCATGCTCGGTTCATGCTGGTGGAGCACTGGTCTATGTGTTCTTGCTGTGTTTATGAGCGGGCTTATTAGCACTGTCTATTTTGTCAAGACGCATGGATTCGACGTTACGTTTGCTTCATTTCTGAAGGATCATGTTCTTGGATTTCTCATCGGCCCAATCTGGGGAGTCGTCGGACTTGCAGCCGGAGGGCTGGCATACCAGAGGATTTCAGGCGAGCGACGTGCGCTATAACCAGTCACTGCAGCCGACACGGGGCATCCGTCATGTCTCTTGCATGCGCAAGAGCCACGCCAGCTGCGCCCGTGCGTCTGAGCCCCAGCGTTAGGTTGCATCCCCAATGGACGAGGCTAGCCGGAAAGCACTGAGCGATATTGAAG
>JBCBVC010000239.1:0-3668 GCA_039817845.1 Cyanobacteria bacterium J06642_2
CTTCGTGCTTTGAGGAAGAAAGGCGATCGCGTCTGTCGGCGTATCTACTAACTGAGCCGTCCACTGTTGCACCACCGGTGCTGTCAGCTTAGGAAGGTCGCAGGCTAAAACCAATACCCACTCTGTTGCCATCTCTCGCCACCCCCACAACAACCCTGCCAACGGCCCTTGAAATGCCTCCGGTTCCTGCACGATCTGGCAAGGCTGGGGCACCAAAGCTTCGTAGACACCAGCTCGTGACGTAACCACAAAAACCGTTGGAGTCACAGCCAAAGCTACGTGACAGATACGGGTTAACAGCGGCATGCTGCGCACTACGATCGCGGCCTTGTCACGGCCCATGCGGGAGCTGCGCCCTCCAGACAGCACGATCGCGCCGAGATCGCTCTCATGCTCGCGAGAAAACCTTGTCGGGGTCGTGCGATTCACAATGTTTTCACCATCAGTATCTACATTCAAAAGTAGATAACTTTTGCGACAGGACGTGAGGCGAGATCGCGCAAGACTAATGGGGGAGGATCGACGTGGACCTACACAGCAACTACTTAGATCGCTTTCAGACGCATCTTTCTTTAACGATAAGTGCGATGGCCGCGCGCGAGAAAACGCTAGTTCTCTCCTGTCATCAAATGCTTGCGGAGCAATTCGGTTCTGCCGCAGCCGAAGACATTCGTAAAGCAGCGCTCTTTCATCTAGCTGATTCCGATCCTGATTTGTGCTTGTGGGCCATGCAGCATTGTCTCGAGCCAGAGGAATGCCTCGACTTAATTGAGGACGTTGTCAGAGAAGCTGTTTGTTTGCTGATGGCGTTGGGATATCAGCCCGGTCGCGATTTCAGCTCCTTAGCTACCGGTGAAATTTGGTTGCGCGAAGATGTCAAGGCGCAATTGATGGAACACGACTCGCTCCCCGGACGCCTCTTCATCAACGAAATTTTTCAGGTTCCAGCTTGATCGTTATCCAATCGCTTGCTGTCTACATACTGTCCTGTCTCTCAATCCGCGCCAAGAACTGCTGGCAGCTTCTGACTGGTATTTTGACGGACAATAATTACCCGAAGCAGCAGGGATGGTTTGCCCTTGCCGCTATTGGCGATCGCTCCTATGCTGGTGAGGCTGCAAAGCTGGCAGCGAGAGACATTCAGGAATAATTACATGTCCGTTATCCGTCAACTGCACGCGCAATTGAAATCGGGCGCTCGCTCGGCTGTGGAAGTTACGCGAGCATATTTGGAGCGCGCCCAACAGCTCGACACGCAGTTACGCAGCTTTATTACCTTCACTCCCGAATTGGCACTGCAGCAAGCTGAAGCAGTAGACGCGCGCATCAGCGCAGGTGAAGATATCGGGCCGCTGGCCGGAATACCCATTGCCCTGAAAGACAATATGTGTACGCGGGGTATTCGTACGACCTGTGCTTCGCGCATCTTGGAGCATTACATTCCACCCTACGAATCTACCGTGACCCAGAAGCTAGCAGATGCCGGAGCTATCTTCGTGGGCAAGACTAACTTAGACGAGTTTGCGATGGGCAGCTCGACCGAGAACTCTGCATTGCAACTTACGGCAAACCCGTGGGATCTAAAGCGCGTTCCCGGTGGTTCGTCTGGCGGCTCGGCAGCAGCCACAGCCGCTGCGCAAGCAGTAGTAGCGATTGGCTCAGATACGGGTGGTTCCATCCGGCAGCCCGCCTCATTTTGTGGTGTTGTGGGGATGAAACCCACCTATGGATTAGTCTCGCGCTTTGGATTGGTTGCGTTTGCTTCGTCTCTCGATCAAATCGGACCTTTTGGCCGCACGGTGGAAGACGTGGCTCTGACGTTACAGGCGATCGCCGGACACGATCCCATGGATGCAACTAGCCTTAAGGTGGACATCCCCGACTATGCTGCGGAGCTCGCAACCAACCTCAAAGGCACTCGCATTGGCGTCATTCGCGAATTACTCAGTCAAGGCTGTGATGACGAAGTACGGGAAGCAGTGGAAGCCGCGATCGCCCAATTCGTCGACTTAGGTGCAGAGATTGTCGAAATCGCCTGTCCGACATTTAGCTACGGGTTGGCAACCTATTACATCATTGCTCCCTGTGAAGCGTCAGCGAACTTAGCCCGCTATGACGGCGTCAAATACGGTTTGCGAGCGGAAGCAGATTCTTTGCTCGGCATGTACGCTCAAACGCGCGATCGCGGATTTGGCGCGGAAGTGAAACGCCGCATCGCGATCGGGACCTACGCGCTATCGGCCGGCTACTATGACGCTTACTATCTACAGGCACAAAAAGTGCGCACGCTGATCGAACGAGATTTTGCTGCCGCATTTGAGAAGGCCGACATCCTGCTCAGTCCGACTTCACCTTCAGTGGCATTTAAAGCTGGAGATAAGGTTGACGACCCGCTGAGCATGTATCTATCAGATTTGATGACCATTCCAGTGAACCTGGCTGGGTTACCGGGGTTGAGCCTACCGTGTGGATTTGCACGTGGTTTACCCATCGGCTTGCAGCTGATCGGGAATGTCCTGCAAGAGTCTCGGCTCTTACAAATAGCCTATGCCTACGAGCAAGCTACCACCTGGCATGCAAAACAGCCGGAACTCGCTGCGTCGTCAATCTAGAGAGGCTGTCTGAGGTTGCAACTTGGTCATCCGTGCTTTTTCCGGGTCGAAATCAGGATTGAATCGCGTGAGATCGTTGTAGATGGCTCCTTTGAGCTTGGCTCGAAACAAATTCGCCCCACGCAAATTGGCTCCTGACAGATTGGCCAGGGTTAGGTCGGCTTCAACGAGAATGGCTTCTGACAAATTGGCATCTACGAGTTGGGTTTGCTGCAGCCTCGCGCCGACTAAATTGGCACGGGATAAATTTGCACCACTGAGATCGGAGGAGCTGAGGTCGGTGCGCGTTAGGTAGGCGTGACTTAGACAAGCTTTTCGCAGAGACGCTCCCGCGAGGTTCGATCTCGTCAACTCGACATGCTTTAAGTCAAATGCAGCCAGATTCGCTCGTTCCAGATTCAATGCGGGAAAGTATCTCCGCCCTTTCTCGTAACTCCGGCGCAGCCTATCAGGATCTACCGCTTTCACGTCTGATATCTCCGTGCAATGGTTGGGAGTGACCCAATCTCAAAGTACCCAAGTTAACGATAGCAATCGAACACCTGTCGGAAATGAGCATCAACGCCGGAGTGGAGACTTCAATTAAGGCATCCAAGCCGGCTCAACTTTTTGCATCCCAGCCGCCTCAGGATTGAAACCCTGTGGAAATTGAGTCGTGGCATCGTAACACGCTCCAACCATGTCAGCATCTTTGAGACATGCCCGTTTTAAATTAGCGCCAACCAACATAGCATCGCGTAAACTCGCGCCGCTTAAATTGGCTCTGGATAAATTTGCCAACCAAAGATTAGCGCCATCTAAAATCGACTTTTGTAGTAGAGCCTGCTCGAGATTAGCTCCACTCAGATCCGCGAATTCAAGATCGATATTTTGGAGATTTCCACCTCGCAAAATAGCTTTCATGAAATTAACGCGTTTTAGGGAAAGTCGTACTAAGTTTGCACCCAGCAAATTAATTTACTGAAAGTCTCGCTGACCACCCTCGTATAAATTAAGCAACGTATCCCGAACGAAGCGATCGGATTTGCTATCAATTGAAATCATAGATTTCCTCCG
>JBCBVC010000240.1:0-3407 GCA_039817845.1 Cyanobacteria bacterium J06642_2
CGACAACCAGCCCGCGATCGTTACTGCGATCGCGAACAGCCCCAAGAACAGCAAATGCGGCTGAATATCAGCCCAAGCTTCTCCGCCTGTAACCGCACTCAGAGCCTCCGTCATGTGATAGATAGGATTGAACTGAGCGATCTCGAGGAGGTGGCTGGGAAATAACGAAGTCGGTAGAAACGCTCCACCCAAAATTAATAGCGGCACGCCAAACGTCGCTACCAAAGCATTGACATCTTCAGTCCGCCGCGCCAGTTGCGTTCCTAAGATAAACCCCACGCCAACATAAGCAACAATGCTCAACGCCACAACCCCGAGACTCAGCCACCACGACCCGCTCAACGTCGCGCCCGCCAACGCGGCAATCAACCCAACCAACAGCATTTGACCGAACCCGATCCCAGCATGAGCCATGAAGATGCCGCAGAAGTAGGCCGTACCACTTAGCGGCGACATGAAGAGACGTTTGAGGGTCTGTTGCTCTCGTTCCGATACCACAGTGGCAACGCTCCCCCCTAAACAGCTGAAAAACAAAGCCGCACCCACTAACGTCGGCGGAGCCGCCAACTCGTAGGCGGCTCCTCTTTCGAGCTGGGCACGTTCAGCCAGGATAGAGGCGTTGAGAACCAACACAGTAATCGGAAAAATCGCCCAAAAGATTAGGCTGCGCCGCCGTCGGATTAATTCAATCACCAGCCGTCGGGCCACCGCTATCGCTTCGCGCCAAAATTTCACCTCGCGCCAAAATTTCATTGCCGTTCGATCCGACTCACGCATTCTCAATCACCATATCCGCCCCAACATGCAACGCGAGAGCAAGGCTCAATTCATACCTGTTTGCACTTCCAACTTCTGCTAGCCTCATCACCGTTACCGCCTCCCCCAAGCTCGTAATAGACGTTACGTGTCCACAAAAATAGCTAGATCTCTTAAAACACCTTAAGACGAACGGAGATTGGCTTGACGTTTGACAAAGCTGGCATAGGATTCACCTCAGTTGAGCGCTCCACTAGGTTTACCGTGCGCTCTATCCTTTTTTCTTTCGTCACGATCGCGCCTTCATTTACTTTGCAGTCCCCATGCAACACCTGTTATCAGCCATTGGATTATCCACTAACATATCTCGGCGCACCTTTCTTCAGTTGGCAGGGTTTAGCGCGATCGGCGGCGGACTGGGCTACTCGCGCTACTCTAAACCCAAACCTACTGTTCACGAGCAAGACGGGCTTGACCTACCGCGCTATGTCAGTCGTCCTAGCAGCGCTGTTGTCGTCGGTGGCGGACTCGCTGGGCTGGCCTGTGCCTACGAACTGGCACAACGCGGTGTTAAGGTCACGCTCCTAGAGAAATCTCCGCAGCTCGGCGGAAAGATTGCTAGCTGGCCCATTAAGGTGGGAGAAGATGACTTCCGCATGGAGCATGGCTTCCATGGCTTTTTCCCGCAATACTACAACCTTAAAAGCCTCGTTTCCGAACTCGATATCACCCGAAATTTCGTATCCCTCGATACGTACGCCGTCGTCTACAAAGACGCCAAATATCGCCCGGAAGTTTTTCGTCCTAGCAATTCGGCTTTTCCTTGGAACATCGTTGATCTGGGCATCTCCTCCGGCAACCGCCTCAATTGGGGTCTTAATTTAACCAAGCTGGCTCATTGGAAAGTCTTTCGCGAGATTACTGGTTTCCATCCCGAGCGGAGCTATGGCCGCTTGGACGAGCTCTCTGTGGCTGAGTGGGTCAGCAACGATTTTCCTCGTGGTCTTTACGATCTCTATTTCTTGCCATTTGCCAAATCTTCCTTGAACGCTCCTGATGTTCTGAGCGCTGGGGAATTGATGCAGTTCTTTCATTTCTATTTCTTTGGCAACCCGGAAGGGCTTGCTTTTGAGGGCACCAAGCAAGATATGGGTCGCAGTTTAGTGGACCCAATTGCTGCATCTATTTCCAATCGCGGCGGCAGAATCATAACTGACGTTGCCGTAAGTTCTGTGAAGTGGGACAACAACTGCATTGCCTCCATAGACGTAGAGCGGGGCGATCGCGGGCAGGACGTGCCTTTTTGGGTCGAGCGCAACGATCTGATGCAAGTGGCCTCTCTGCCGAGCGATCGCTGTGACTTTTACGGTGCCGGCGACGACGTTTATGCTCTCAATACAAACGGCAAAGAAGCTCTCAGACTTACCTGCACCCATCAAGGTTGCACGGTTCAGCCAGGAGCAGACGGACATTTTCACTGTCCCTGTCACGGGGCAGAGTTTGACGGCAATGGCAAAGTCGTCCGAGGCCCTGCGCAGAGAGATCTGGCTACGTTTGAGGTCAAACAGCACGCAGGCGATCGCGTCCAACTTGTTGGCAGTAGCAGGACGGGGTCTACTGTGGCTTCAAGCGTAGAAACTCTCACGGCAGATTATTTCGTATTTGCGGCTGATGTCGGTGGCGTCAAACATTTATTTTCGTTGGCGAACGGTGAAGTTCCTGCTGCACTTGAGGCCCAAGTCAATGATTTAGCGGTCGCCGATCCGTTTGCTGTCACTCGCCTCTGGTTCGATCGCGACTTCGAATGGGAACACAGTTATTTCACTTCTTTATCCGGCTACAGTCTGACAGACAGCATTACCCTTTATCACCGCATTCAAGATGACTATATTGAGTGGGCCAAACGCACGGGTGGTAGCGTCGTCGAACTGCATGCTTACTGTTATAAGGAAAAAGAATTTCCCACCCAAGAGGCACTCCTAACTACGTTTAAAAGCGAGTTGCTAGAGATCGTTCCCGAACTGCGATCGGCCAATCTCCTCCATCAGGAACTCGTCAATCAAAAGAATTTTGCCGGATTCCCTCCCGGTAGCTTTCCGAATCGCCCTGGAACTACTACTACGGCTTCTAACCTCTTATTTGCGGGTGACTGGGTAAAAATGCCATTTCCCTGTGGCCTAATGGAACGGGCTGTAAGCAGCGGCTTACTTGCCGCAAACGCCATCCTTCAGCAAGAAGGACTGCAACGTCGCCCGGTTCTTTCGGTTATGCCAGAAGGTGTCTTGTCAATTTAAGCCTACCCAAGCAGTCAACATGCTCATCTGGCGGCAATTGAACATTAACTATTCGGAGAAATAGAAATATATAACCATTCTATCTATCTGGCGACAATAAAACTATATATACTCCCATCCCACTCTATGACTGAGTAGCCAGTTTGCAAATATGGTTGACTGTATTTTGAATCTGTTGGGGAGTCTGAAGATGCTGCTTGTGCAAATAGGCTTCAATCTCTAGCTCGATCTCATCTAACGTGGTCCCCAATGGTAAATGGTGCAGCAGCTTCAGTCGAACCTGATGAATCAGATATTCAGCCAAATTGAGCTGGTGAGAATAAGCCGGAAGATGTATGAACTCTACTGTGAGATTAT
>JBCBVC010000241.1:0-3343 GCA_039817845.1 Cyanobacteria bacterium J06642_2
TCGACAATCCAAGCTTCAAAATCAGCGATTCGCGTGTAGACACCATAGGAATTGGGTTGCGCGCAGCCATCTCCAAAGCTGACTAACCCAACCTGCAACCAGCGATCGCTGCTCAGTACCAGTAAAGGGCCACCGCTATCCCCCAAACAGGCATCCCGTTGACCTTCAGCAAAACCCGCACAGATGCTTGCTTCTGGAATATCTAATCGCCCGGCATAGGCTTCGCGACAGGCGCGATCGCTAGCAATAGGTAGGGTGACTTGCTGCAACCCGTCACTTTTTGAAGTGTTGTCATCCGGTTGCGTCCGACCCCACCCTAAAACCGTAGCGGATACGCCTGGTGCAACCGCGAGGCGATTGTCGCGCGGACGAGCAATATCTGCGTTCTCAACGAACGTCGCTCGCTGCAACCGAATGAGGCCGATATCGTTAACTAAACTGCGACCACTAATCTCGTACTCGGGGAAAATAGCAATCTCAGCCACGGCAATGCGATCGCCTGCGTCACTGCTAAGGCGACGACGGCCTACAACGACCTCGATTTCATTGGGTTGCAAAGGGATGGTGATATTGCGAAATAAACAATGAGCTGCGGTTAACGCCCATTCTGGGTGTACGACTGTTGCACCACAAAGATGACCTGGAAATGCGGGATTACCCGCACGAACTACGGCAGCCATCCACGGCCAATTGCCCTGTATTGTCGGCGTACCGCCCACAATCGCTGGAAATGGAAGTCGGTCGGGCTGAGGAGGTACCTGCAAAGTCACTGCATATGCCCCCGAGGACAGATCTTCGAATCGATAGCGACCTTTGGTATTTGTCACCGTTTGAGGTTCGTTTTCTTGTAATGCCCCGTCGAGATCGAGATCGAGATACACCGTTCGCCCCGATACGCCAGGTTCGTTCGGGTCGAGTTGGCCGTCAGCATTGAGGTCTTGCCAAACGCGACCAGAGATCGTCCCGGTTGCCGCCAGTGGCACCAGCGGTGCCGCGATCGCTTCTGGCAAAATCTCACGATCCAATCCGAGCAAGTGACGCCCCTGGCTAGCAAGTTCTACTGCCGTCAGCGTCGCGGCATCAGGCTGCAACCCGACTAGCAAAATGGCCACATCTGTCAGCGTGACAGGAGCAGGTGCAACAATATTGGCCCTATCAGCCACGAGACTCGCGTTCAGCTCTGGTGCAATTGCCAGCTCGAAGTCGCCCGTCAAATTCCGAGCAGCGTTTGCTAACACGCGATCGCTCTGATTCCCTAAGGCCAACCCCTGCAGATAGCTCGATGTCAACGCAACGGCACTGTCTTCAAACGGGATAGACGAGTCATCAGTCGGGAATAATAGCGAGACGCGATCGGGTGACTTTAGCGGAGGCCGATCGCCATTCGGCGCTGAAGATCCTAAAGTTGAAGACACTACAGTCGGTGGTAGATTCTGGCTAGTACAACTTCCGAGAACGAATGGAACCAGCGCGAGAGCAATCGCCCAACTGTTGAAGTAACTTCTTCGTTTCACAAACGCAGTTGCACATTAACATCCATACCCGCTTATCCTGGCCGCGATCGCGAGAACGTCTATTCAGGTTAACTATCCAAACGAATGCGCGGGTCGATCGCCTGCAACATTAGGTCGGCCAGTAAATTTCCCGCAATCAGCATGATCGCTCCCAACAGCAGGCCTGCCATCACCACATTGATATCGAAACTGAGCACGGCCTCCAGCAAGAGTCGCCCCAAGCCAGGCCAGTTGAAGAAAAATTCGGCAATGAATGACCCACTCAACAAACTAGCGAACTCGAACCCCAAAATCGTGACCAGCGGATTGACAGCATTACGAAGAGCGTGGACGACAATGACGCGCCATTCGGGCAATCCTTTAGCCCGAGCCGCTTGAATGTAATCTTGTCTCAGCACGTCCAAAAATGCCCCGCGCGTAATCCGCTGCAAGCCGGCAAAGCTTGTGACGCTCAGCGCCAGAGCAGGTAGGAGCAAATGAGAGAGTAAATCTCCTGTCTTACTCCAGAGCGATCGCTCGGTAAAATCAATGCTGGTCATGCCACCGACCGGCAACCACGGCACGTTTTGGGCTACGAACAAGAGCAAAATGGCCAGAACAAAACTCGGCATCGACTGACCCGTATAGCTGAGCACCTGCAGTAGCCGATCCACCCATGTATTTTGCTTGATGGCACTCAGTACACCCAAAGGCAGGGCAATTGTCCAAGTCAGCACCACTGAGGCCACGGCTAAGAGCAGCGTTGCTCCTGCCCGCGACAGCACCAAAGCCAGTGCTGGAATCCGATAAGCATAACTGCTACCCAAGTTTCCGCGCAGCAGATTGCTTAACCAGACAAAATACTGCACGAGTACTGGGCGATCCAACCCCAAACGCGCCCGCTCGGCTTGAATAAATGCATCACTGATGGTAGGGTCTTCGAGACGCAGACGTTCGACAAAATCTCCCGGTGCCAGCTTCATCAACAAGAAACTCAGAAGCGTCACCAGCAACAGAATGGGAATGGCCTGAGCAACGCGCTTAGCTACGTGGCCAACCCACCCGGGTACGTGAATTCGAGCATGTGGCAGCGATCGCGATTCGGTCATTCGGTGTCGTTTGCGTGAGATATCGTGAGCAATAGCAGCCTTTAAGCTGCTTAGGACGTTTTAGCTAGCCAAAGCCTTGCCGTAGTCAGTGTTTTCATATCTAAACAGCAACGTCAAAAACTATCTGTGTCTTACTGTGCCACATGCAGCACGCAGGGGCATGTCCGTTCCGAGAACGTATCTCGGTAGAATGAACTAGCATCCACCAGGACGTCACTACCTTTGCGGAACATCTTCATTACGGGGGCGAGTGGCTGTATCGGCCATTATGTCGTCGCCACGCTAATCGAGCGATCGCCCGACCATTTGTTCCTGTTAATGCGCGATCCGACCAAACTTAAGTTTCAACCCAATCGCGATCGCATCACGATACTTCCCGGCAGTTTGGAACGCATCGGCGACCATGCCGACTTGCTCAAACGCATGGATGCTGTCGTGCATCTAGCCACTGCCTGGGGCGATCCGAAAGTGGATGTGGACGGGACGCTGAAGCTGTTTGAGCTGTTGGACAACAATCGCTGTCAGAAGATTCTCTATTTTTCTACTGAAAGCCTGCTCGATCGCCAGAATCAACCCCTAGAAGTTGCCGGGCGCGCGGGAACTCCTTACATTCGCTGCAAGTACGAAATGCTGATGCGCCGCGCGGAAGTGAAGCTGCGCGATCGCCTGATTACGCTTTATCCCACTCTCGTGTTTGGTGGCGCAAAGGATCGACCCTATTCCCACATCACCACCGGGATT
>JBCBVC010000242.1:0-3326 GCA_039817845.1 Cyanobacteria bacterium J06642_2
CGCGTGGCATCCAGTCTGACTCTTCGCGGTCTAGTGCACTGATTGAGCTGGCGAAGCAATTGCCAGCGGAGCTATTGCCAGAAGCACTAGAGGTGACGCGTGGCATCCAGTATGACTCTTCGCGGGCTGATGTGCTGATTAAGCTGTCGCAGCAGTTTCCGGAGCTATTGCCAGAAGCACTGGAGGTGACGCGTGGTATCCAGTCTGACTCTTCGCGGTCTAGTGCACTGATTGAGCTGTCGCAGCAGTTTCCGGAGCTATTGCCAGAAGCACTGGAGGTGACGCGTGGCATCCAGGATGAAGATTATCGGTCGCGTGCTCTAATTGAGCTATCGAAGCAAATGCCAGAACTATTGCTGGCAGCACTAGAGGTGACGCGTCGCATCCAGTATGAACCTTATCGATCCCATGCGCTGATTGAGCTGTCGCAGCAGGTTCCGGAGCTATGGCCGGAAGCATTAGAAGTGACGCGTGGTATCCAGTCTGGATATTTGCGGTCTAATGTGCTGATTAAACTGTCGCAGCAGCTGCCCGCGGAGCTAATATTGGAAGCACTAAAGGTGGCGTGTAGCATCCAGTCTGAAGAGTCTCAGTCACGTGCGCTGCGTGCGCTATCGCAGCAGCTGCCGTCAGATCTATGGCCGGAAGCATTAGCGGTGATCCATAGCATCCAGTCTGAATCTTCGCGGTCTAAGGCACTGATTGAGCTATCGCAGCAGCTGCCGTCAGAGCTACCATCAGAGGCCCTAGAGGTGGCGCGTAGCATCCAGTCTGAATCTTGGCGGTCGCATGCGCTGATTGAGCTGTCGAAACAGCTGCCATCAGAGCTATTACCGGAAGCACTGGAGGTAGTGCGTAGCATCCAGTCTGAAGAGTCTCAGTCACGTGCGCTGATTGAGCTGGTGAAACTGATGCCGGAGCTATTGCCAGAAGCATTAGAGGTGACGCGTGGCATCCAGTCTGACTCTTCGCGGTCTAATGCGCTGATTAAACTGTCGCAGCAGTTTCCGGAGCTATTGCCAGAAGCACTGGAGGTGACGCGTGGCATCCAGTCTGAAGCTTCGCGGTCGCATGCGCTGCGTGCGCTGTCGAAACAGCTGCCAGCGGAGCTATTGCCAGAAGCACTAGAGGTGACGCGTGGCATCCAGTCTGAATTTTCGCGGTCTAGTGCGCTGATTGAGCTGGCGAAGCAATTGCCAGCGGAGCTATTGCCAGAAGCACTAGAGGTGACGCGTGGCATCCAGTCTGACTCTTTGCGGTCTTATGTGCTGATTGAGCTGGCGAAGCAATTGCCAGCGGAGCTATTGCCAGAAGCACTAGAGGTGACGCGTGGCATCCAGGATGAAAAGTATCGGTCTGATGTGCTGATTGAGCTGTCGAAGCAGTTGCCGTCAGAGCTATTGCTAACAGCACTGGAGGTGGCACATGGCATCCAATCTGGCTATTATCAGTCTAGTGTGCTGATTGAGCTGGCGAAACAGTTGCCGCCGCAGCATTTGCCAGAGTTATGGCCGGAAGCATTAGCAGTCGTGCGTGACATCCAGGATGAAAAGTATCGGTCTTATGCGCTGATTAAGCTGTCGCAGCATTTGCCGGAGCTATGGCCGGAAGCATTAGCAGTCGTGCGTGACATCCAGTCTAAAAAGTATCGGTCTTATGCGCTGATTAGGATGTCGCAGCATTTACCAACGGAGCTATGGCCGGAAGCCCTAGAGGTGACACGGGGCATCCTCTCTGTATGGAATCGGTCTTATATGCTGATTCATCAAATGTGGCAGCATTTGCCGGCGGAGCTAATGTCGGAAGCCCTGGAGGTGACACGTGGCATCCTGTCTGGAAAGTCGCGGTCTGATGTGCTGATTGCGCTGTCACGGCATTTGCCGGCGGAGCTAATGTCGGAAGCCCTAGAGGTGACGCGTAGCATCGAGTATGAAAAGTCGCGGTCTGATGTGCTGATTGCGCTGTCACAGCATTTGTCGACGGAGCTATGGCCGGAAGCCCTAGAGGTGACGCGTGGCATCCTGTCTGGATATTATCAGTCTGAGGTGCTGATTAGGATGTCGGGGCATTTGCCATCGGAGCTATTACCGGAAGCCCTAGAGGTGGCGTGTAGCATCCAGGATGAAGATTATCGGTCGCGTGCGCTGCGTGCGCTGTCGCGGCATTTACCGTCGGAGCTGTTGCCGAAAATTCCAGAAAGTGTGTGGGTGTTCAAGGATCAATACTTCTCTGCTACTGTATTCCGTGAATTGTTGCCTCAATTAGAGCATCTCTCTATTCATTTTGACGACTGGAAAAAAGTGCTCGATATTTTGGCTTATCAAGATCGCAAAGAGCTAATTGCAATGCTGCCGAATGTAAGACCTACGATTATTCGTTTGGCCGATGATAAAGCCTTTACAGAGATTCTTCAATCTGTCCGAGAAGTCTGTCAACAGTGGCCATAGGCTGCTGCTTCGATAAATTTTAATAACGCTTGGGAGTGTGACAGTTTCACGCTGATGACCCTAAAGTATAGGAGCTGCGAAATGGGGTCATTTAGTACACGTAAACGATACGAGTTTATTGTGTGGGCCAAAGTAGCCAAAATAATGTCGCTGCGAAACAAGTTTCGCAGCGACAGAAATCAGCGGAGAGAACTAAACCTAGACTAGTTGAGGGCTTCTAGATAATCGCGAACGCGGTTACGGCGTTTGGGTTGGCGTAGTTTTTGCAGCGCCTTGGACTCGATTTGCCGCACACGCTCCCGCGAGAGGTCTAGCACCCGACCAATTTCAGCTAGGGAGCAGGGAGTGCCATCCCCTAAACCGAAGCGCAGGTGAATCACATCACGCTCGCGACTGGTCAGATCAGCCAGAAGCTGCTGCAAGTCACGACGGAGGGAGTCGCGCATCAGGCTTTCCTCGGGGGAGATGCTGTCGGTTTCAAGCAAATCACCCAGTTCAGTATCGCGCTCTTTGCCCACCTTCGTTTCGAGAGATACAGCCCGCGGCACTCGCAGCAAGACTTCACGCACCTGGGAAGGTTCCATGTCTAGCTCTTTGCCGATGTCCTCAACAGTGGCTGTCCGTCCCTTATCCTGGGAAATCTTGCGCTGAGCCTTTTTGATCTTGTTGAGTTTTTCGGTGATGTGAACCGGTAGGCGAATAGTGCGGCTTTGGGTCGCGATCGCCCGCGTAATCCCTTGGCGAATCCACCAGTAGGCATAGGTGCTAAAGCGATACCCTTTGGTAGGGTCAAACTTTTCGACCGCCCGCTCTAACCCTAAGGTGCCTTCTTGAATCAAGTCTAGAAGTTCCAAACCACGATTTTGATATTTTTTAGCC
>JBCBVC010000243.1:0-3299 GCA_039817845.1 Cyanobacteria bacterium J06642_2
TCAAACAGATAAAGCCAGGGCTGGTCGAAATCTTGGAGATTGCCGAAGACGTCAAAGACAAGACGATTGAATCGGTCCTGGGCAAAAGCGATCTAGAAGTGGCGCTAGATGTCCTCTCAGGGAAAATGCCACCGCCTTAATTCGAGCCATAGCCATAACGACGCGACCCCTCACATTAGGAGAGCCATGCTAATTCAAAAAATTGTCAAAGAACTCCAGGCTCTTCCAGAAGAGAAACTAGCCGAACTCTATGACCTGATTCACTACTTTCGCCTGGGCCTGGGCAAAGCGTCTGAGTCACCCCGTCAGCCTGGACTGCTCGCAGGCGATGTAGACGATGCCTTCTTCGAGCCATTACCAGAGGAAGAACTTCAGCGATGGGAGTGAACTACCTAATCGACACGCATATTCTGCTTTTGTCAGCAGCGCCTCGGCGTGGGAAATCGCGACCAAGTACCGTATCGGCAAACTGTCAAAAGCGAAAACCCTAGTCGAGAACTACACCCAAACTCTCAACCAAGCGCGATTTCTAGAGCTGCCCATCACTGCTGCCCATGCCTTGCTAGCCGGAAACCTGCCGATAGAACACCGAGACCCCTTTGACCGAATGCTGATGGCGCAAGCAGAGATCGAAGAGCTGCCCATCGTGACCTACGATAGTGCCTTTCAAACAGGACGTATTCAAGTCATCCCAAGCACTGACTGACTTTGTAGACCACACCTGCCTTGAACATGACAATTAGATGTTCAAGCTGTTCCTGTCCGCCCACGCTACTAACAGGCGTAGCTGTCAGCATTCCTTTTAGGCATCAGCGAGCCGTTGTTCTAACAACAGTTCGGCCACCGTTGGTATCGGGTAAAATTCTCCAGCATAGAGCAATAGCTCAGGCGAGAAGTCAGTCACCTTCGCGAGGCCAAGCTGAATCTGAACGTCAGGCCAGCGTCCGAGCACGTCTTCATCAACCTGATTTCTGTGAAAAGCCTGCTCAATGACCGCGCTGGCTTCAGTCGCTTTGAGTTCAACCAGATAGTAGACCAAGAAGCCATTGACCGTCGCCTGCTGCCGCTCACTCTGCGAGAGCGCCTGCGCCAAGAACGTGACACATCGTGTCCTGTGCGCCGGGTTATGGTCGGCAAAAACAGCCACCCCTTCCGCCCCCCTAATCTGAGCCCACATATCAATGTCGGGGGAATCGAAGAACCCTTCGAGCGCCACCAGCCCCGGTAGCCCCACCATACTGAGCGCAAACAAAACGCTTTCGCCCAGTGCATCGCTGCAATCGCCTAGCAGCTTTACCAGCGCCAGCGCCGCCGTGCCCTCGCCTAGCTGTCCAAGGGCGCGACAAGCATGGAGCGGTACAGGGTCCGGCTCAAACTGAGCATTGTTATTTCCGCCCTCGCCCGCCAGTCGGAGCAACATCGGTACGTCATCCTTGCCCAGTTTGTAATGGCCCACATAGTCGAACCACTCCTCCGGGCGCTCGCCCGTCGCCGCCCCATGCGTGAGGAGTTGAGAAACCGGGAATGAATAGCTTTCAGCGTTCTGATCAACCATAGGTTTCACCGAATAGCAGCATAAATTTTACGACAGAGCGCCCACGACAGCGCGCAAATGACAGCGTGCGATCTCTGGAGCAGATTGGTTTTACGTAGAGTAGCGCAGGGTTCAGCCGCCAAAGAGCGCATCGACATCATCAGGCGACGCGATCGCATTGAGCCTAGATTTCGGCGCAGGTTGTGCCGGTTCATCTTCGTCCTCTAGTGCTACTGCCGACTCAATCGGACGTTGGCTAAGGCTACCGATAGCTGGGTCAACCTTGGAGATTGCATCCCTTGGCTGAACAAAAGAGGCCATCACCGGAGCCGCCTCGACCCCGACCAGCTGCCGCAGCATACTGGCATGCTTATCGAGGGCATCACAAGCCTCAATACAGCAGCGTCGTCTTTCCTCAGGCGAACTCGACTCATCATAAAGACGAGCCTGAGCCAGCAACGCCATCACCAACACATTTTCAACGCGCCGATTCGCCTCCGCCCGGTCTAAAGAATTGAGAAACTGCACGACCTCAGCGAGCAGCGACCCGTCATAAGGCTGTAAACGCAAGGAAAAAGAAGGTCTACCCGATTTCGCTTTAGTCATCACTTCGCCCCCACAGAAGCGAGCATTTGGTCAAATAGCCCGTAAGCATCCGCAAAGCGAGCCACGCTGTGAGCATCGTTAGAGAACTTCCAGTTAAACGTCTCCTCCATCGCCTCCTTCAACTCAGCATCCCAAACCAGCTCTCCATCAAAAGGCCGCGCCCGATTGCTATCCGAGAAATGATGAACCAGCTTCGGCTCCATCATCAACGCCGCGCCCCCCGAAACAATCACCTCATCCAGCTCATCCGGCACCACGCGCTTAATCCAACCTTCCAACTTCTCCCAGTACTCATCCAGCGCCGCCGTAATTGCCCGAGACAACGCCTGTAGCTCAGCGCTTCTGAGCGCGTCATCGCGCACCGAGACCAGGGCGTTAATCGCCTGAGTATTACTCCAAAGGGGATAGCGTAAATCATTCCCCCTATTCCAGTGAGAAGCCGCCAGCATTCGATTTTTACTTTCTAGCTCTTGCTTCGCCTTCTGCATCGCCTTCACCAGAGCCAGCAGAAGCGCCTGCCGGTCGAGGACACTGTAGCGAGCGACCAGTAAATCAATCATCTGCGAGAAGCCATAGAGCGGACTATCGCCCTGCTTAAACTGCCCCTGCTCAAAGTAAAGAGCCGAGGTATTGCGATGGCCAAACAGCAACACGACTAGCCGCTGCTCTTGAAACCATTCCCGCCCCTTTTGCCGCATCCTGGTAGCTGCCAGTCCACCACCCTCAGGGCGACAAAGAAACGTCTTCATTTTGACCTTGAGCTTCTGCCCCCGGAAGACAAACTCACCCAGTAACGACGTCAACTGAGTCTCAAACGCCTGCCGGTCATTGAACTCCTGCCAGGGCAACAGCATCGCCAAATGAATCGAAAGCGAGCGCTTAGAAATCTGAAGCTTTTGCGCGATCACCCCCACCGCCGCCATCACCTTGTAGAGAGCGTTCTCATACTTCTTTTCATGCAATCGGTCTTCAGGATCGAACTCACTCGCGAACGCCCCGACCACCCAAAGCTGTTCATTCACAGTGAACCAAGCCTGCTGAAGAGGAGACGGAGAGCCGAGCCAGCCAATGCGTTCCTGGTAGCGGTCGAACTGCTGCTGAGAAATGCACTCCACCTCAGGCGGCATGAGCAAGAACTCAGGTGCGTCATCATCAGAAG
>JBCBVC010000244.1:0-3097 GCA_039817845.1 Cyanobacteria bacterium J06642_2
AGATAAATCTATTGTATCTATATCTTGATGGGTGATTAAGGAAATATTCGAGTTTTTAGTATTGTTCAACACTTGTGGTTTAAGGCCATAAGATTGAGTGGTAAGTATCCTCATTATTCAGAAGTCACTCTTTCGTTTGCCATCCAGCACCATACTCGTAGCAGATCTATAGACAAATGAGCTTGGTTCGCTGGCAATAAAGGGTCCTGCTACTTCTATTTGGCATCAGCTTAGCGATGCAGGCTTTTGAAGACGAGATTTGAGGGCGATCTCGCTCCCAAATGGCCTCCTCTCTCGCCTGAGAGCATTTCCCGTTTTCTTGAGGTACGCTCCGACTCTCAAGCCTGGTTCTAGAGACGGTCAACTTTACGAGACATACCTCACCCAGCAAGAAAATGCTCTAAAAATTAAGCCAATGCTGAAGCGCGGACTTCATCAAGCGAATACTCGCGGAGGAGCTTGCCGTTTTCGTAGAAGGTAGTGAGCTGGGATTCAGGGTGGGTTTGCTGGTTTTCGAGTTTGACGGTGAGATAGCGATCGCACTCTTTCACCAAGTCCAAGCGTCCTGCTTTGCTGCGTTTGCCGGGATCGGTAGCCGGATCTTTAAACACGTCTCTCTCTTGGCCGCTCACTGTGACGCTGCTGCATTTGTAGGCGAACTTTTGGGTGTCGCGGTTGACTTGTTGCAGTAAGGCTCCCCCCATGCCAAAGGCAATGTTGGAGGTGCTGAAACCCGATTTGGAAATATCGTCGAGGACTCGTTCCACCATGCGGGGATTCATGCCGTCGCCTTGGATGATGCGGACGGAGTTTAATACTCTGTAGCCTTTGGAGTTGGTAGTGCTGCCAAAGCGATCGCTCAGCAAATGCAAGAGTCGATTCACGACGACGGGGGGATTGCCGGAGTCGGGGCGGATGACGACGGTGGCACCGGAGTCGATGACTTCTTGCTTGAGGGTAGAACCCCAGAGTTGATCCACTGCGTTCCAGATGTCATAGGAGTCGGAGACGACGGCGACGAGACTGCCCGGTGTGGCGAACTGGGTCAGCATGTTGCGGAAAGCGGCGGCTTCTCCCTCGCGCTGCCATGCCGTCATGGTGGAATGTTCGGCAGCGGGGATGGAGAATCCGGCCATGTCGCTGTTGTAGTAGTGGTTGGCGTAGCGCACGCCCTGAACGGTATCGCTACCTAAGAAATTGATCAAGTGGGCCATACCGCCAATGCCCGAAGATTCGCAACTCGATACGCCGCGCGCACCGAAGTCGTGCAGCTTGAAACCGATTTCAGCATCGGGATCGTCAGCTGTTTTGACGAGATAGTCGTAAATAGTTTGGCGCAGGTAGTGGCCTTGAGTGGCAACAGTGACGGGATACCAAACGCGCATGAGCAAGGTTTCGAGCCATGAGACGACCCAAAACACTCTTGGATCGGTGGATTCAACGGTCATGACAACGTTGTGATTTGGAACGATCGCTCCTTCCGCTACCGCCCGAATTCGTATCGGGAGTTTACCGCCTAGTTCCCGAACGATATAACTCCAACCTTCGTAGTTAAAAGGTTCTCCGTGGGCTGCAAAGAAGGATTTAGCTTCGTCTACCATCCAATGTTCGACGGGATTGGTCAGATATTTTTTGATGACGTATTGCAAGCCAAAAAAGAGTGTAGCGGGATAAGTACCGCCGCGACTTTCCACGTAGGAAAACATGCTTGTCGTTTCGGGCGGATATTGGAGCCAGTGGCTAGCTTTATAGGAGTCGGTATCCAGGAGAAGGTTGTATTTGAGGGTGTCGTTCATGAGTTCAGTTGCGCTCCGCAACGGTGGTGTGTGCAGGCAATTTCGGTCTATCCAAAATTGCGCTCATATCCGGCTGATGAAGTGCCGAATAATCTGAAAGTGGTCTTCGTAAAACCGATCTTCGTGGGCGTACAGATCGGCTAACGATATCCACCAAGCTTTGCTAGCATCGTCCCCACCCCGCACGCGTGGCAGTTCGCCGGGAGGAAGCTGCATGAAATAAGCGTGCGTTAGAGTGCGACCTCGCAGCGATCGCCCCGGTTCGTCAAACAAATGACTATCCACAATCGAACCTTTGAGCACGGGCTTGGGAACCTTGAGGCCAGTTTCTTCCTTCAACTCCCGTAGCATCCCTTCTAGCGTGGTTTCATCTTGCTGCAAAAATCCGCCAGGAAGGGCGATCAGGCCGCGTCCGGGGCGAGCTTTGCGACGGACGACCAGTACGTGACCGGATTGGGCTACGACAGCATCGACGGTGACGAAGGTAGGAGGATAAGGAGCTGCAGCCCAGGCTTGTTGGTAATCCTGGACGAACTGGTACTCATCAACAAGTTCGCGAAAGAGGGGCGTGTCCTTGAACTTTTGCAGAAAAGTGCGGGTGCCGGGGGGAATTGTATCGATATATTCTGATTCGTCGGCGAGGCCGAAGTAAGCGTTGCGGATATCGGTGGCGTTGATGTTGGAGAGCGATCGCGCCGGAATGAAATCCCACTGGGGAAATTGTTTCAGGTAGTAGGAGCTACTGTCTTTTTCATAGCCAATAATGGCAACGCGATCGCTTTCCCCAGCCAGCTCGTAGATTTTCTGTTGAATGTCGGTGAGCCAAAGATTATCGCTGTAGAGGCGATCGCGAATGTAGACGAATTCGAGGCGATCGCTGGGGACGCAAGCGCGGATGGTTTGTTCGCGCTCGGCTGCTGTCCAAGGGTTTTTGATATTGGGGGCGACGGAATAACTGCCAATGACGATGGCAACTTTCTCGGAAATCTTCAGCGCTTGCCGAATAGTTTCGTAGTGGCCGAGATGAAAGGGTTGAAACCTACCGATATAAACGCAGTAGGCGTAGTCGTATGCAGTTATCGTCATGTCCAGAATCCCTGGATGCGTTAGTCCTTCTCTCCGAAGGTGATTTTATTATTGCCATAAGCGATCGCTACGGAAATGCTCGATGTAGCATTTTTTGCTCAGCAGGGATGAGGGCGAGCATTCGAAGCCATGTATAGACCAATGCCACTGACACAAGGGCATAGAAAAGGGCTCAACGGCCGGATATGTCACAATCTCAGCCAGAAGAGCCCCAA
>JBCBVC010000245.1:0-3092 GCA_039817845.1 Cyanobacteria bacterium J06642_2
GAGAAATTATTGGTGCCCATGTGGGTTCGAGAGGCCGAGAGAACGCTTTGGCGCTCTGGAACTCGTTACCGAAGGTGTAGCGGCAGTACGCTATTTTTTACATCGATGATTGGGAGGCCTATCGCAGCCTGCTACCGAACAAACGGCACCAGGTGGTGAGCAAGCAAATCGGATGCAGTTAACTGAAATTTTGGATATGCCAACACGCGAATAAGTTCTGCGACCGTTGCTTTTGAAACCAACGGAGTATAGTGAACGTGCTGCCAATCCAAACGTAATTTTGCTGCCGTTCCCTCAAACACCAGCGCAGAAAGCACTAAATTTGTATCGATAACTGCGCGTGGGTGAGCGCTCACGACTGTTGCGCCCAAGCCACTGCATCTGCAACATCATGCTCTCTCCAATCTAGAGCTACCAGTTTTGCCTAGACGGCATTTGCACGCTGAATTTTGACTGGGGTCAGAATAATCTGACCGTTCGCCACTGTCACTTCAAAATACTCGGTACAGTAAATTGCTTGTGTAATACTTTTCGGCAACGTGAGCTGGTTTTTGGAGGTTAATTTAGCAAGCATGATTCATCACCTCAGACAGCAGAACGCCCCAAAAGTAAGAATTCCTTACATTCTGATCTTGCTGATATGTGCAATTATCGAGATCGCCTTTATCACCAAGATGAAATTATGGCGGAAGCGATGGATTGTGTGCTTTCCGAAAACGTTTCTGGCGCCAAGGCCGCTCCACTTCATTTGAGAAACTGTTTGGGTGTTGTTCCCTTTACCTTTTTAAAAGCGCGGGTGAAATGAGATTGGTCGGAGAAGCCAAAATTGTGGGCGATTTGCAAAATAGTTTGTTCGCCACGTTGCAATGAGATCGCCGCTCGTTCGATTCGGCGTTGAATGACGTACTGATGAGGGCTGAGGCCGAATGTCTGTTTGAAGAGTCTGGCAAAATGAAACTTACTCAAACCCGCGATCGCGGCCAGTTCATCCAAACTCATATCTTTGGTCAGAGACGCTTCGATGAAATCGATCGCCGGCTGCAACTGTCCGCGACTGACTCCAGACAATCGATCTCGAATAGTAGGCGTCTCGACACTGTAGTGATTGACGAAATGGGTGGCTAACGCATTGGTCACCATGTCAGCGTAGAGTGTCCCGTTCGGCGCCCCGGCTTCAGCTTCAACCAGCAAGGCTTGAATGAGCGTTTGTAACTGCTTGTCGCGAGCACGATGTTGGCGGCGAAAGGCTTGGCGTTCGGGATGAAGGCGATCTCCGAGGATCTCCACCACTTTGGCTGGGTCGATAGTAACGACGACGAATTGATTGTAGGTATCGATGCGATGGGAGAACGGCACCCCTGCCGGATTCACCCACACGTCCCCCGTTTCGTAGGAGTGGGTTTTGAAGCGATCGCCGTCTTTCCACTCCCACTGGTAGGCTGGCCCCACATTCATGGCGAAGTAGTGCTGAACTACAGTCACGTCATCGGGAGTGAAGTGCTCGTTTTCACCTTTCACGAGCTGCACGCCCTGCCATCCCAACTCCGCGCTGGACACGAGAATGCGTCCGGCATCGACCTCGGGCTTAGGCACGCGAGTGTGGCTATCGACAAATGCGATCGGATTGGCAGCATTAATCATCGCTACGGTCAGAACCATACGGGTCAGAGCAATTTCGTGCCAAAATCGAGCAATTTTCTACGCGGCTGCGACGAAGCGATCGCTGCATAGTGGACAGTGTAAGGCGCTGATAGCCTTGTCAACACGGACTTTTATGCAGAAGGGATGCCGCCATGAACTACTACACGCTCGGACGCACCGGTCTCAAAGTCAGTCGATTGGCCTTAGGCACGATGACCTTTGGCGACGATTGGGGCTGGGGTGCTGATGCCGCCAACGCCCGGCAGCTTTTTGACACCTACCTAGAAGCCGGTGGCAACTTCATCGATACGGCTGACCTCTACACCAACGGCAATAGCGAAAAGCTGTTAGGCCAGTTCGTCAAAGAGAGCGGCAGTCGAGATCGCGTCGTCATCGCCACCAAATTCAGCTACAACAGCGACCCTGGAAATCCCAACGCTGGCGGGAACGGTCGCAAAAACATCCTGCGGGCTGTTGAAGGCTCGTTACAACGTTTGGGCACCGACTACATCGACCTCTACATGCTGCATACTTGGGACCGCGTCACGCCTGCCGACGAAGTGATGCGCACCTTTGAAGATTTGGTGCGTTCTGGCAAAGTTCGTCACGTCGCTTTTTCTGACGTACCCGCGTGGTACGCTGCGCAAGCTCAGACTCTCGCGAGTGAGGGCCATCTCGAGCCCATCAGTACGATTCAGCTCGAATATTCGCTGGTGGAACGTAACATCGAGTTTGAGTACGTCCCCATGACGCAAGCACTCGATACCAGCATTATGGTGTGGTCGCCGCTCGCCAGTGGGTTGCTTTCAGGCAAGTACAAACCGTCTCAAGATGGTAGCTCTGAGGGGTCGGGGCGGTTAGCGATGCTGGCCGACAGTGGGAATCCAGCCTTCAACAAATTCACCGATCGCAACTGGGCGATCGTGACCGAGTTAGAAACTGTGGCTAACGAGCTAGGGCGATCGATGGCGCAGGTAGCCATTAACTGGGTTACCAATCGTCCGGGCGTTGCCTCCGTTCTCATCGGCGCGACCAAGCTGCACCAGCTCCAAGACAATCTTGGCGCGCTAGATTTTGACATCCCGGCTGAGTTGCAGACGCGCCTCAATGCAGTTAGTCAGCCCGAAACGCCATTCCCCTACACCTTCTTTGAAAGCGCGATTCAAAACATGATTCACGGCGGCGCGACGGTCGGCAACAAACCGAGCAGCTTCTACACGCCGCACGCAAATGACGATAAATCGGCAGCTCTGAGAGCTGATTTATAAACAAGGAATTCAGGCGGCTATTCTGCAAGTCATCAGGTGAATGAAACGTATGCCTCACTATCCAATGCTTGGGCAACACTTCAATTCCTTTCATTCCCGCTCGATCGCTTCGGACATCCCCGCCAAGTCGACCTCAGAGCATTTTCCATACTTATGAGGTGCAGTAGCCGCAATGAGTAAACC
>JBCBVC010000246.1:0-3078 GCA_039817845.1 Cyanobacteria bacterium J06642_2
CGGTTTGACCGGGGTTTGGATTGAGGGTCGCAAAGTAGCCGCAATGGGTATTCGTGCTACCAAATGGATTAGCTGGCACGGCTTCGCCCTTAACGTACGGACCGATCTGAGCGCGTTCGATCGCATCGTTCCGTGTGGGATTGACGATCGTCCGGTAGGTAGCCTGCACCAATTCCTACCCGAGATCTCTATGGCTGCAGTCCAACCGTTAATCGTCCGAGCTATGGGAGATCGCTTTCAGCTCGTCCCCCGTTGCATTGACTTGCAGGAATGGCTGGCTGGCGATGCAAAAAGTCCAACAACCGCTCCAAATTCTGCGCGATCGACTAGTGATGCCACTCGATAGACTTCGATAATGTGTAAGTGTACGTTTGCTCGAGTGCTTTGCCATGCCCATTGTGTACGCTAGCGGACAAAGCATTTTCTGCGAACGAGGTGCTAATCTGCGCCGAGTGCTGCTTGATGCTGGGATCGCTTTACACAACGGCAAAGCAGCTTGGATTAACTGTCGCGGGCTTGGCAGTTGTGGCACTTGTGCTGTCCGCGTGGAAGGAAAAGTCTCAGAGGCAAATTGGCGCGATCGCGGGCGACGATCGATTCCCCCGCACGATCCGGAACGAGGGTTGCGTTTGGCTTGTCAGACGCAGGTCTTGGATGATGTGCGCGTGACTAAATTCGACCAATTCTGGGGGCAGGGGCGCACTCCCGTCTGGACTCCAGAACGAGATTGTACGCCTGCGTGAAAGCAATTGCATATCTCGTGCTGCCCCCCCAGTGGTAGTTCGGCTGCAATTCTTGTTTTCGTGCCTTTAATCAGTGTCTAGTTGGGAAATCTGTAAGTATCAGAGTGGATCGGTCGGCAGCTTGGAAATGGCTTGCAGACGGCCTTTGGCGTGAGTGAGTGGAGATTGCACGATACCGGCTGACAGAGAGTGGGGTGACATATGGGTACGTTTGAAATCAACCGACGCATCAATGTGGTTTTGCGATCGCTGGGGCGCAATTTACCGACGGTATATGCCTTCGATCGTGAAAAGCTAGAAACTTATCGTCACGGTCGCTTCAACATCACCAAGATGACTGCAGATTGGGGCGCAACCCTGTTTTGCATCAGTCAAGACGGCGAAGTGATGTACCTTGATGGCGATCCCCATCAAAAACGCTGGGTTTCTGGCGAATGGGAAGATTGGCTGGCATCCCTCGCGGGTGGAGTAGCCGGAGCTCCAGGTTAGAGGCAAGTCGCAGTACTAATTGGCTGCGATCTACTGCTGAACTGTTTGACGCTGACGGCGCGCTTCGTACAACAGGATTGCACCTGCGATCGCGACATTCAATGATTCCACGCCTGCTTGCATGGGAATTTGCACGCAGGTATCTGCAAGCTGGATTAACTCTTGGCTAAGACCTGCCCCTTCGTTGCCCAGCAAAAATAGCGTGGGCTGCGTGAAGTCGAGTTGCCAAAGCACTTGTGCAGGTTTGTTGGTGGGCGCGGTAGCGGCGGCGAACACCTGGATGTGGAGATCGCGGCACCGCTGAATTAATTCAGGTAGAGACGGCACCGCATAGGGAGGAGAGCGAAACCACTGTCCGGCAGAAGCCCGGAGCACTTTGGGATGGTCGGGATCGACGCTGTCTGCACTCAACCAGACGCGATCGGCACCAGAAGCGACGGCTGTTCGCACGATTGCTCCAGCGTTTCCCGGATCGCTAACGGTTTCTAGAGCGATCGCCAGATCGATATTCTCATCGGCGCCAAAAGCATTTTGCCGTTTGGCCACGGCAACCACGCCATCAGGGGTTTGGGTCGTGGCCAAAGCATCCAAAACTGCAGGGCTGACGACTTGTTGCCGCACGGTTCCGGGCACGCGAGCCAAAATTGACTCATGGCGTTCGAGCCATTCAGGGGTGAAGCACGCGGCGGCCAGAGGCCACGAAGTGGCGATCGCTTCTTGCAGGAGGTGCGTCCCTTCAATCAAGAAACACTGCTGCTGGCGGCGACCTTTCACTTGATGCAGCTGGCGTAACGTTTTGATCCAAGGATTGCGCGTGCTGGTGAGCATGTAGCGACAGCTCGATGACTAGCTGCCAGCATAGCTCGGGAAGGAATAAAACTTAGGAGTTGGCTGAAACGATTAGCTGCTTTGAGAAAAGAGAATAATGATCGCGACCGTAAGAAGAAATAGTGTTTTCATTGCAGGTAGATAACTATTGGCTTGTGCTTAATGAATAGTATTGCAGATGCCGCAAGCAGAAGCGATGCAGCGGAGAAAACTTGGCTACTCCACACCCGTAACAGATTGTGTCGATATTGCGCAATACTCAGTTAATTGGTTAATTTACGTCAAAATGGACAGCAAATTAGGTATAGACAAAGGATAGTTAGCTGTATTGCAATGTTTTGCTAGTGCAGCCAGAAATATGCTGTGTGCTCCATAGCTTTTGTATCTTTGCTAAGCAAAGGTCTCATCACTATGAGCTAGGCCCAGCCTATCTTTGATTTGAATTAGAAATATTAGTGCGTTCCTAACGAGGGATTATGGGACAAGTAAATACCTTGCTTGCCAAGGTTGTTGATAACCTCAATATCGGTCGAATAATTTTTTATCTAACCAGCGGGCTTCCCGTGTCAGCTGTTCTGTTTATGGTGGCAAGCGCGCTATTTAGAGAGCAAGAGGAAACAATCCGGGCTTCTATGATGGCAGACTTTGAATTGGTTGCGAGGAATGTCCATTTTTATCTTTTTATTTCTTATATTGCTGGATTTATGATTTCACTGTTTGCTTTTTCTTCAATAGATAAGCTTCAGAGATTTTATTCGAGAGGCTATTCGGTAACTCGTAATTTAAAAGTGCTTTTCGAAGGAAAGCGAGACTATCTCTATACTTTTCTGATTCCAGAATATTATAGATATGTTGAGGCTGCAGTGTTTATCCCTCAAGGTTTACTGGCTGGTGCCTACGGATTCATTCTTTATGCTTTGATTAATATCTTTGCGCGAGGTGATTTTCTGATAGACATACTCCGCCTTTTAATTCATTTGTATCCACCAAGACCCTCAATAACTCTTGCCTTAGATTC
>JBCBVC010000247.1:0-3070 GCA_039817845.1 Cyanobacteria bacterium J06642_2
GTTCTGTAACATTTAGGATACTGAAGTTCGAAGGGCAAAACAAAAGTGATATTTTGTCGGACGCTGAGAAAATAGGAAACATGCAAGAATCAAAATAAAAGCCAAAACATTAGTCTTAAAAAATATTATTCCAAGTCAAAGAATAAAGAGAAGCACGCTGCCACTGACATCGAAGATTTGCGGCAGAAGATCTGTGCGTTCTGCTGGGAACGTGCCGATCGTCAACAGTTGATCGACGTTGCAAAGGTATTGGAGCTGTGACCGATTACAAATCTCGTGAAGAGTTCGAACGGCAAAGACGAGAAGAGACCGACTGTTTAAGAGCTATTCCTCTTGAGGAGTTGGCTCTGAGTTTCGGTATGAAACGCGATCGCTATGACAAGCGTAAGTGGCGACTGGACGGGATGAGAGTCTCGATCTCGGACGAACAGCAGTTTTACGACCATTCAACCCAGAAGGGGGGGACTGGGGCGATCGATTTCATCCAGTACGTAAAAGAACTCGATTTCAACGGAGCGAGAAAGCTCCTTCTAGACGGATACTCCTCCGCACTCCCGCCAGTTTCTTTTTCCAACCAGCACAGTGGCAGCCTCGAACGCAGCAGCAAACCTACCCGGCCCAAGAAGACTCCCCGTTTCCAGAAGCCATATTCCAACCCGCTCAAGTGGAAGACCGCGCGCAGCTATCTCATTAGCGATCGCTTCCTTCCGGCAGAGCTGGTGGACGCACTCAGTCGCAATGGGGACGTGTACGCGACGGGATTGCCTGATAAGACTTTGCGAAAGCAGATTCAGAAGGGCAATCTGGATGCTCACAAGATAGTCAATGTCGTCTTCCTCATGCGCGATCCTTTCGATCGCAGTGTGGTGAAAGGAGCGGCTTTGCGGGCAGCTTCTACGACCAGCCAGTTCAAAGGGATGGCCGAAGGCAGTTCCAAACAGGAAGGGTGGTTCTACTTCGATTGGGGAAATGGCGATCGCGTGTCCAAGGTGGTGTTGGTGGAGTCGGCGATCGATGCGATGTCGGCTGCTGCTTTATCTCATGAAACGGAGCACAGCCGTATTCGGTTCCTCTCGACTGCTGGGGAGGGCGCGATTCCGCTTACCTATCTCGACCAGTGTGCCGAGGAAGGGGTCGCGATCGTTGCTGGATTCAATAACGACAAAGTCGGCTGGAAGTTGGTCGTCAAGGTGGCGCAGCGTTATCCGATCAGAGCCGCTCTACCGCCCCATGGAAATGATTGGAACGAAGCCTTGGAGCATTTCTTTTAGTCCTGCGGTTTTATCTTGATCCACTCCCACGGCTAAAGCCAGTGGGATTCAGGACTCAAACAGAGAGTGCAGGCAAAGCCTGTCTGACCTCTCCTAATCCAAAGGTTGAGACCCCAACCTTCTTGATATTCATCGCTGCATTCCGGTCGCGGTCGTTCTCGCCACCGCAGCTCGGACAGCGCCAGCGCCTCACGTCTAGCGTCAGACTCTTCAATACGTGCCCGCACCCATGACATGTCTTCGAGCTGGGATACCAAGGGTCAATGAAAACCACTTGCTTTCCCTTCTTCTGCGCCACCCACTCCAGAATTTGAAGAAAACTCGCAAAGCCCAGGTCGCCGACCTTACGCCCCCACAGTCGCTGCATCCCCTTGAGATTGAGCGTCTCAAAACACAGCACGTCAAACTCATCGGTCAGTCGATGCGCCAGCTTCCAGAACCAGTCGGCTCGACGGTTCGCCACGTCGTCGTGCCGTCGTGCTAAGTTCAACCGCGCTCGTCTGCGTCCGCCCGAGCCTTTTTGCTTGCGCGAAAGTTGCCCAGATGCTCGCCGAATCTCGCTCAGAGACTGCTTCAGAAACAGCGGCGAGTCTACGTCATGCTCCGCTCCTTCCGAACAACTTAGAAACCTCTTTAACCCGAAATCAAAGCCAGCGATGCGACTCGGCTCGGCGGTGGGAATCGGGTTCGGTTCTCCCTGCACGGTGACGAACAAAAACAGTTCGCCTAAAGCGTTGCGTTTGACGGTGACGGTTTTCACCTGTCCCTCAATGGCTCGACTTTTCCAGTAGCAATAGACCCTCCCTCCAATGCGAATACGATTGCCATCCAAAAACTTGTAGCCTGCCTGTTTGAGCGTGAAAGATTTGTACTTGCGCACCTTCCGAAACGAGGGGGGACGGACTCCTCGTTGATGGTGCTTGAAGAACAGTTGATAGCCCCGCTCGATGCGCTGACAGACATCCTGAACGGCTTGAGACCCTACCTGTTGCCAGACAGGATTGCGACGCCGCAGCTTGGCGATGTGTTTTTGCAATCGAGCGCAGCTCAGATGCTTACCCCAGCGACGGTAGTACCGCTTGTGCAAGGCAATGCAGTGGTTCCAGACCCACCCTGCCGCATTGATAGTGCGGTGAAGGTGTCGGTTCCGCTTGTGAGCGTAGAGCTTGAATTGCATCGTCTTCATGTGTCTATAACAGCCTAGCAATAGACAGATTGTCAGCCACTAATGCCTCAAACATACAGACACGACAACACGTCGGTATCGCTTCTGAACTACCACTTTGTATGGACGGTGCGACGGCGACGCAAACTGTTAACGGCAGACATTGATGAGCGTTTCAAGCAGTTGGTATATCAAGCCGTGGCCGAGATTGATTGTGAGGTGATTGCACTCGAAACCCATTTCGACCACGTGCATCTTTTCGTCAGCGCCCACCCCCGGCTAGCTCCTTACCAAATTGCCCACAAGGTCAAAGGGTTGACGTCTCACCATTTGCGCAAAGAGTTTCCTTGGCTCAAAACCAAACTACCCAGTCTGTGGACGCGCAGCTATTTTGTTAGCACGGCAGGAAAAGTTTCTGGCGATACGATTAAGAGGTATGTCGAGGAGCAAAAAACTCGATAGTTGCTCGTCTTCGACTCGCGAGCCTTATATCCCACACCTAAAGGAGATGGGCTTTACGGCTCATCCTGTAAAGAAACTGATTGGCTAGGACGGTCGCTTGCTGTCCTTGGAGATAGTGAGATAAGACCTCGAAGATCGCGAGGATGGCGTAGAAGCGAGCAAAGGTTTCGGC
>JBCBVC010000248.1:0-3039 GCA_039817845.1 Cyanobacteria bacterium J06642_2
CGAGCGCGAGCTATTGTTTTATTTGAATGTTCTACAAGAATCTTGCGGAGTTTGTGACGTGTTCAGCTCGGACGCGACGCGAGCAGACTTCTTGGATACCATCACTTTGGATTGGGAGATCTTTCCACCCGGTTCGAGAGAAGAGCTGCGAGCGAGACTGACTTCTGGTCACCATAGCAACAATCCATCTCAACTAAGCGAAATGCTTGATCGTGTAGAGCTGTTCTCTCGGCTCAAGCCGATAGCTTACCTACGAGGAACGGGAGGGTTTGGCTCATACATCGGAGCTCAATACTCAAAAGATCTAGTGGTTTTCGAGAACGTTCGATACGGAAATGCGCTGTACGTTCTGTATGAAGACTGGCGGAAAATTTCTCAACGGTCCCGGCTGGAGCTAATCCAAGGTACCTCCAAAAACTACGATCGCTTCGCCCATATAGATGGTTGGGAAGATAGACTTCTCGATCACTTATCGCGCGAAATGAAAAAGCGTGGTCGCGAAGACCCGGATTCGCTTTTTGATGCGGCCTAGTTCCTCCGACCCCAAACCCCAGCATTCAGCTAGGGTTTGGGGACTACGGATGCTGCTGAAGTCTCCGTTGCTCAATCCAAACAAGATTCTCATTTTCAATACTCAGAGTAATGCCACCAATGACCTCGTACACCGGTTACTACCTCTCCGATGATCACATCTATGGCAGCCGCGGTTGGACCAATTACTACATAAGCGACGACTACATTTACGGCCCCGCTGGCTGGACGAGGTATTATATTCGCGACAACTACATCTTCGGTCCAGCCGGTTGGAGTCAGTACTACCTATCCGATGGACACGTCTATGGGCCATCCAACACGCTACCTTGGGAGGATGCAAACACGTAGCGTTATGTCCGGTTTTAGGTATCATCCCCACGCGTTCGCTAACGACCGCTTTTGGGATTTAGCAGAAATGAGAAGTGCCGTTGACGCGGCGCGTCTTTCGTTTGCTGGGGAAGGAGGCACCGCCTCTTTCCCCGCAAGTAAAATAAGTAGGCCCCGGGTTGCTCGCGGAGCGGTTTGACGAACCTGATCGCGTCTTCGCGCGATCAGAACCGTAAACCTATAGCCGCTCGCTGCCCGCGCCACGGCCTACAGATTTTGCTTGCCCCCTATCTCTGCTCCTCGCCGGAGGGGCAGGGGTGAAATCCAAGAGAGATCTTGGGCTTTCACCCCTGCGACCAATGAAGGAGCTATACCATGACAAATAAATACTTCCGCACAGAGGCTGAGAAACTAGCTGAACTGACACTGCGTCTTACGCAGCGAAAGCTTGATGCGTATCGAAAGGTTATGCTGGCTATGCTATCGATCGGCCTAGTCATAGTGAGCGCGCTTCTTTTACTCGCGGTGCTTACTCCTGTCGGAATATCGGCGCTGATTGGTCTACCGTTTGGGGCTATGCTGATTTTGATTGCAGTTCTTAATCTTCATCAAGCGCGCATAATCGAGACGGAACTTAAAGCGGTTAACGATGATGACGAGTTATGAAAAAGCAGTGTACTCCGTAGACTGCAGACTTTTGTGTTTGATTTCCGGCTGTGTACCAAACTGCGACCGTATTGTGTACCAAAAGTGAGTGTGATACATTTTAGTATATTGAAAAATATAGAGAAAAGAAATGGTTCGAGCCCCGTCACTCGCGCCATTTCAACCGAAATGGAATTCCCTCAAAGCATTGAAATCAAACGGAATTATCGGTTCCGTTTGGATTTCTTTGTCTAAATTGGCCGGAAATTGTAGACCAAATTGGGACCAAATTGTGGACCAATGGTCGACGTCATGAAGCGCGTCGAAGACAATTCATACCTCGAACAAAGAGGCCGGGTCTGGTGGTACAATCGCCGGGTCCCGAGAAAGTTCGCACACCTCGATACCCGCAAGCGCATCAAGGAATCACTTGGCACAACATCGATCGAACAGGCGCATTACAAATGTGATCTCCTTGCGGAAGCCGATGATCACTACTGGGCGTCTCTGCAGATTTCCGACGAAGCCGGGCCTTCGACCAACCGCGAAGTTTACGAAGCTGTGCGTCGCCGATACAAGATGGCGACGGTGAAGGCCCTCGCAAGCGGTTTCATTTATCAGCCGATCGATCATCTGGCGACTGAAGCGCCAATCGAAGAGACTCTCGCGAGATTGCTGGCTGTGCACACACAGGCCGGGCCCGCTGAGATACCGAAGGAACGCGATGCCGAGGCCCTCCTTGGCGGTGCAACCAAACCCACCATCACTGTTACGGAAGCCTTTGAGATTTACCTCGCAGAGATTGCCTACAACGCGCAGCTATACAAATCGCCGAACCAGAGAGCGTCATGGGAAAAGACCAAGCGCACCTCAATCCAGTATTTCATCGATTTCGCAGGCGATATTGCACTCGAAGACATCACCCGGGAGTTGGCGCTAAAGTATCAGAAGCATTGGGCGAAGCAGGTCAAACCGAAGGACAGCAAGACCAAGCCTATGGCTCCGAATACGGCCAACCGGCATATCGGCAACATTCGTTCTCTTTGCCATCAGTGTCTGTTAAGTGGGTACAGTCACAGGTTTCAATTGTCTGCCTGAACATCTCGCACATCTTATCTTGAAGGCGGGGAAGAATCACAAATGCAATCTGCCTTGGATAAGCTAAGGCCATCCAAAACAAATCGGCTTCAAATCCGTATTTGTCTGGATCTGGAAAGACTGAGAGGCCGCAGGTCTTGGCCATCGCCTGATCGGATCCAGGTTTCAGCAGTTTAATATTGCTCTGAATTTTAACCACAGAGATATCGTTCACACATCGCTCAATAGCTTCTCGTCGAAATAATGAACTTCTTCGAAAGCCTCCCACACCCAATGACTGCGAGTGAGTCCGCTCATGCGGTCGCAAAAGCATACTCCGGATTCCCGAGCCAACATCAGATCACCCCTCCCAACACTATCGATCAGGGACACTCATTCCCTCGAGAATTTTTGAGTCCGATATTTTATTTATTCATCTAATATTTTGCTTCTAAA
>JBCBVC010000249.1:0-2968 GCA_039817845.1 Cyanobacteria bacterium J06642_2
GCTTGTGCGGGGGCAGAACCGAAGACGGCAGCGGTGCCGAGAGCGAGAGCGGCAAGGAGTAAACCAGAGTTGATGCGTTTCATGACTTCAGACCTCAGAAATTGGGTGGGGAGTGAAAGGAACTGCTGTCCTCTACATCTCTTAGTAAACGGGTTGGGTCTGAAGCTGCTCTGGGAATGGGGGCAGGTGAGGATAAGGGTTAGAAAAGCGATCGCTCACGGCCGCCTCAGGTTCAACTCAGGGTTCCAGTGAGTTCCTCCTGGCATCAGGTCTAGGTAAACCCACCGTCCGCGTTCAAACCCCAATTACGGAAAAATTCGGTTGAATGACCTAACGCCAAACAGAGAAATGTAGGAAACGCAAAGCTCATTCGGATGGGTTTCTTCTTGTAACTCCACTTTGAATGACTTCTTTGCCGTTTCCTCGGCCTTGGGAGGAATATTGCTCTTGAGGATCTCTCGGATGTCTTCAAGAGAAAGCTGCTTTTGAGACAGCTTGGCATCAACCAAGCTGCGGAGATCGTTAAATTCCAGGTCAGCAATCTCGGCAGCAAGGAATGGGGCGAAGATGTTGGCAATCGTCTCTAAACCGAAGGGAAAGCTACCATTTTTCTGAGCGAAGGTGACAAACTTAATCCCCATAATTCCCTTCGAGATGATGCCGATGACAATCGCCCTCACCCACAGAGGCGCAAGCTGCATGCCGCTGACTGAAACGAGATTCGCTGCACTTAAGCGGTCAAAAATGACAAACAGTATGGCTCCTAAAACGCCATACCATCCGGCATAAGCATGAATCGGCCAGCGTTTGACAACGAGGCTGTAGGTGCGGGGATATTCGACCGTAATGAGTTCGAAGAGCGTGACTAGGTAGGCAAACACAAATGCCAGCACCGTTGAGAAGGCAATCATGGTTGCGCTCAGCATCTAGCCTAGCTTGTCAATCACAGTCGAGTCAGGAAGCCTTGAGGCTGGGATTGAGCCGTACGGTCTGACGCGAGCCATTCTGCGATGAGGTCTCAACGACAACCAAGCCTTCATGTTGTAAGCCGTCAACGTAGCGCTTAACCTCAGATGAATCTCTCCCGATTGCCTGAGCGATGAGGGCTACCTCCATGGCTTTATTGCGCTGGTGCAAAGTAGCAATAATTGCCTCGCTCAGAACCATGCGCTTTTGTCCTGGGAGTTTGATAGTAGACATGATCGGCCCCGTCTCTGAACCTATTTTACTGCTCGGCTACCCAACTCTACGAAGTTCGCCCTGGTTTTCCAAACAGCCAAAAGGAAAAAGGCTCGATCTATAGAGAGCGGCTAGAACTAGCATGCTCACAGCGTGGCTCAAAAGAGCGTGGATGGCATAATATCGGCGCTGCGGGTCCCGCAGGGATAGAAGGGGAGAGCTGAGTCGTGCGAGCGATTCAACTGAGCAGCGCCGCGCTTGTATATCGAGGTGCATAGAATCTCATCTATTCTCTTTTCAGGGTTAGAGAAAGATATTATGCAAACGTTGCAGCTTATTGACTCCTATGTCCGTTCCATCAAGGACGTGAATCAGCATTAATCCAGCCATAGCGATCACAATCGAAATGCGCGGTCGGGTGCTCGAACGAAAACGGCAATTTGCAATGGGGGCATGTGACAGTTCAACACGAGGATCGCCTCGGCATCGACCGCGCTCGCAGCCCGTCCGCACGTAGCGCGCCCCGCGACGGCATTGCCCTACACCTCAGATGGTACTCTGGCCTCATTGCATCAAATTTAGCCATGTCACCCAGAACCAGCGCTACAAAGGTTGCTGAGGTTTACCGACCCAATCGCTCCATCCGCTACTCGCTGCCGCTGATGACCTGTCCCGTCCCAGCGGGCTTCCCCTCCCCCGCTGAGGATTACGTCGAAGGCAAGCTCAGTCTCGACAAACACTTGATTAAAAATCCCGTCGCCACCTTCTTCGTCCACGTCACGGGAGACTCCATGCTCGGCGCAGGCATCCACCCCGGCGACTTGCTGGTGGTCGATCGCTCCCTCGACCCCCGCGACGGCAATGTGGTCATCGCCATCGTGGACGGCGAACTCACCGTCAAACGCTTGCGGATAGAACGAGATCGCCTCTACCTCGCCCCCGAAAATCCCGACTATCCGGTGCTAGAAGTGGGCGAGCTGACCGATTTAGAAGTGTGGGGCGTCGTCACCAACGTGATTCACCCGCTGTAATGCTGGCCCTGGCCGACTGCGACCAATTCTACGTTTCTTGCGAGCGCGCCTTCAATCCGAAGCTACGCGATCGCCCCGTCGTCGTCCTCTCTAACAATGACGGGTGCATCGTAGCGCGATCGCCCGAAGTCAAAGCCCTCGGCATCCCCATGGGCGCGCCGCTGTTCGAGATCGACCACCTGGTCGACCGACACGACATCCAAGTCTTCTCCAGCAACTACGCCCTCTACGGCGACATGTCGCATCGAGTCATGACCGCTCTGGCTCAGTTCGCCCCTGAGGTCGAGATCTACTCGATTGACGAAGCCTTTCTCGACCTGTCCGAGCTGGGCGATCGCGATCTCGTCGAACGTGCCTCGACCCTACGCGAGACCGTGTTGAAATGGACCGGCATTCCCATCTCGCTGGGTCTGGCTCCCACCAAAGTGCTGGCCAAAATCGCCACCCGCCTCGCCAAACGCTCCCCGCAATGGCAAGGCGTCTTTAACCTCGCCATCAGTTCCGACGCCGACGACATCCTGGCTGCCACCGACGTCGCCGACGTCTGGGGCATCGGTCGAAAGTACGCGGCCTGGCTGCGCGCTCGCGGCGTCACCTCGGCCCTGCACCTGCGCGATGCCAGCGAGGGATTGATTCGGCAAAAGCTAGGCGTCGTCGGAGCGCGACTGCAACTGGAACTGCCTGACTTTTCCTGCTAAGTTCTGCAGCCCAGAGAAGACAGTCGTTGTAGCCTTGGGTCTTCTGCCTGGCTAAAGTTG
>JBCBVC010000250.1:0-2939 GCA_039817845.1 Cyanobacteria bacterium J06642_2
CGGAGAAAAGGCTCGTGTCATATCTAAGGTGCCAAAGTAAGTCACTTCCATTTCCCACCGAGCTGTATTCACACTGTTATCAGTAAACAATCCGCCTTCACCGACAACACCGGCATTGTTAATCAGCAAATTCACATCCTGCTATTGCGCGACAGTGAAGGTAGTCGGGTGACGACAGCGAGGTAGTCGGGTTTCGCAAAATCGTCGTGAGACAGGGCTGAGATTAGACACGATAGCCCAGCTAGTTTGTCATCCGCGCAAGAAAAAGGCACAGGTAGATCTCCTACGAAAGAGAGCTATGTCCTGTGCCGAAAGCCATTCACTTATATCAGAAGAGAGCCTATATGAACGCACGAGAGCTGGGATTGCCCCAGTCGTTATCGTCTCAGATAGCCGAAATATCAGAGCGTACGGGGCAACGCATAGATGCGGGTCATCACCGCACGAATCGAGGGACTGTGGTTGCAGCCGTCCGTAGCCAAGATCCGTTAGCGGACGTGTGGGCCAGCGAGCTAGAACCGATGCTGCGGCGAGAACCGAGACTGAAACCGACGACGTTGTTCGAGTATCTGGAAGAGCAGTATCCGGGGCAGTATTCGCGTACGCTGCGGACCTTGCAGCGGCGAGTACGCGAGTGGAAAGCCCTGCATGGACCAGAGCCAGAAGTGATGTTCATGC
Organism: Cyanobacteria bacterium J06642_2; assembly: GCA_039817845.1. Lineage (GTDB taxonomy): Bacteria > Cyanobacteriota > Cyanobacteriia > Thermostichales > PCC-7336 > JBCBTL01. The sequence continues at coordinate 679 of JBCBVC010000250.1, forward strand.
TGCGTCACGAGCCAGGGGTGATGGGCCTGTCGGACTTCACCAAACTGAAGGGCATGGAGATCACCATCGGTGGCAAACCGTTTGAGCATTTGATTTACCACTATCGTCTCGCTTATAGCGGTTGGCAATATGCACAGATTATCCAGGGGGGCGAAAGCTTCGTCGCATTATCCGAGGGACTACAGAACGCTCTGTCTGCCAGCGGTGGCGCACCCAAAGAACATCGCACGGACAGCCTAAGCGCGGCCTACCGAAATTCAGGCGGACATCGCACCAAAGAACTCACTGAGTTTTACGAGAACCTTTGTGAGCACTACCGAATGGTGCCGACGAGAAACAACAAAGGCAAAGCGAATGAAAACGGGTCGGTGGAAAGTCCGCATGGTCATCTGAAGAACCGCATCAAACAGTTGATCTACTTGCGTGGCAGCGCTGACTTTGAGAGCGTAGATGACTACCAGACGGTGATAGACCAAGCTGCTGATAGACTTAACCGACAGTGCGAAGCCAAATACGAAGCCGAAAAAGCAGCCCTGCAACCGCTACCGAAACGCCGCGTTGCAGACTACGAGATCCTCAGCGCCAAAGTCAGTTGTCATAGCACCATTGAGGTCCGCTGCATCCTCTACAGCGTGCCATCACGTCTGATAGGGCAGAAGGTAGAAATTCATCTCTATCACGACCGTCTCATCGGTTACTTTGCCAGAGCGCAGGTGTTTGAACTCACACGGATGCGCGTATCGGGTAAAGGACGCCGGCGCGGGCGCTGCATCGATTACCGGCACCTCATCGGTGGACTCAGGAAGAAGCCGAGAGCTTTTCTCTTCTGCCAGTGGCAATCAGATTTGTTGCCTACGGCTGAGTTCCGGGCGCTCTGGGACCAGATGAAAGCGCAGTTTGAGCGCGACCAAGCGGCTGTGCTGATGGTCGAAGCGCTCTACATCGCGGCTACCTATGACAAAGACCAGGCAGTCGCTAGCTATCTGTCCGAAGCCCTAGCCAAAAAGCAACTGACGTTACGCCACTTACAGCAACAGTTCATCCCCGATGCGGTGGCCACCCTACCGCCGATAGAAACCCAACAACATGCTCTCGATAGCTATGACCAACTCCTCAGCTGCGCAGACGACAACGACAACAGAGACCACACGGACAGACCCACCGAAAACGACACGGACAACGGCAGCAGCCAACAGTCCCTATCAACAACTCAGCAGCCTCCTCAAACAACTCAAGCTCACCAACATGCTTACCCACTGGGAAGCTACCGAGAGCCGTGCTTTGCAGCAACAATGGTCCTATGCGCAATTTTTACTCAGCTTGTGCCAACAAGAGGCCGACAGAAGAGACCAAATGCGGCTGAAACGAGCAAAAAAAGAAGCCCAGCTTCCCGCCGTAAAAAGTTTGACCAACTTTGAGTTTGACCATTGCCCGAGCTTTAATCCTGCCCCGCTGATGCAGTTAGCTGATGATGACAGTTGGCTCGAGAGCGCCACCAACTGCCTGTTTTTCGGCGCATCAGGCGTCGGCAAGACACATCTTGCTCTCGGGTTATCACAAGCTATGCTCGAAGTCGGACGGCGCGTCAAGTTCTTCAATGCACTCGCCTTGGTTCAACAACTACAGCAAGACAAACAACAACTGTTGCTTCAGTCCAGACTCAAAAAGCTCGACCGCTTTGACCTACTTGTTTTAGATGACCTCGGCTATGTGCAGAAGTCTGAGGCCGAGACCTCTGTTCTTTTCGAGTTGATTGCTCATCGCTACGAGCGAAAGAGCCTACTCATCACGGCTAATCAGCCCTTCAGCAAATGGGACAGTATTTTTCCCGACTCGATGATGACGGTCGCAGCCGTTGACCGACTGGTACACCATGCCGTCATTTTCGAGATTAAAGCTGAGAGTTATCGGCAGCAACAAGCCGCTGCTCGCAATCAGAATTAATTGACGTAAAAAACACTTGCGGATATCGACCGCTTAAAAGTGATCACCGACTGTCATTTAGATCGCCACTTGTCGTTTTGATCGCTAGCTGTCATTTAGATCGCTCACTGTCGTCTCATAATGAGTCTTGATAGGCGCTTGCTCGCGACGACAACTCGACAACCTCCTGTCGTCTACTCGCCTATGTCACTTGACATCTAACAGGTCACATTGATTTCCTTGTCTTCAGTCCTCATGCCCATGTATTCAGCAATCGTAGTAATGAAGTCCTGGTTAATGATGCTGGTATTTTTGCCTGCTATTACTTCAGGTATGAG
>JBCBVC010000251.1:0-2898 GCA_039817845.1 Cyanobacteria bacterium J06642_2
GGGAGCCTACAGCAAAGCTCGCAAACGGTTACCCGAGCGAGTAGTCAAACGCTTGCTCAAGCAGAGTGCCGCCGGGCTAGACGCGAGTTATTGTCAAATCTGGTGTACGAGCCTGTGGACTAGGCGGCATGCCTTCTCGTTAAAGCGTCTGGCTCGGCATCAACTCGAACTCCATCTTGAAAATTCACACCTGCAATCACCTCCGCTAAGCGTCGAAAGCCTCGAATGCGCAACCACCGTTTTTGAGCGCTCTGCACTAGCTTGAACACCAGTGAAAGAATGCTCTCGCGCGAAACACAATTGCGCGTTTTATCCGTGCGCAGACGCACCGTGGCAAACGTCGATTCAATCGGATTAGTCGTGCGCAGATGAGGCCAGTGCTCGGCGGGAAACTGATAAAACGCCAGCAGTTGCTGACGGTCTTTACTCAGGCAGTCCGCTGCTTTGGGATACTTCAGCTCGTAGGTGGCGATAAATCGGTCAAAGGCTTTGTCGGCATCCGCTTGGGTCGCAGCTTGATAGATTTCATGCAAGGCTGACTTCGCCCGAGGCTGTTGGCTTTTGGGCAGTTTATTCAACACGTTGGCCGTCTTATGCACCCAACAGCGCTGATGTCGCGTCTGCGGGAAGACTTGAGCCAGGGCTTTCCAAAACCCGAGAGCCCCATCTCCAATCGCTAATTGCGGCGGATAGTCGAGTCCTTGGTCTTTGAGTCGCAGCAGCACAGCTCGCCAATCCGGTTCGGACTCTCGAAAGCCATCTTGCAACGCCACCAGTTCTTTGTGACCTGTTTCACTCACGCCAATGAGCACCAGAATGCACTGGCGGTCGCTCGAACTGCGGATATGGAAATAAATCCCATCCGCCCAGACGTAGACGTAACGCTGCTTTGATAAATCCCGCTGCTGCCATTGCTGATGCTCGTCTATCCAACTGGCTTTGAGACGACCAATGCTACTCGCCGATAATCCCTTGGTTTTGGGCCCCAGTAAAGCTTCTAACGCTTCTGAAAAGTCGCCGCTCGAAATCCCTTTGAGATACAGCCAGGGCAAAACTTCTTCGACACTCGCCGCCCGTTTGAGATAGGGCGGTAACAGGTTGGAGTTGAACTTGATGCCATTGCCACTGCGGTCTCGCACCTTTGGCACCTGGATTTCTACCTCCCCCAATCCCGTCACAATCGATCGCTGAGGCAGATAGCCATTGCGCACCACAGCTTGGCGGCCATGCTCGTTACTCAATTGGTGGTACTGCGATAGAAACTCGTTGAGCTCTGCTTCCACCGCCTGGGCGATGATTTGGCGCGCTCCTTGGCGTACCAGTTCTGTGAGGGCATCGCTAAATCCTTTGGTAGACTCTGGCTGTGACAGCGAAATCAGATTATCTTGGCTCATGGCGTATTCCTCGTTGGGCTGTGGTTATCCCGCAGGATACGCCGCCTCGTTTTGCCCTTTCACCCCGTACACCAGAAATTAGAGTAACTCTAGAGCAAGGGTTGGCTCCCGTGAGCACCGTGGCCGAGGCCGAGAAGTCATCTCCTTGGACTGGACTCTGGCTCACCACGAGCGCAGCGAACAGATTTTTGGTGCCAAACGCAGTTATGACTACGTGCGCAACTGTCCGAGTCGCTACCAAACCGTGCTCACCGCCGCCGTGAGCAATCGTGACACAGTCGACGGGTTGATGCTGGAGGTGCAATCCCCCAGCTATGAAAAAGACGAGTTGGCGTATCTACAAATGACAGCCCAAGAAGGTTACGAGCAAATGGAGCAGGTGCACGAACGCTTGTTGGAATTGTTGCACTTCCAGAAAAATCGCTTGGCCTACCGCAAACGGACAGAGATCGTGCAAGCAATGGTGGAGCAACTTGAAGCCGAAGGAGAGTTTCCCAAAGCCGACTATGCCTTCGACAATGGCGTGCTCTCTCGTCCTTTGACCCAGCTGATTGAAGCCTCTGGCAAGCATTGGGTCAGCGAAATCGAGTGCTCTCGTCTGATTCTGTGGGAGAGCCACTGGCAACGAGTGGAACGGGTGGCCACCCACTTGCGCACGGAGCATCCTCAGAGTTTTCGCCGCGCTCAGGTGAAAGGGCGCAATGGGAGCATCAAAACGATTTGGGCTTTCACCAAGGGGGTGCGTCTCAAAAAGTATGGGCGCAAACGCTTGGTGATTGTTCACGAGCACCAAGACCTCAGTGATACCCCCAGATGTCTCCTCACCGATGCTCAGCATTGGGAGAGCGTACGGATTGTTCAGACCTGGAGTTATCGATGGCCGATTGAGGTCTTTCACGAGTTCTGCAAGCAGCTAGCAGGCTTCGAGTCGGCTCAGGTGCGCAAGGAGGAAGCGGTCAAACGCCACTTCTGTTTGAGTTTCGTAGCGCAGTCAATTTTGCAACGTCTGACAGGTGCGGGTGGAAAATCGGAGAGATTTGCGTTTGCTCACACCCAGCAAACGATTGGCCAAAAACTCTATCGTCTCAATCGAGAAGCTGTGGGCTCGTTGCTCAGATGGGCAGAACACTTGCTTGCTCAAGGTCAGTCTGCTGCGCAGTTGCTGGAGGTGGCGATGCCGGCATAAACCAATCTTGTCTGAGGATTACAGTGGCCTAACCCTCCAAGTCGTGTGTAAGTCGTAGAACTGATGCAAGGCGTCAGGCAACTCCCGAATCAGCCTCAATCCCAGTTGCGCAGGAGAGGTTTTGCCTTTGCCTCGATAAATCGCTAATGACCAAGGGACTCGCTGGCGCCCACAACACAGGTAGAGCACGACCACATGGAGTCCGTAACACTTGTGATGGAAGTGCATCCAGTGGCGAAATTGTTTGAACTTGCCCACTTTCTCCAAGCTCGTCAAGTCCACCATCACTTCGAGATAGGGACGTCGCCCTCGTCCGTG
>JBCBVC010000252.1:0-2882 GCA_039817845.1 Cyanobacteria bacterium J06642_2
CGACTCTCAAGCCCCGTTCTGGAGACGGTCAACTTTACGAGCCGTACCTCACCCAGCAAGAAAATGCTCTTAGGCTTTCAAATTCCAGAGCAACAAGATGTCTGATTTTTGGCATCCGAACAGATGGCATTGATGCAGCTTTGTCCGTTCGTGAAGCCAAAAAAGGGACGGCAGAATATGCCGTCCCCCTAAATTCATTGCCAAGAACCAATTGAGCTAGATCGTCCTGAAGCCACTACATGCGGTAAGCAGGCGATGCACTCTCTAAACCACCACAAACAAGCTGGCATCAAGGTCGCTAGCAGATACGTTGTTCAGCAGTGCAAGCGTCTCGTCGCCAGAGGCAATTTCGGCAAAACCATCACTATCGCTGATGCCCAGGTCGCTGAAGGTTAGGCCGTCAGCCAAACCAATGAGGTCTTCGCCCGGCTGGAAGTCGAGGATAGTATCGGTGCCTTCCCCTACAGCTAGCACGAATGTGTCGTTGCCCAATTCCGGCCGGAACGAGTCACCTTTGAGGATGTCGTCACCCTCGCCACCGCGAATGACGTCATCGCCTTCACCCGCAAAGATGCGATCCAACCCGGCACCACCGAGGATGGTGTCGTCGCCGCCGTTGCCGCGCAGTTCGTCGTTCCCAGCGCCACCATCGATGAAGTCATCACCGCCTTCGCCAAAGGTGTTGGGAATGTCGCCAAACACCTGGTCATTCCCGTCACCAGCCAGGATGGTGTCACTGCCGCCAAAGCCACGCAAGGCATCACTGTCTCCGAAGCCTTCGATCTGCTCGTCAGCTTCCGTACCGAAGATGCGATCGCGTCCGTCCGTACCGGCGAGAACGCTACCATCATCGACATCGGCAATGGTGAGAGTTACCTCACTAGCTTCTGAATCCAGCTCGTACAGCTCGCCATCAAACAGACTGATGCTAATATCCTCAACACCTTCGACAATGCCATCTTCGGCAACTTTTAGCGTGATGCTGGCTGTGGGCTCAATAATAGTGACCAGAACGGAATCGTTCGTCACTGTAGGCGGAAACGCAATGCCAGACGCAGCATCTGGGTCAGTCAGGATAGTTGGGTCGAACTCCAATGCGGCAGAGTTCGTGTCACTCCCAAAGACAACTGTGATGCCATCTTCGGGGATGTCTCCCTCGACATTGAAGGTTGCCGTGACCTCGTCTCCTTCCACCAAGTCGGTGCCGTCAACAGAGAAGCCAACTACAGGACTGGTGGGGAACTCGTCAATACCATCGGTAATGCTAATGGTACCGATATTGGCATCAGGGTTAACCGCGTATGGATTATCGAGCAAGCCATCAGGATCGGGTAATAACTCGAAGAAGGTAACAGTGACATCTTCTTCTTGAATCAAATCATCTTCCAAGACGACATCGAAGGAGCCTGTTTGACCGGTAATAATCGTGTCGAAGGCGTTGATATCTTCAAAGAAGTTCGGTCCGAAGTCGAGGTTGATAAAGTTGCTGGGTCCTACTTCCAAACCTTGAGAGGTGAAGTCTCCCAAATTGTCTAGCGAGACCAGTACTGAGAGACCATCGTCAGGAATGGGACCGTCAACGGTGTATTGGAATGTGATGGTACGTTCCTCAAACGAATCTGCCTCAGAAACTTCACTCGGAATAATTTCAAAGCTCACCACCGGTACGTCGGAAGCAGCAACTTCGATAGTTGCAGTCGCAACATTAGAGTCTTCGGTGCCGTCGTTCGCTACATAAGTAAAGCTGTCTGTTCCAGAGAAACCTTCATCAGGAATGTACTCAAACGAGCCATCCTCATTCAGTGTCAACGTCCCGTTAGCCGGACCGCTATCGAGGACAGCCGTTAAGTCATCGCCATCGATATCGGTATCGCCGTCAAGGACCCCGGCATCAGCAGAGACAGTCAGGACAGTTCCAAAGTCTGTAGCAAAGCTATCGTCATCGGCAACGGGAGGCGTGTTTTCTACTGGCGGGTCGCCAACCGTGATTTCGACCGTAGCGGCATTGGAGTTATCTTCTCCATCATTGGCGAAGTAGGTGAAGCTATCGGTGCCGCTAAACCCAGCGTCGGGAGTGTAGTCGAACGAGCCATCGTCATTCAGAGTCAGGGTTCCGTTAGCCGGACCGCTGTCGAGAACAGCCGTTAAGTCATCGTCATCGATATCGGTATCGCCATCAAGGACACCTGTGGCGGCGGGAACGGAGAGAGCGGTCTCGAAATCGGTAGAGAAGCTATCGTCATCGGCAACGGGAGGCGTGTTTTCTACCTGCGGTTCGCCAACCGTGATTTCGACCGTGGCGGCATCGGAGTTATCTTCTCCATCATTGGCGAAGTAGGTGAAGCTATCGGTGCCGCTAAATCCAGCGTCGGGAGTGTAGTCGAACGAGCCATCGTCATTCAGAGTCAGCGTTCCGTTGGCCGGACCGTTCTCCAGGACTGCAGTTAAATTATCGCCATCAAGATCGGTATCGCCATCGAGGACGCCTGTGGCGGCGGGGACGGAGAGCGCGGTCTCGAAATCGGTAGCAAAGCTATCGTCATCTGCCTCGGGAGGATTGTTGTCTACCGGCGGTTCGCCAACTGTAATTTCGACTGTGGCGGCATTGGAGTTATCTTCTCCATCATTGGCGAAGTAGGTGAAGCTATCGGTGCCGCTGAAGCCATCGTCGGGAGTGTAGTCGAAAGAACCATCCTCATTCAGAGTCAGGGTTCCGTTGGCAGGGCCGCTGTCGAGAACAGCCGTTAAGTCATCCTCATCGATATCGGTATCGCCATCGAGGACGCCTGTGGCTGCAGGAACGGAAAGAGCGGTCTCGAAATTGGTGGAGAAGCTATCGTCATCGGCAACTGGAGGAGTATTTTCTATCGGTGGGTCGCCAA
>JBCBVC010000253.1:0-2875 GCA_039817845.1 Cyanobacteria bacterium J06642_2
ATAAAGCCAGGCTAGTTCTTTATCACTATAAGCAACAAATCCCTGCACGACATTATAGATGGTTTCTACAAAGAGCTTGTCATCAAAAAGTCCTTCGTTTTCGGCAGTTTGCTCAAGGGTAAGAAAAGCATCTGCACCTACGGTTAAACTGAGTTCGTCAAGACGTGATTTATCATGTATTTCGCACAACCTAGACCAGTCCGTAGATTCATAAGGACGTATGTTTATCACCATAATCTCTCAGAATTCAATGCTTAAACCTTGCAACAGCTCTTATACGATGCACTAAATTATCGTGACGTGCCTAACAAGAGTTGAGAGCGCACTCATAGCCTACCTGTCAGTCCTCAGCAATAAACTGCCAGGTTTCATCTAACCTGAAATGGCTCCACAAATTAAACTGCAAATTATCCGGACTCGCTTGTACAAAGCCAGTATTTCCGTTGGGGTGAACGCCCGTCCACAGACGAAGCCCCTGATAATCAATACCATTGGCGGCAGGGCCAGGGGCGTCAATGCGTTCGATACGAAACCAGCCAATGCGTCGGGGCGTTTCAATAGTTTCTCCTATCATCACCTGTTCCGCTACTTGGTCAAAGGCAGGACGGGAGAAAGCATAGGCTATTCTCAGCGGCCAGTTGAAGAGGACGATAGAAACCACCATGATGAGTGATACTGCCGTCTGTCGTCGCAAACGCTTTCGGGACTTGAGGGCAGGAGCTATCATCAGTGCCACAATAAGGGTCGCCAGGAATACAGCAGCAAAGAAGCCGAAAAAACGGATCGAAACAATTTCGAGCGGTTTTAGGGATAGGAGAATAAGAAGGGTGGGTGGCAGGGCGATTGCGCTCCAGGCCAAAAATCGTTTCATGATGTGGTCCGAATTAACAGCGACGTAAATTACTTCAGTGTGAGTGCATCGAAATCTTGGCAGTCCAAACTTGTGGCAATTTTTTAACTGTCTGCCTGACGGTGAGCTTCATCGGAGTACCAAGGGAGATTATGATAATTTATCAAACGGCTCTACGTTGAGAGGGTATACAAAAAACAAATTGCACTATTCTGCGGGGCTCTCCAAAGTGAATGGGAGATTATCCCCTTCGCAGTAAATTTCGACGGCACGCAGTGTGCCGGCATAATGCCTGCTGGCTTCGTCCCTTTGGACTACACTTGCTTGGTGAGCTGCGGAACGATCATTAGCGGAGGTAATAGTCTGTTCAATGTTAGCAAAAGGAGCCATGGCACGCTTGGCTTCGGCCATTTGCTGAAGTCCCGCCGCGATGTCCAAGCTCAGGCTCTGCAGGTTTTCGTCCTCTAACTCTAAAGCTGTTAGGATATCTGCAGTGCGAAGAGGAACCTCAGCTTCTTCCAGTAAACCCTCTCGTGTTTGAGTTCCATCAGCGGCTAAACCTCGCTTGTAAACAGCTGTACTTTGCTCAGAGTGTGCGTTTGTAATGTTGTCGATCTGTTGACACTCAGCGCGACGTTCTTCTGCACGACGCTGTTTAACCCCAGTTGGGTCATCTATGTCGAAGGTACAGGCCATTAAGCTCAATAAGGCAGTTATACTGATGAACATTCGCAAAAATATCCGAGGGTTAAATGTTTGAGGTGTCCGGCTATTGGTGGTTGACATATTGGTTCAGGGTCAGTGAGTGAGTGTTGGATCAAGTAGCTTTCAGGCTGCTCTGACAGATCGAACAGGTCCTCATCTTTAGCTTGTTATTACCCATAGGTCATTACATCCTCCGTATGTTACTTTCTGGCTTCAGGAATCTGCTTCTTGAACCTTCTGAGAGTTAGAAGGGGCTTGCGAGTCAGATTCAATTGACAAGTCTTTTTGCACGGCCAGCACGGCATTGGCCGCGGCTTCACCCGAAGCACAGGCTCCTTCCATGTAACCTCGCCAGAATCTCGACAGTTGGGTTCCTGCCCAGTGAATGCGCCCGCAGGGCTTCCAAAGTCGCTCGCCGATGGTCGTGAGCGTTCCGGGCGTCATATAGGAGCAGGCACCGCCTTGCGACCAGGGTTCAGCAGCCCACTGCTTGACCATCATCTGAACTGGATTTCGCGCCTGTTCGCCCAGAGCATTTGCTGCCTGGTCGAGAATGATCTGATCGCGGTCGGCCTCGGTGGCGTTGTCCAGCTTAATGGACGACTCTCCACCAAACAGGACCGTAATCACTCCGTGCTTTGACTCGACGTCTCCAAGATCGAAGATTCCAGTCATGCTGTCATCGAAGCCAAAGACGATACCCGATAGCTCCATGTCCCGCCAGAAGGGCGTCTCATAAGTGAGGATCGCCTTGGAGTACCGACCCATCGGGCAGCGCTGATGGAACGCGCGACGGTATGCGGGCAGCATCGGCGTAAACTCAATCCGATTGATCATTACTGGTGGAAGCGCACAGATAACATGTTTGCCACGCCACATGGTTTCGTCACACTCAACTGTGACGCCTTGGGCATCTTGCGAGATGCGGCGAACGGGCGAGTTGAGCGAGACGACCCCGTTAACCTTTGAGGCCAGTCCCTCGGAAACCAATTGGCTACCCATCATATGGGCGGACTGGCCACCCGTTTTGGTGTCGGCCATCGTGAGGATATCACTACAGGTCTTGAATAGATGCATGGCTTCGAGACAAGAAAGCTCTTCTGCTCTGACACCAAAGTAGGCATCCGTACTAGAGGTCAGTAAAGCTTGGACGGGTGGCGACTCGACATTCTGGGAAACCCAGGTTGCAAAGGTCATCGAGTCAAATTCATGCGCCTTCTTGTGAGTCCACGGTGCGTCAATGTCTAAGTCGACAGAATCGTTCTGAAACTTGGTCATTACAGCGCCGACCTCCGGTAGAAATGGCTCCAAACCGGGAAA
>JBCBVC010000254.1:0-2870 GCA_039817845.1 Cyanobacteria bacterium J06642_2
GTATGGCAACCGCATCATTCTGGAGACCCGATCGTGTTTTCACCGCTTCACTCCCGCTCGAGTTCTGTGGAGGCTCACCGTTCTAACGTCAAATTATTGTTAGTTAGCTCGTCGGGCGGTCACTTTCGCGGTTTGCGAGATTTGGAATCTTTTTGGCAAGACCGCGATCGCGTTTGGGTGACCTTTCACACTGCCACTACAGAAGCAATTTTAAGTGACGAACGCAAATACTGGGCTTTTGGGCCGACAAATCGCAATCTGCCGAATCTTTTCCGTAACTTGTGGTTAGCTTGGCAAGTTATTCGGGCGGAGCGTCCTGATGTCATCGTCTCCACCGGCGCTGGGGTGGCTGTGCCATTTATTGTTCTAGGCAAATTATTTGGCGCGCGAACTATCTTTGTGGAGTCAATTACTCGGGTTTATCAGCTTAGTATGTCTGCTCGATTGGTGCGTCCGTTTCTCGATACTATCTACGTGCGGTGGCCGCAACTGCTACTGCACTATCCCCGAGCCATTGCAGTCACCCTCTAAATTGACTTGGCTACCGTCGAGTTCGCAGGCATATGCAAGGAGACAATCGTGATTCTCGTGACTGTGGGTACAGAGCAGTTTCCCTTTAATCGCTTAATGCAGTGGATTGACGTGCTGCAAGATATGAACGCATTTCGAGAAGAGGTTGTCGTCCAGTACGGTAGCTGTACGGAATTGCCGAAAGCATCAACTTGCCATCGTCTCTTACCTGAAGCTAAGTTTAAGGCCTTAGTTCATAAAGCTCGCATTGTGGTAGCTCACTGCGGTGAGGGCTCGCTTTTAACCCTAAGTGAGGCTGGCGTGCCGTTTATTCTAGTGCCGAGAAGCCACATTTTTGGCGAACACGTTGACGATCATCAAGTTGAGTTAGCCCGCGCAATGATGAAGCTGAGCATACCAGTTGCATGGTCTCCACGCGAGTTATGGCAGTATTTAGTTCGAAAGGATGTCCAGCCTTTGTCTTTATCAAGCGACATCTTAAATACGGCAAGATTATGTCAATTATTGGCTGAAGAACTGAGCCTGCAAGCTTCAGTGGCCTAGGGGATATACTGAGAATAAATACAAATTTATTACGAGCCCTTAGTGACTCAGAATCACTCGAATTGGTCATCTAAAAAGCGAAATGTTTGAGAGGAGTTCATTAAATGTTGGAATGCAGGTACATGCTGAAAAAACTGAGTTCTGATTGATGAAAGTTGATGTCATCAAGATCTCGCAGAATAGTCCTGACGATTTGACTGGATTAATCCACGCAATTCAGCAACAAAAGATCAATCCTCGGCATATTGTCGCGATTATGGGCAAGACGGAAGGGAATGGCTGTGTCAATGATTTCACTAGAGGCTTTGCTGTCGCAACACTGAAAAGTTACTTGCGAGATCTCATCGGTGAAGCTGTCAATCGCATTGCATTTGTTATGTCAGGTGGTACGGAAGGGGTTTTGAGTCCTCACATCACTGTATTTACGCGGCAAGAAGATGAATTGGACGGTCCCAGTCGTCGCGGGTTGGTGTTGGGCTTGTGCCACACGCGAGATTTTTCTGTGGATGAAATTGGCACGTTGACCATGGTGCGAGTGGTAGCTGAGGGCGTAAACGAAGCGATCGCTGACGCTGGCCTTGCTCCGGAAGACGTTCACTTCGTGCAGATTAAGTGCCCGCTTATTACGTCCTCTAGTCAAAACGAAACTGCGATCGCGCCAGACAGTTATAAATCGATGGCCTATTCACGCGGAGCTTCTGCGCTAGGGGTTGCAGTGGCTTTGGGCGAAATTGATATCGAGCAACTTTCTGAAGCAGATATATGTACTAACTACGAACTGTATTCAGCTGTTGCGTCAACATCTGCAGGCGTGGAACTGAATAACTGCGAGATTTTAGTTTTGGGTAATTCACCTCACTCTCATAGCGATTACCTCATCGAGCATCGCGTGATGAACCATGCATTAGATGCCACTGCGGTTAAGCAAGCGATCGCCAGCGCCCAAGAATGTATCGATTGCGAAGCCGTAGATTTGACAAAGGTGGTAAATATTTTTGCCAAAGCAGAAGCAGATCCATCCGGTCGTGTTTTGGGGTGCCGCCACACGATGCTCGATGACTCCAACATCAATCACACGCGAATGGCACGAGCGGTTGTAGGTGCGGTTGTGGCTTCAGTCGCAAAGGATCCCATGGTGTACGTATCGGGCGGAAGCGAACATCAAGGGCCATCTGGGGGCGGTCCCGTCGCTGCAATTTGCAAGCGACGTTAGAGCAAAATTTCCCACGCTCAGTCTCGGTTTAGAAGTAACTTCGATCGGAAGTTCACGAGCTAGCTAAATCCAGTGAACGAAGCGCTTCTCTAGGACGACAAAGAAACTGTATAGGGCGATTCCCATCACTGCTAGAGATAGTAAAGCTAAGAAAGCGAGAGGAATATTAAAATTTGAAGTTGCGGAAAGGATGACGTAGCCGATGCCACCATCAGATGCCACAGTTTCAGCAATTACTGAGCCAATAAACGCTTGCGAAACGGCTACTTTTAACGAGGCAAATAGATAAGGCATTGTGTGAGGAAGACCGACTTTTTGAAAAATTTCAAACCGATTTGCACCGAGAGCAATTAAGACATCCTGCATTTCCGACTCAACAGTTGCTAAGCCGCTAGCTACGTTAACGGCAATCGGGAAGACAGCTAATAAAAATGCCGTGATCGCGGCTGGTACGGCTCCAATGCCAAACCAAATGGACATGAGGGGAACGAGCGCAACTTTGGGAACCGTGTTAAATCCAATCAGGAGTGGATAGATTGTCATGCTAGCTAACTTTGAATAACCAATTGTGAATCCAATCAAT
>JBCBVC010000255.1:0-2869 GCA_039817845.1 Cyanobacteria bacterium J06642_2
ATATCGTATAAGTTCTGTTCAAGATAGGTTTCTTTTTGCTCTTCCAGAAGCAGCTTGGTTAATTAATCGAAGTGCCCTAAAGTTGCTCGATCGATCCTGAAGTGGCAGCCATTCCTTACTGAGCAACACAACCAGAGCTGATTCGCTCATTTGCGATAATGGTTGTGACTCGTATGGGATGAAAGATGACCGATACGATTATTCGGCTTGAAGGTGTTAGCAAAATTTATGGTTCCGGCAATACGGAAGTGCGCGCTTTATTCGATGTAGATTTGATCGTAAAAGCAGGCGAATATTGCTCCATCATGGGGCCGTCGGGGTCGGGAAAGTCGACAGCGATGAACGTAATTGGGTGTTTGGATCGGCCAACTGCGGGGCGTTATTACTTAGATGGAGAAGATGTTGCGGGATTGGATGAAGATGCTCTGGCCAGCATTCGCAACCGCAAAATTGGCTTCGTCTTCCAGCAATTTCATCTCCTGCCACAATCGTCAGCTCTAGAGAATGTCATGTTGCCTATGGTCTACGCCGGGGTCTCGGTTGGAGAAAGGCGAGATCGCGCCACAGAAGCTCTGCAGCAGGTCGGGTTGGGCAACCGTTTGGCCAACAAGCCCAATCAGCTGTCTGGCGGTCAACAACAGCGAGTTGCGATCGCGCGTGCCATCGTCAATCAACCCGTGTTGCTATTGGCCGACGAACCCACTGGAGCGCTGGATACGCAGACAACTCGAGAGGTGATGGATATTTTTGCTCGCCTTAACGCGAATGGCATGACCGTCGTGATGGTGACCCATGAAGCCAGCGTGGCCAGGCTCACTCAGCGCATAGTTTGGTTCCGTGACGGCCAGGTTATTGACGCGTATCTTCACCCCGAGGCCTTGGCAGAAGCGATCGCGCGCTGACGGCGTTTTTCGATGAAATCTTCTCAAAAACTCGGGCGCGCGCGGCAACGGTTGCAGTTGCCAAGTCGGATCTGCCTCATTACACTCGGGGAGTACCAAACGCACTGGCATGAGTTTATGCAAATGCTTCTCCAACGCTGCTGCACCTGGGTGCTGAGTTTGAGTGTCGCGATTGCTCTTGGCTTAGGGTATGGCAATCTACCTGCTCTTGCAGGCACACCCATCATGTTTTCTAGTGCAATCGCCATGAGCGAGGAACCTATGACCACTATCCCAGATTCCGACCGCGAGTATGTCGAACTAGACTCCGGACTCAAGTACGTCGACTTGCAAGCAGGCGACGGCGCTTCTCCCAGCAAAGGTCAACGAGTTTCCGTACATTACGTAGGTAAGTTAACCGACGGCACTGTGTTTGATAGCTCTCGCGATCGCGGTCGCCCATTTGAGTTCAACATTGGGGTGGGTCAGGTCATTAAAGGTTGGGATGAAGGGGTATCCACCATGAAAGTTGGCGGCACCCGTCAATTACTCATTCCGCCAGAACTCGGCTATGGCAGTCGCGGTGCAGGTGGGGTCATTCCTCCTGATGCCACGCTTGATTTTGAGGTCGAGCTTTTGGGCGTCAAGTAATTCAAGTAAAACGATAGAGCAATGCTTGAGAACTCAATGCTGGAGGCTTGATATTTAAGGTAGATCTCGCTATCTAACTTAGATTATAGTTCCATCCCAAATTGCTTCTGCAAAGCTAGATCTAGACCAGTGATGATGTTGCAAGCATGTTGGCATTTAAACATTGCCATAGGCAGCTTTGTGCGAAAGCAATTGGGTGCTAGTTTCAGCTTTGCGATAATCAGAAGCTTTGGTGTCGGTAAACTTATACTCGTCTGCTTGGGAACCCTAAATAGGTACGCATGGCCTGAGGCATCCCACAAGGTTCATTTCCACCGAGACCCACCTCCAACGCGATCTCTCTCGATCTGTCCCAGTGTTAAGAAGTGTTTAGCGCTTTCATTGACGGTGAGGGGGCGCTTTGTTACGATTTCTGTTCTGCATTCTGGGTATTCCAGCATGTCAGGAGCTCGTGTCGATCGGCATTGACCGAACCGTGGGAGCCAATTAACGATGGGCCTGCTAGGAGAGTAATAACCCTTGGCGAATGTAGTTGTTATTGGCGCTCAGTGGGGCGACGAAGGCAAAGGCAAGATTACCGACTTGCTCAGTGAAAAGGCCGATATCGTTGTTCGCTATCAAGGCGGCGTCAATGCTGGGCATACGGTTGTTGTCGGCGAGCGCACATTCAGGCTGCATCTGATTCCATCAGGCATTTTGTATCCAGAGACGCAATGCGCGATCGCCAGCGGTACAGTCGTGGATCCTCAGGTGTTATTGGGAGAAATTGACCAACTGCACCAGTTGGGCGTACCGACCGATAATCTCTCCATTGCCGAAACCGCACATATCACCATGCCCTATCACCGCCTTATCGACATGGCGGAAGAGAAACGTAAAGGCGTTCGCAAGATTGGCACTACTGGACGCGGTATTGGCCCGACTTATGCCGACAAATCGGATCGCACCGGCATTCGTATGTTGGATCTGATGGATCCAGCCGGGCTGCGCGATCGCCTCAATTGGGCCGTGCCTTACAAGAACGTGCTGTTGGAGAAACTTTACGGATTGGAGCCGTTGGACCCCGAACCGATTATTGAAGAGTACTTAGGCTATGCAGAGCGCCTGCGTCCGTACGTGAAAGATGTGGCGTTGATGCTTTCTGACGGTATCGCTGCGCGTAAGAACGTCTTGTTTGAAGGGGCGCAGGGAACGCTGCTGGATCTCGATTATGGTACTTATCCCTATGTCACCTCATCCCATCCCATTGCTGGGGGGGCTTGCATTGGTGCGGGGGTGGGGCCAACGCGAGTCGTATAGGCTTTGGCCACCCCAATCACGCGATCGATCGTCGTCGG
>JBCBVC010000256.1:0-2866 GCA_039817845.1 Cyanobacteria bacterium J06642_2
ATTGAGAACCATCAAATTTCGGCATCTACGGTGATGAAGATATGGCCGACCGATATGGAGCCGAAGGAATTTCATGCAGTTCTTCAAAAGGCTGCCGTCATTGCTCAATCCAGAGGAAAATCGAAAGCTAGTTATACAGACGTTCAGCGAGCGAGAGCAGAACTGGGATGGCGGACTAGCGCTTATCAGTCAGAAACAGCCATTGCAGAACTTCGACAGCGCGTAACCGCAACATGTTGGGAAAAAGCGACGCCAGAAGTCTTGGTACGAGTTGATAAACTGCTGGCAGATTTAGGCGTTTCTTGATGGACGCGTTATCCCTACGACGGAAGCAGACAGACGAGCTGCGAGCCTTCCCCATTGAGGATTTGGCGGTATGGTTTGGTATGGAACGCGATCGCTACGACAAGAAGAAGTGGCGGTTTGATGGCATGAGAGTTTCCATCTCTCCAGACACCCAGCAGTTTTACGACCATGCTGGCCAACAGGGAGGAACGGGGGCGATTGATTTCGTCCAGTACGTCAAGCAGTTCGACTTCAATGAAGCAAGACAGTTCCTGCAAGACACCGTCGCCTCCCAAGCCAATGCTTCTCTATCCAACAAGCAACGCGCTAATCTCGAACGCAGCCAAAAACCTGCCAAACCACGGCTTAACAAACGTTTCACTCCTCCTATGGCCGACCCCCTCAAGTGGAAAGTCGCGCGGGAGTATTTGATTGGCGATCGCTTTCTTCCGGCAGAGATGGTAGACGAACTTCATCGACGAGGGGATATTTATGGGACTGGGTTACCTGCAAAAACGATGGAGCAGCAGATTGCGAAGGGGAATCGTCGGGCGCACGAGATTGTCAACGTCGTTTTCCTGATGCGCGATCCCTTCGATCTTGAGGTCGTTAAGGGGGCGGCTTTACGGGCAGCTCATCGGGACAATCAGTTTCAAGGCATGGCTGAGGGAAGTTCAAAAGCCGAGAGCTGGTTTTACTTTGATTGGGGAAAAGGCGATCGTGTGTCCAAGGTGGTGTTGGTGGAATCGGCGATCGATGCGATGTCAGCGGCAGCTCTGTCAACTGAGACTGAGTATCGGTGTATTCGCTTCCTCTCCACTGGAGGAGAGGGGGCTTTCCCCATCAACTTTCTAGATCATTGCTCGCAAAATGGGATATCGATCATCGCGGGGTTTGATAACGATAGTGTTGGGTGGAAGCTTGCCGTAAAATTGGGACAGCGATATGAGATAAGGATCGCATTATCACCGCAAGGGAAGGATTGGAACGAAGCTTTAGCCAACTTTAGCTATTCCATTTAATACTATCAATGTCAAAAATATATTATTCTTAGAATAGATTTTAGGCGTTGTAGAGTCTCTTCTCAATAACCTCATGCGCTTTGGATTGACTGGGAGTTTCAGAGGTGGGATTTCTATAGTCTCGCGATTTTATTCTGATTTAGACCATTTGAAACTAACGTACTTTTTAGGCTATAAATAAAGGCTCTGAATGTTTCGGATAGGATGCCATTTGATTCTTGGCGATCGCATTTCTATCACATGCTTTGGTCTTCAGTTATTGATTTATCGTTTAAAGATGGGATTGCTGATAAATGATTCGATTCTGTAGATGCTGGCATGGTGATATGGCCGCCAGATGAGTGAATGGTTGATTGTAGCGATGAGCGCCGCTCTGTCGGGCTGAGTGCCCAAAGCCACCCTTGGAAAAGAAAAAAACAGTACCGCCAAGAGCGGAGCGTCTTTGCCATCGGACTCCTGCTGCTAACGGGCGTTGGTTGGCAATCGCATCACAGCGGCAGCATCAACGAGCTGCGTATGGCAAAGGAGAGCGGTTAGTAAGTGCGCTGGCAGCTGTATTGCGATAGGCTGCTCTAGCCGCAGGGTCGGTTTAGGCGTGTCAAACTCACTTACAACTAAAATTGAACTATGGCCGAACAGTCACCACTTAATTGGCACCTACGCATTGCTGCTCTTGAGAAGCGTGTCTCTCAGCTAGAGAGCGGGCAGCAGGACCTGAATCGTGCGATCGATCCAGATGGCTGGATAGGGCAAGCGTTTGAAGTAGAACAGGCTCATAACGACGAACAGTTCGCGCGGCTGCATTCGGAGCTAGCGAATCTTAACGGCAAGCTCGACACGATCTTGCGTCACCTGACAGGGATGCAGGACGAGCAATAGTGATTTGTATGTTTTTTGTAATACGCCAAAGCCACAATCATCGCAGACGGAAAGGATTTGATGGCTCCGGCGTCTAAAGGATCGTGCGTGCTCGGACTACGTCAAATCCATCAAGGATCGTATTGGGACATGACTCAATCGATGGAATTTGGCAACCAGAATTCGAATCAGTGTAAATGGCCTCTTTAAGCTTGGCCCTACTCAAGTAAGCCACAAGCAGGAAGGCCCAGTCAGAAAGGCATCGGCTACGTAGGTAATACCGGAAATTCGACGAGGCCACACGTTCATTTCGGAGTCGGGCAACACGACGGTACGAATTAGGTGAACTCAAGCCACAAGCGGAATTCGAACATCAGGCGATCGCGCCTTAGTTAACATCCAGTTCCCTGACATTCTTCCGATTGCGTTCGACATTCACGCGATCGCGAAACAGTTCGAGGGCTCTTTCTGAATCTTCAATGCCAGTCAACCGGACTATCGGGCACGAAGTATCTGACGTGTACAGAATAATGGTGCCGAGGCCGAGGATGCGCTCGAAGAAGTCCTGCTGGAGACCCATGTCTTTGACGCGAAAGAGTTCGAGATGATTGGTGGAGCGGTTGAGCACTCCGTGTCGTTCGATAAAGCGTTCGTCGAACAAGGTATAGCTGATGCTGTGGCGAATAGCGACTCTCCAAAGC
>JBCBVC010000257.1:0-2792 GCA_039817845.1 Cyanobacteria bacterium J06642_2
TCTTCGGGGTTGCTTTCATCAAAAGTAAATGGCTTTGATGAGTTGATGATTCTTTCCCAAGTAATCGGTGACAATTCAATTGGGATAGGATGACGAAACATCTCAGGGTCACCAGGGGCCGCGCCCTGATAGCCCTGACCCTCTTGCACTGCGATGTGTTGGCATAGTGTCTCTGTTTCTTCGTCATAGAAAAACAGATGCGCCTTGCAAGCCCCGATCTGCTCAGAAATCTTGATCAAGATTTGTCCTAAAAACTTGTTCAGCTCAGGCGTGGCCGTCAGCGCACTCAGCGTTTCACTAATTGCCTCATTGGTTTTAGCTAGCTCAGTCGCCCGCTCTTGCGCCGCGCGTTCGCGTTCGGCAAGGATGGCTTTCTCAGCCGCTTCGCGGGCTTGCTGGGCCTGTTTTAGCTCGGTGATGTCGGTCTGGGTGCCCCAAATTCGTACCAGATGATTATCTTCAACAATACCAATCACGTTGTTAAGGAAATAATGCACATTCCCCGAGACGTCGAGTTCTTCAGATTCGCTGTTGCTAATGCGACAGTCATGGCTAGCAAGCCATTCGCTCAAGAACTCAATATTTCGCTCTGATGCCTCAACATGGATATCGGTGAGTCGCCAACCGATCATCTCCTCGGCTGTTTTATAACCATACATGGCAGCAAAGGCGTCATTGGCTTCTGCACCGTAGCAATTTTTGTAAAACAAATCCACCTGTTCTCGAACCGGCAAGCTGCGCGAAATTGGTTCGTCCAGCTCCAGACGGTAAATTCCTTCGGTGCTAAGTTCGATCAGATTACGATAGCGTTCTTCAGCTTCACGGACGGATGCCTCCTGAGCCTGGCGGGCAATGGCGGCGGCGATGCTCTCGGCAGCAACCTGCAGAATGGCAATCTCGGCCTCGTCATAGAGTCGGGATTCGCCGCAGTTGTCGAAGCCAATCTCACCCCAGCACTGCCCCTGCACCATAATTGGCACGATCAGCATCGAGGTATTGCCCTGGGCTTCTAGAAAATCCTTCTCAGGTGTCGTCAATTCATTTACGAGGAAGTTCACAACCTCGCCGCGAAGAAGCGTTTGGTGAAATTCTAGAAAGTGACCTTCCAAAAGAATAAGTTCTTCCTCGAAGAAGTCTGGAGCCGCCCCCATTGCAGACTCAACGCCTTTTCTGCTCCACTCGTGCAAAAGTTTTACGGCCAGGCTTCCTGACGTTTTGTGAGTCACATCCTGTGTAATAGTGCACCGGTCGCACCCCACAGCCTCACCCAACAGTCGTGTTACTTCTGGGAAAACGGTCATATAGTCAGCCGTTCTCAGCAGCAAGTTCGCCGCCTCCGCCACACTGCCTAACAACCGTGCCCGCTCCTGAGCGGCGCGATCGCGCCTCACACTAGCCTGATAAATCGCACTACCTACACAGGTCGCCGCCGTCTTGAATACCGCTAGCTCAGCCGCACTCAGTCGCCTGGCATCGCGGCAGTGGTCCATGGTCACGATGCCCCAAAATTTGCCCTCTACAAAGACAGGCATCGCATAGGTCGATTGTATGTCTAGGGCTTGCATACTGCTGCGAAAGGGGTCTTTAAGCACCCCGATTAGGCCGCCTACCCAGTGGCCTGCCATGACTCGCTTAAACCAGTCTTCGACCCCGTCACTGGGAATTTCACGAAGATCCAGATCTTCACATTGAGAGCGGATCCCCTCGGCATCCCATTCGTAGAGGACTCTCATCAGCCCCAAATCCGCCGCAGGGGCATCGGGCGCTAGGATGTGCTGCATGACTGAGATGCGATCGCACTCCAAATTTCGCCCAATCGTCGCTAAAGCCGTCTCAACGCTGGCGCTAACATCGGTTGCCGAGAGCAGCTCACTGGCGGCCGTCGCAGTGGTTTCAAGCCAGCGATCGCGCCTGGTCAGCACCTGATTAGCGGCCTCTAGCTCAGCCGCCCGCGCTGCCCGCTCCCGCGCGACAATCATCTCTCGTTCAGCCGCCTCACGCGCTTTGATAGTGAGATCGCGCTCGATGGCATTGCCAATACAATTAGCCAGGGTTTTAAGGGCTTCCAGTTCGGCCTCACTGCGGCGAGTTAGCTTGTGACAGTCATCCAAACCGATAATGCCCCAAAAACGGTTATCTACCCGGATGGGAACAGCGTAGGTAGACTGGACACCCAGCTCTAACTGACTGCTGAGAAAAGGCTCGGGTAACTCTTCGACAATGCCACCAAAAATCTCACCCTTTCGTAGCATCTCCAGTGCAAACTCTATTCCCCGGTCACTGACCCGCACTAGCTCAGGATGTGCTGTTTGCATCGAGGTCCCAGGTGAGGTCCATTCGTGTAAGAACTGGTGGTAGCTAGACGTCTGAGGATTGTCTGCGTCAAAGTGCTGAGCTAAACTAATGCGATCAACCGCCAACCCATGACCCACGATTTGTAGCGCCCGACCCACAGCAATGTCAAAATCATCGGCGGTGAGCATAACGTTGGCGGCGGCGGCGGTGGCTTCGAGGATGCGATCGCGCTCGGCCAGGGTCTGATTATGCTGTTCTAGCTCGGCGGCGCGGGCCTGGGCAGCAGCTTCACGGTCTTGGCGGGTGCGATCGCGCTCGATGGCGCTACCAAGGCAGGCGGCGGCGGTTTCTAACACCGCGATTTCAGCCTCTGTCCAAACCCGCTCGGTGGTGCAGTCATCAAAGGCGAGGACGCCCCACCACTGATTAGCGACAAAAATGGGAACCCCAATCATGGCTTTAGTCGCGGTCTTCTCATTCACGTCTAAAGAAACCCC
>JBCBVC010000258.1:0-2786 GCA_039817845.1 Cyanobacteria bacterium J06642_2
GCAGTTACGGGCGGCTAGAGAGCAGCATTCCGGCCATTACCGTGCCAGCTTGGAGCTGTATGATGAGCGGGCGCGATCCAGGAGAACTGGGCATTTACGGGTTTCGCAATCGGCGCGATCGCGGCTATCAGAATATGACGATCGCTGACGGGCGAGCGGTAAAAGTGCCTCGTTTGTGGGATTTTTTGGGAGATGCGGGGTGGTCAGTGGCTGCGCTCAGCGTGCCGGGAACGTCGCCACCTTACCCCATCAACGGCACGATGGTGTCATGTTTTCTGACTCCTAATCTCGACGTGCCCTACACCTATCCACCCGAGCTGGCTGATGATATCGCGGCATGGCTGCCCGAGTTCGTTCTGGACGTGCCTGAGTTTCGCTCGGAAGACAAACAGCGAATTTTGCAAGATATTTATGCGCTGTGCGATCAGCGTTTTACCTTAGCCAGCAAACTGATCGCTCGCGATGCGCCTGACTTTTTGATGTTGGTAGACATGGGGGTCGATCGCATTCATCACTCCTTCTGGAAACCGATGGACCTGCGCCATCCCCATCACGAGCCGGGGTCTCCGTTTGCTACTGCCATTCACGATTACTATTGCCATGTCGATCGCTGCGTGGGGGAGCTGCTCGGCCAATGCAGCGAAGACACCGCCGTGTTGATTGTGTCGGATCACGGTGCACAGCCTTTGATGGGCGGTTTTTGTTTGAATGAATGGCTGCGGCGCGAAGGGTATTTGGTGCTGAAATCCACGCCCACCCAGCCCACCCCCTTAGAAGAGGCGGAGGTGGATTGGAGTCAAACGCGCGTGTGGGGAGCAGGAGGTTACTACGGGCGCATTTTCCTCAACGTTCAGGGTCGAGAGCCTCAAGGCGTCATTCCTATCGCCGAGTTTGAAGCCGAGCGCTCGCGTCTAATTGAAAAACTAGAGATGCTTTGCGATCCGTCCGGCCGCCCCCTACCGACCAAAGTTTATAAGCCGCAGGAGATATACAAGCGGGTACGCGGCATGGCACCAGACGCGATCGCCTACTTTGACGATTTAGCGTGGCGCTCGGTGGGGTTAGTGGGCAGCGACCTATTCGTGACGAGCAACGATACGGGACCGGATGATGCCAACCACGCTCCGCACGGCCTCATGATTTTTCACGATCCAAACCAACCGCGTCACGGGCAAAAGTTGCACGACGCACAGCTCTACGACATCATTCCCACATTGTTGACTCGCTACGATTTGCCAACACCTTCGCGCTTGCGAGGAAAAGTTTTACCAATTTAAATTCATAATCATTTGAGAGCCAATCAATTAACAGAATTCAAAACTGTCTTTCTGCTAGATTTTCAGTGAACTCGGCAATACACCTTCTTCCATGAATGGTCAGCCATCATATTTTCTGTAATCTTTGTTACAAAAATCAATATGTGAATTTGGGTGTCAAACCTCAAGTTTTCCTCAATATTAACTGCTAGTTTTGGTGTGAAGAAAACCCAATTATTGTCCCGGAGGCGATCGCTCGTGACAACTGAAATTCTGGTTAATTTGACACTGCCAATTGTCGTGCGAGATATCGAATCTGTTCTGGAGACCTACGGCCATTCCGCTTATCGGCGCGCTTTTGCTATTCCTGAAATGCGACAGAAGTTAGCTGCTTACGTACTCAGCCACATTCCCAATCGGTATGCGGTCGTGGCGGAGGACAAGAATGAAGCTCGGTTGAATGCAATTCCTACGTCTCCGTTCTCAGAGCGATCGCGCGTCCAACAGGTCATTTGCGACGGTGTTGAATGCGTGCTGCGAGATCATGCCGAGCAGATCGAACATCAGCTTCCGGTGGAAGGTAATCTCAATACGGCTCCATCGCACTGGTTCGGTTGATCCGAAAGCGGTAATTAATCTTGTCCTGGGTGAGTGCTTCGCGGCACAGTCACTTAACGTAGCAGCCGTCAAGCTGATGACGTTCTTTCTATCCAGACTCCTGTCGTCGTCAGTGCTTTTGTGTCTAAACCAAACATCAAAAGTTATCAGAAGGAGCGAGCACCTGAAGCAAAATGGTAGGCGGGCAGTGCTCTAAGTACTTATCCTATGTGCGTTATTTACTAACGCTAGACAAGAAAGCATTTTCGCGGAATTGGTTGCGCATTTCGATCGCGATCGGATACGCGGTTTTGTTTAGATACGCGGTTTTGTTTGGATACGAACGGTGGGGTGGGCAGGAGGAGAACGCGTTCTCGAGCTATTGTGAACACTTGGAGTTGGAGAAGGCGAGCTGGTGTCGCTAGGAATGGTAACGGCGCGGTCGTAGTAGACATGGCATTTTAGAGTTGTTCGTCCTCTCACGAGCCTCACGTTGCTCCTAGATAATGAAGAAATCGGCTTTGGAGAACGTTGGCAAGTCCCATTCCACTCTGTTTTGTCTTGAATGCTTCCACCATGCCCCCTAACACCTCGACCCAAGCCCAAACTCGCCTGCACGTGGCCAGTATCTTTCGGCTGGTCGGATGGGTAGGGTTTTGGCTGGAATTGGGACTGGGGATAGGGGCTGGAGTCATTCTTTTATTCGCAGGAGCGCGAGAGCGGCTCAATCATCCCGGCACGGCCTTTGGTCTGGGGTTGGCTTCGCTGGCATTAATTATCCTAGTCGTCGGTATCCTCGCAAAGCTGTTGGACGTGCGGGCGGGCCGCCAATTGAGATCGCCCGATTCCAAACGTTGGCCGTCTAAACGCGCGCTGGTGAGACTGGGAGACTTCAAAACGGGCTTGCATTTATTCGGCATGTTGGTGGCACTA
>JBCBVC010000259.1:0-2769 GCA_039817845.1 Cyanobacteria bacterium J06642_2
TTGGATTGTCGCGCTCGAGCCATTGCAACGCAACTTCAGTCCGAGCAAGTGCGGGGCGCGCGGGTGCTTTTGCTCTACCCTTCTGGGCTGGATTACATCGCGGCATTTTTTGGCTGCCTGTATGCCGGGGCGATCGCCGTTCCTGCTTACCCGCCGCGCAACCGCCGCCATTTTCCCAGAATCGAAGCGATTCTAAAAGATTCCAAAGCCACAATCGCGTTGACAAATTCAACAATATTGCCGCAAATGCGCTCGCTATTGGAATCAAAAACTCTAAACAGTGATTGTCAATGGATGACCACTGACGATTTGCCGTCAGGACTGGAGAATGGATGGGTCGATCCCCGCTGCGAGCCGTCAGATTTAGCTTTTTTGCAGTACACTTCGGGCTCGACAGGCAATCCCAAGGGCGTGAAAGTCAGTCATGCCAATCTGCTGCATAATGCAGCAGCTATCCAGCACGGGTTTATCGACAGCGATCGCTCGATGGGGGTTTCGTGGTTGCCTCCGTATCACGATATGGGGTTGATTGGCGGGATTGTCCAACCCATTTATGTGGGTGCGGCAACGGTACTGATGCCGCCAGAAGCGTTTTTGCAAAAACCATTGCGGTGGCTGCAAGCTATTTCCACATATCGGGTGAGTACGAGTGGCGGCCCGAATTTTGCCTACGACTTTTGCGCTCGTCGAATTTCACCAGAGCAAGTGGCTCAACTCGATTTGAGTTGCTGGGAGTTGGCGTTTAATGGAGCCGAACCCATCCGGGCTGATACGCTCGATCGCTTCACGCAAAAATTTGCACCAGCGGGATTTCGTCGCGAAGCCTTTTATCCCTGCTATGGGATGGCGGAAGCGACGTTGTTTGTAACGGGCAGCCGTCGCCTGCAGATGCCGGTGTCGCAAGCTGTTGATCGTGAAGCGCTCACCCAAGGACGAGTTGTTGCAGCTCCAGACAAGGTTGTTGCAGCTCCAGACAGAACTGACGCTAAAGTGCTAGTCGGCTGCGGTCAAACTGCACCCGCAATGACGGTCAAGATAGTCGATCCCGACACGCGCGTGAGGTGCGAGTCTGGCCGGGTAGGTGAAATATGGGTATCTGGAGCGAACATCGCTGAGGGGTATTGGCAGCAACCCGAGCGGACAGAGGCAACATTTGCCGCGCGCTTGGCGGATACGGATTCAGGACCATTCTTGCGGACGGGAGACCTGGGATTCTGGCAGGATGGAGAGCTGTTTGTCACGGGACGGCTGAAGACTGCGATTGTGATTCGCGGGCGAAACTACTATCCGCACGATATTGAGTCAGTCGTTCAAAACAGTCATGCTGCATTTCGGTTGGGATGCGGTGCTGCTTTTGGCTTTGATGGGGCTGAGGGCGAACAGTTAGCGATTGTGCAAGAAGTGGAACGAACGGCTTTGCGATCGCTCGATCCGGAAGCCGCAATTTC
This sequence comes from Cyanobacteria bacterium J06642_2, assembly GCA_039817845.1. Classification (GTDB taxonomy): domain Bacteria; phylum Cyanobacteriota; class Cyanobacteriia; order Thermostichales; family PCC-7336; genus JBCBTL01. The sequence goes on from JBCBVC010000259.1 coordinate 1,449, forward strand.
TGCAGCTCGACGGGCGATCGCCGAAGCGTACGATCTTTCGGTAGCGGCGATCGTGTTGATCAAGCCTGGTGCCATTCCCAAAACCTCCAGCGGCAAAATTCAGCATCACCGCTGCCGCGAAGATTTTCTGGCCGACCGCTTGGGACCTGTTGCACAATGGCAGGCCGATCGCCAGACAGATGATTTGGACAGGCCGAATTCGCAGGGTGAAGACTCACCGCCCAGCGCACAGGAGTCTAACTCGACCCAGGTGCGATCGCAGCAGCAGATTCAAACCTGGTTAGTAGACCGAGTTGCTCGATTAGCGGGTGAGTCCACGCAATCGATCTCGGTGATGACGCCTCTAGCTCAGTACGGTTTGAGTTCGGTGGAGGCGGTGACGCTGTCGGGGGAGTTAAGCGATTGGTTGGATGTGGAACTATCGCCGACGTTGGCTTACAACTATCCGACGATTGCTAGTCTGTCAGTCTATCTAGCTGATGTAACGGGCGCGAGCATATCGGAAGGGGGCCAAGCTGACTCTAGTGTTGAGGTGAAGGCACTGGAGAAAGAGTCGATCGCCATCATCGGGATTGGCTGTCGATTTCCTGGCGCGAACAGTCCCGAAGCATTTTGGCAGTTATTGCAAGATCGGCGTTCGGCCACTGCGGCTGTTGCGGACGAGCGTTGGACGGTTGACGACAGCCTTTGGGACGATCTGACTCCCCAAGCGCGTGAGGCGATTCAATGGGGAGGATTTCTCGATCGCGTTGACGAATTCGACCCTCAGTTTTTCGGTATTACTCCCCGCGAAGCGGTGGATATGGATCCCCAGCAACGAATTCTGATGGAAGTGACCTGGGAGGCGTTAGAACGGGCTGGCTGCGTCCCAACAGAGTTGGCGGGCAGCAAGACTGGCGTTTTTATTGGCATTAGCAGCAACGATTACGCGCATCTCAATTCTGATAACTACGGACCCTATGTCGGTACTGGTAATGCCTCGAGCATTGCGGCCAATCGGCTGTCTTATAGTTTGGACCTGCGCGGTCCGAGTTTAGCGATCGACACAGCTTGTTCTTCATCTCTGGTGGCCATTCATCAAGCAACCCGCAGTTTGCGATCGCAAGAGAGCAACTTAGCGATTGTGGGTGGCGTCAACTTAATGCTGACTCCTAATATCAGCATTGCCTTTGCGCGGGCGGGAATGTTGGCGGCAGACGGTCGCTGCAAAACCTTTGATGCCAGTGCCGATGGCTACGTGCGGGGAGAAGGCTGTGGCGTGGTTATCCTCAAGCGTTTGCATGATGCTGTGCGCGATGGCGACCCGATTGTGGCAACGATT
>JBCBVC010000260.1:0-2747 GCA_039817845.1 Cyanobacteria bacterium J06642_2
GTCGCCTTCGCAGCAATCGCCTGGGCAGTGGTGGCGAAAGGTGCTGTTCGTACCGCCAGCATACTAATGGCAGCCGTCGCTATCGGTACTGCGGTAACCACAGTGAGTATCCGCGGTGGCTACCAGATCATGTGGATGTTCCCAGCAACCGTTGCCTTGTTTTATCTGTTGCAACCGAGAGAGGCTGCGGTCACTGCGACAATCGCCAGTATCGTCGTTTCGCCACGAGTAATCGAACTCGCCGAAGTGGGGCATAAAGTCGTATTCGTTGGATCTCTACTCGTGACGGTCTTACTTTCAATTGCCTTCGCTTTTTTGGTGCTTGAGCGCACGCGTGCGCTTGAAGCAACAAGTCTCGTTGACCCACTCACAGGAATCGGAAACCGTCGCGCCCTTGATGAAGCTCTGCAGAACGAGATTAAGCAAACAGAGCGTTCGGGAATTACCTTTGTGCTGATGATGATCGATGTCGATTTCTTCAAGTCTGTTAACGACCGCTACGGTCATTCAACAGGCGATATTGTCCTCAAAGGGATTGCTTCTTGTCTCTCATCCGAGATTAGGCCAACAGATTCGTGCTTCCGAGCGGGCGGCGAGGAATTTGTTGTCATCGCTCATAGCGTTCGTTTATCGGACGCGCAATCAATTGCTGAGCGGCTTCGCGCAGCGCTGTCCGAGATACTTCATCAGCCGGAATGCCAATCGGAACCCATTTCGGTTACTGCATCGTTCGGTTTGGCCGAATTCCGGCCTCCAGAGACTAGGGATCAACTATACGGCCGTGCCGACAAGGCTCTGTATATCGCGAAGGACAATGGCCGGAATCAACTGCATTTCTTTGAAGGCACAGCAAGCCTTAGCGGTACCGGATCGTATGATGTCGAATCCGACGATCCTTCTCTAGACCTTAAGGTGTCGGCAAAAGGCTGAGTCGGCCGGACATTAATCGGCGTTTGCTTCCTGTTACCGTGTCGGGTTGTTAAATACACCCATGACAGTGACCACCCGAATCGTAGCTCGCGTAAAGCAGTCGATCGATGACAATCAAGCGCCCGCTAACCCCCGGCCTTTATGACCTTTGGCGCTAGTACTCCCGAAGACCCCTCTCGCTAGTTGGCATTTGGCCGCATTGACCTCTCCATCGAGAGTTCCGCGAAGCGCCTCGCACGTCCGGCACCAAAGCAGCACGCATCCATCGAGCCCTACAAACGAAGCTACCAATGCGAGGTAGTCGATATGTGCTTGCTCAAAATCTCAACGACGTGGCTGAACCGAGCTGGCGGGGAATTGCACGTGACTGCATGAGAGGGCTGACTGCTCCCCAGGCATTCTGGCAGTACGGACTCCAAACTTACAAGCAATCCCCGGGACGGATGAGTTTACACAACGATGTGACAGCCGACCGGACATTCTAGAGATGATCGGGAAGTAATTCGCTGTTTCAAAGATGGAGGTTTCTGACTATTCGGAAACACCAAATCTTCGTGAAAACTCATCCAAGCTTAATTCCGATTATCGGATTCCGAGAGTAGGAATCCGGACTTCAGGAATTTCCACTAAGTCCGCCGTTACCGATACGTCACGCAAGTCAGCTGATATCGCGCTCAAGCGCTTGCCGATCGACGTTCGTCTATTAGTACCTGGACCAGGCTGCGATCAGTACTCGCGTACTCACGCACCTGCGAGAGCGCAATTTCCAGTTCGTTCTGCAGTGTTTTCAACTGCGTATCCCGATCGGTGATTTGCGCAGAGAATCTCGCCTCCATTGTCGACAACTCACCCCGCGCTTCTCCCAGTGCCTCTGTCAGGAATCGCACTTCATTCCGCGAATCGATTAACTCTCGATTGAGTCGTTCTGCCGAATGCTCAGACTCTGATACCTGTTTTTCCATGGCAGCGGCTTGTTTTTCAGCCTCCTTCTGACCCTTCAAAGCCTGCCTCCTCTCGTCTGACATGGTGACTAAACGGTCTTTGTACTCGTTAAAGTGTTTTTGCAGCGTGACCTTGTCTTTTGCCGACTCGACCGCTTGACGCTCGATACGCTCTGTCAGTTGCGCAGTCTCCGCCTGGCTGGAGGTCAGCGCCTTACGGATTGCGTCTAGTTCCGCCTGCATCGTGGTTCGCTGGTCGATCAATGCGTCGCGCTCTGCCTCAAGACGGCTCATGAGAACGGCTCGTTCATTGATATCCTGCTCACGATCCGAAAGGGCCTGCTGTGCAACCTCTAGTTGCGCATCCCGGTCACTGAGCGTCGCTCTGAGCTTACCGATGGTGTCCGACGCTGACACCAGCGCCTGCTGAGCTTCGTCAAGCTCGCGTTCCACGCGTTCCGTTTTTTCGCTAGAAGTCGTTTGGATTGCCTGAATTTGGCTCTCAGCGGCGTCGACTAACTCTTGCCACAGCGCTTTGGCGCCGGTCATGAGGTGCTGGCTTACTGGGTCCGGCAACGCAGGGCCTGGCCCGGCGAATTGCTTCGCATCAAAGGTACGTTTGTGCTCTGCAATGGTCGAGAGACTGCCTTTTCCGAGCTGCTCCCGAATTAGGCGAATCGATGGAGTGAGTCCCGCTTTGCTGAGCGATTGGATGGCTAATTCGACATCGCTGTAACTGATGCCCCGTCGCGGCATATCAAGCTCCAAGCTGCTTCAGATCTGAGAAATTAGTATATTTCGTTACGTAATGTAACGCTACATTTGTCGTTCCCATAAGAGCCCTCTTCTAAAGAGCTCGCCATTACTAGCGATAAC
>JBCBVC010000261.1:0-2745 GCA_039817845.1 Cyanobacteria bacterium J06642_2
GTAGTACCATCGTACGATGATGTCGTCGCCCGGCTGGGGAGGACGGTGATAGCAAGGTCGAGCGGCTTGAGCGTGTCGACGAGAGGTAGGTGATGCGGGCGAAGTAGCTGGCGGCGTTGAGGGCGAGGGTCGATCGACTGAGGTCGGGTCAGGATCGGGATCGGAAGTCGATGGGGAAGCATCTAGGAATCGAGGAGAACGACGAGGACGTGGAGGGTGGGGAACGGGTATGGGTTTTGGTGGGTCAGGAGTGTCTGGCGCGGGAGTAGGTGTAGCGGAGGAGGCGGATGACATGGTCGGCACGTCTGACGGGTCGAGTGGTGTGGCGGCCGAGTCTCGGGTGAGGTCGGTGAGGATGTCATGTTGTTGAGCCAGTACAGCCTGAGGCGAAGTTTCGCGAGCGTGTTGGGCGAGGCGTGCTGTGAGTTTGGGTCGATGTTCGATCATGTCGACGAGCAATGTTCCTTGGATCAGGAATTGGCCGGAGTGGATGTCTTGCAGGTAAATCTCACGGTCATGTATGGCAGCACTCGAGGCGAGTCCTGGAAGCATTCGCGATTGAGCGGGGCCGAGAGCGATAGCTTCATTCCATGCTGGAGTTTCCTTGCTGGAGTCTGACGACGGGTATCGAACAGTGGCACCGTATGGGATGATCCGATGTGGAGACGTCGTTCGTTGCGTGAGGAACTTGTACGGCGAGATGGTGATGCCTCTGGTTCTGAGCAGCGAAGGGCTAGCAGATTGTCCGATGATTACGAAGGCAGCATAGGTGTATGCAAACACGAAGTACATCTCGGGTGTGACCTGTTTTGTACGAACAACCTTACCAAGCAAGTTTTCATTCACCAGATTTGCCAAATGCGTACAGCGAAGGATGGCGCGTTCTGCAGGAGAGGTGAAGTGTGCACGGCCTCTGCCTAGGACAGTGAATGTCAAATCTTCCTCCTTTTTCCAGTGGTTCAGAACGGCTGGGTTCAGGTTGGTCGCTGCATCGGTCGATATCACTTTGGGGCGTACCTGATAATGCGTGCGACACACATGAAGCAGAAATGACAGTGCTGCTTGCGTATCATCAGCAGTCATGTTAGCCGTAGGGAATGCCACTGTTGCCAAGGTCGATTCTTCGACGAACGTGTAGAAGTACTTGAGTGCACCGAAGATCGACTTAGTTGTAACATGCTTGATGTCTAGGTACCAGGTAGAACCAGGAGCGTTTTGTAGCTCGCGATCACTATACGATACAATCGAATGTGGTCTTGACGGCATGTTTGCAAACTTTAATCGGCGGCTGTCGATCGGCAGATACGGCAGCAAGCGTGATGCTCCGACTGGTACACCAGCGATTCCAGGGTTGGAAGCGAGTAGATGTTCCAGGTTAGTGGCATTGACAGGGAAAGCCTGCAAAATGTACCACAAGTTGTACAGGATGTCATTGAACTCTTTCGATCCGGTCTTGGGCAATTTCGGCCAATTTCGTCGAGACTGCTGTGGAATGTACTGACTCTTGGAAGAGCGAGGCGTGATGGATGTCACAGCGTCGTTTCCTTTCGCTGAGTCCACAGTAGTGAGCTTCACTTTTGGTCTCGTACGGGAGCTAGGGTCCTTCTTGTTCAACAACATTGTCAGGTGTCTGAATCGCGTGCACTCGTCTGGAAGTTCATCAGCGTTGAGATCTTCAGCGAAGAGCATCAAGTGTGAGGCATGATGGTGTTTTGTAGTAGTGGTCTGCTCACGAAAGAGGACTGCGATTGTGCGGTAAATCGCCTCTAGTCCATCTTGCGGTATCATGCCCGATAGTTCTCGAGACGCGATGTGCTTGGGCATGCGTTTCCAGCGGGACAGCAGCTCTTCATCAAGTGGAGCATGTATCTTGGCATGTTCAGTGAACGTGAGACGTCGAGTGCCATCGTTGGTTGCTACAATCTCGTTCATCTCGCAGGTGATTGTTCGAATCGGGCCTGTTGAGGCGCACACGCGAAGGCCTTTCTCGTTGCGAGAGAAGTATCCAACAGGATGGCTGAGCGACACTAGAAGTTGTGAATGCAACAAATTCTTGGGGTCCTCGAGGATCACCGAGTTCAGTCGATCAGTTGTCGATGGTTGAACTGTGAACAAGCCGGGATAGGTCCCGTTGACAGCAGTGGCGATAGAGCAGTCTGGGTAGTCGAGTTGATGATGGCAGTAGGCGAGTATCATAATGATAACTCCTGACGTGGGAGGTAGACTGGCTGTATCGTCGCTGACGCTTGTAATCGATATATCGGACAATTTGATTGGTGAGCCGATTGGAAGTTGTCTGAGCAGGTCCGTATCACCCCCTGGGGCGCAATGATAGCCGAGGCGTAACAATGCGACACAATGCTGCGAAAGCGGGAACGATAGTGAGTGTTGGTCAGGAGGATGAGAAATCGATCGGTAGATCTCGAAGGAGTCTGCGTAGATGTTGGATTTGCCGAAATATCGATTAAGAAGCCACCAAAGCCGAATGCGCTGTGGAGCAGCATGACCTGATGTCATAGTGCGGTAAAGGCGAGGGAAGGACTGGCAGAAGCCAAGAGTGGTAGGTGATGGCATAGCGCAGGAAAGGCGAACAATATGCTCGGAAATATGTGGTGGGATGGTGGCGGTGGTGGGATAGGTGTAGGTGCGCAAGGCGATGTGAACTGTTGCGAGATCTGCAGAGCGTGTACATCTCCACTGCTTGCTGTGAAGGTGAGCACGAATGAGACCTTGTGCAACATTAGC
>JBCBVC010000262.1:0-2729 GCA_039817845.1 Cyanobacteria bacterium J06642_2
TGCATAAAAACAATACTCCGGACAGTTTTAAGCAAAAGGTTTAAAAATTGAAAGGTGCTCATTTTTACGTGAATCCAGCTCGCCACTCCTCCTCTTGATGTCGTGCGGCAGGCGTTCCTTCTTGCGGGAAATTTGATAGAAAGTCCTTGTCCGTTTGCGGATTGTAGGGTCCTTCTTTTACTTCCAAAAGAGTGGTATCTGGAACGAGGGCAACCAGCGTGTGATAAGTGCCTTCAGGCAGTTCAATGCCGCACGTGGGGCCAGAAGCACTAATGCGATCGCGCTGGAGAATTTCGCCGCGGTCGTTCATGACGACGATGCCTACTTCCCCATGCAACACCACAAACAGCTCGAAACCATTCACGTCCGCGCTGCGGTGATGACAGTGGGGCCGCACGTAAGTTCCCGGCTGCATCACGTTGATAAACCGCTGCACGCGCTCCGATAGTTCGTGCAGATTGTAATTTTTCCGCAAACGCGGGTTATCTCGAGCACGGGCCGCAATCTCACTCAGTAAATCCGTGCTGAGTCGCTTGATGGTTGCTTTGCCCACAAAACATTCCTCAACTTCACCCTCTGCTCGATCCGCGCGCACCAGTCGAGTTAGCCTCTCGAGTTAGCCTCTTGCAACACATTTAGTGCAATTGCGTGAACAGAGCGATCGCCTGCCATTAGAAAATTGCCATTAGAGTGAATCGATAGCGGTTGCCCCTGCCAATTCGTCACGATACCGCCTGCGGCCTGTACGACTGCTGCTGGAGCGGCAAAATCGTACACGTTGTGCCCGGCATCAGAGGCAAAATCAATCCGGCCTTCAGCCAGCAGCCCAAACGCAAAACATCCCCCGCCGTAGACCGTGAAGCGCGCAGCTTTAGCCAACGCCATCAGAGTCCCGTAAGGTTCGAAGTTATGTGCCCCCGGACCGCTAGTTTTGAAAATCGCGCTATCGAGGCGATTGCAAGCTCGCGTCTTAATAGATAAACCATTACGGGTGGCAGGAACGTCCACTCCTCCCATCCAGCGATCGCCCGTGGCCGGACAGTCAATGACACCCAAAATCGGGATACCGTGATGGGCTAGCGCAATTAACGTCCCATACTCGGGAATCCCGGTGATGAACTGCTTGGTCCCGTCAATGGGATCGAAGATCCAAACATACTCGGCATCGGTCTTGTCGCTGCCATATTCTTCGCCAATGATGCCGTGGTCAGGAAATCGCGCCGCCACGATCGCTCGTAAAGCTCGTTCTACCTCGCGATCGAACTCTGTCACCGGACTGCCGTCCGACTTAGTAATAGGCTGCGCGACCTGCAAAGCAGCCCGCTTGACAATATCTCGACTGGCGTCCGCCATCAGAGCGATCGCTTCAACAAAAGGAGTTGCTGTTACAGTTGCCATCATCGCTCTTACGCGCTTGCGTCAATACCTTATCGCACGAGCGTGCTTCTAATCTGTCTAGATGACGCGTTCCGTTGGTGCAAATATCAAAATGAAGCGAAAGCGATCGCCTCGCTCGGAACGCATCATCCTACCGACACGCGCACCGTCTTACAAATATCCAGATAGGCACGAACAGCATGCGTCAACCCCATTTCGAGGGCATCTGCCGTCAGAGCGTGACCAATGGAGACCTCTAGAATATCTGGGATTGTCAAAAACTGAGGCAGGTTGCTTAAGTTCAAATCGTGACCGGCATTCACTCCGAGGCCGACAGCCTGCGCTGCCTCGGCTGCATCTGCATAGAGTGCCCGGCTCATATCGCCTTGCCCCTTGCGATATGCAGTTGCATAAGGTTCGGTGTAAAGCTCAACGCGATCGGCCCCCAGCGCTTTAACCGCTGGCATACATTGAGGCACGGGATCGACAAACAGACTGACTCGGATGCCGAGGTCGCGCAGAGTTCGAACGATGGGTTGGAGGGTATCGCGATCGCGCTCTACTTCCCAGCCGTGGTCTGACGTGAACTGTTCTGGATTGTCCGGAACTAACGTTGCCTGAGTAGGGCGTACGTCTCGCACGATTTCCATGTACCCAGCTTCAAGCGGATTGCCTTCGATATTAAACTCAATACCAGGATGGGCCTGAAGCAACTCAGCCAGTTCGTAAGCGTCATTGCGGCGAATGTGACGTTCGTCAGGCCTAGGATGCACGGTGATCCCGTAAGCACCTGCTGCAATACAGGTTTCAGCAGCCCAAAGAACGCTGGGCAGATTGAGGGTACGAGAGTTTCGCAACAAGGCCACCTTATTCAGGTTGACACTCAAATTCGTCATGGTCTTAGGCTCAAGCTCTGGAATAACAGACGCAGACACCTAGGGTATCAGCTCGGCCAAGAGCTCATCCTCAATGTCAGGCGCGAGGACAGGGCAAACACATACTCAATCAGCCAAGATAGCTGTACGGTTCAGCTTAACGGCTGCAAACTGAGTGGCGGCCCATTTACTTCGAACATCCACTCCTTCTTTGGCAGCGTCTGCTTCAGCGAGGTACGAGCAGGCGATATAACCGCAGGACTAATTCTTTCGAACCAGCGATCGCATCTGTTCGACATTCTGCGATTGTTTCAATTGAGTGAAAAGCTCTAATAGGTCACTGGGTGGTGCGATCGCCTGTCGCGTTTTCCAATCTAACCACGTCCCTTCGATTTTGAGAACAGCTGCTTTGATCCTATTGGAATTAATGATATCGTGACGGACCTTCCACCTGGAACCGTCGGACGACATGCCAGC
>JBCBVC010000263.1:0-2714 GCA_039817845.1 Cyanobacteria bacterium J06642_2
AGGTGCTCAAGCATCGGTGTGCTTATCTCAATGGGCAGCTTCTGTCTGCCTGACTCTGCAAATCTGGGATGCACCCTACGGATGTCCCGTCGAAGCCACGTTAGAGGTCGTTAGTGGCAAATGGAAGAGCGTAATTTTATGGTGGCTGCGTCGAGGAGAAAAACGGTTTAGCGAGCTGATGTTGTTGATACCGGCGATCGCGCGGAAGGTATTAACCGAGCACCTGCGCGAGCTGGAAAGTGATGGATTGATTCGACGAGAGGCTTATCAAGAGAAACCGCCGCGCGTTGAGTATTTCCTGACTCCAAAAGGACAAAGTTTACAACCTTTGCTCAAACTCATGTGCGATTGGGGAAAGGAGCAACTACCAGGATTCGAGTTCGGTGTTTTGAAGCTGTCTAAGCTTAAAGTTCTTGCCTTTACTGCTAAAGAATCGACAGATAAGGCCTTGCGTAACGTCTTGGCTGAATCATGCGGAGCAGAGCTAACATTGCAATCTCAAGACACTCCTCTCGAACTAGTTATCGAAACCTTCGTTCGGCTTGAACCAGACATTACGATCGTCGAGTTTACCTCCGAGCCAGAAGACTTCAGCTCCCTAGTTCGGCAGATTCGACAATTAGAGCGAGAGCAAGACAGAGCGTTCTATAGTATTTGTCTGACGCACGACCCAATTGAACGGCGGCGAGCTTTCACTCAGGGTTTTCGGATGACGTTTTCAAACCCATTTGAGCCAGATGAGCTGGTAGGAGGGATCGCAGGTTTGACGGGCCGCCTCCACCAGGAAACCCCTAGCTAGCGAGTTCTTGGAGTAATTCCTGTTTTCATTCTGGTGAGATGTCTCTCCCGTCTTCGTGAGCGATCGCATCTTCTCAAATCCATAGCAAGTTTAAGCTTGCCTCAGATTGCATCGATCAAATCATGCGATACTCAATACTTTCTTTGATCTTAAATAATATTAATTTCCATGCTTTGCAATTAACGCCAAGATACTTTATCGATATTTCTTATTGCGCATTGCCTCTGCTTAAAGACTATTCTAGAAGTACATTTGTGTCACATCATTCAACTACTAGTTTGACCTGAAGCTTTGCAGAGGTAATGCGGTCAGGGACTTGACAAATTGATAATTCTTGCCGTGGGATACCACTCAAAATCACTCGCAGCTCGCTACAGACAGGTTTTCGTAAAAAAGTATTGCGAGATGTATCGCCATCTGTAACACAGTTCGGAGGTCCATCGAAACTCTGATACAACGAAACGGTTGGCAGCCAACCGGAGAGGGAGCTTGCTGTTTCTGACGGTAGGTCTAAGGTTGGATGTTGCCTCGTTTGTTTGAGTTGCTTGCTATTGCCTGGGAGATGTCGTTGCATGTTTGCACCTGCCAAGCCGACTTTACGCTACGTTGCCCCCGCTGATTTAAAGGGGCGCACCTTAATGAAGGTGGTTTACGTCGTCTTGGAGCCGCAGTATCAAAGTTCGCTGACGGCTTGCGTGGAATCAATTAATCGCAATCACTCCGATCTGGCGGTTGAAATCAGCGGTTATTTGATAGAAGAACTTCGCGATGAGGCCACCTATGAGGCTTTTAAGCAAGATATTGCCACTGCAAACGTTTTCTTTGCCTCGTTAATCTTCCTGGAAGACCTCGCCAAGAAAGTGGTGGAGGCCGTACAGCCCTATCGCGATCGCCTCGACGTTGCAGTCATATTCCCATCCATGCCTGAGGTGATGCGCCTCAATAAGATGGGCAGCTTTTCGATGGCGAACTTGGGGCAGTCCAAGAGCGCGATCGCCCAGTTCATGCGCAAGCGCAAGGAAAAACAGGGTGCATCGTTTCAGGACGGCATGTTGAAGCTGCTGCAAACGCTGCCCAAAGTCCTAAAGTACATGCCGATGGACAAGGCTCAGGACGCGCGGAATTTCATGCTCAGCTTCCAGTACTGGCTGGGCGGCTCGCAGGATAACCTTGAAAACCTGCTGTTGATGATTGCCGATCGCTACTTGCCCGCGTTCAATGAGCGCAAGCTAAAATTTGAAGCTCCGGTGGAATATCCCGATATCGGCATTTGGCATCCTCTCGCGACGCAAATGTTTGAGGACGTGGATGCATACCTGCGCTGGTATGGCGATCGCGAGGATATCGACGACACGCTCAAAAATCCGAATGCGCCTTGCGTTGGTCTGGTGCTGCAACGCACCCACTTGGTCACGGGCGATGACAGTCATTATGTCTCCATGCTGCAAGAGCTGGAGTCGAGCGGCGCGCGGGTGATTCCAGTATTTGCGGGCGGCTTGGACTTTTCTCGTCCGGTGGATGCGTTTTTCTATCAAGGCAAAAATGACGAGCGTCAGCCCATTGTCGATACGGTGGTATCGCTGACGGGATTCGCGCTGGTAGGTGGTCCCGCGCGTCAGGATCATCCCAAGGCGATCGAATCCCTGCAAAAGCTGAATCGGCCTTACATCGTGGCACTGCCGCTGGTGTTCCAAACCACGGAAGAGTGGACGGAGAGCGATCTGGGACTGCACCCGATTCAGGTGGCGTTGCAAGTGGCGTTGCCGGAGTTGGATGGAGCGATCGAGCCGATCGTACTGTCCGGTCGGGATGGCATGACGGGGCGCGCGATTCCCCTCAAAGATCGGGTGGAACTGGTGGCGCAGCGGGCGATGAAGTGGGCACAGTTGCGGCGCAAGCCCAAGACAGAGAAGAA
>JBCBVC010000264.1:0-2641 GCA_039817845.1 Cyanobacteria bacterium J06642_2
TGCATATTCACCGAACTTCGGCAGGTGATTCACGCCAACTTCAGCACCCCAATCACAGCATCTTCGGCAGGGTGTGAAAAGCATCGGTCAAAGGCGATAGACCCATCGTACAAATTACGGAAGCGAGCGACGACAAATTGATTCATCAAGCTGCTGCCTCCGAGGCTTGTTGGAGAGGACTAGTCAGCTTGCGCATCGACTCACCTGAGAGGGCCAGTCGCAAACAATCATGAACAATGCGGTCGAGCATCGCATCAGCTAAGGTCGGGTCTTGAATCTGCTGATGCCATTGCTCCACCGGCAGTTGCGTCAGGAACAAACAAGACCCACAGCGATAGCGCTCGTCAAGCAAATCCAGCAGTTCTCTGGCGTCGTTCGCTGAGAGTGGGTCGCGTAACCACTCATCGAGAATCAGCAGCGGAAATGCCCGTAGAGATTGGCGCAATTTGGCAAACGAGCCATCCGCCTTGGCAAACTTCAACTCCACGAGCAACTCAGAGGTTTTGAAATAGCGCACGGGCAGCCGATGCTGACACAAGCGACGAGCCAATGCAGCGGCCAGAAAGGTCTTGCCCACCCCTGTCGGACCGACAAAGAGCAGATGCAAATGGTCGATGACCCACTGCCCCTGAGCCCATTCGAGCAGTTGCATCTTGGATAAACCGCGAGGGCGCTCGAAGTCTACCGACTCGACGGTGGCGGCAATCGGCAATCGAGCTCGTTTGAGCCGTCGCTCCAACTGAAGCTGTTGGCGTCGGAGGTACTCACGCTCGACCAATAGGGCAAAGCGTTCGTCAAAGGATAAATCGTGATAGCTCGGTGAGGTTTGCTGCTCGCGCCAGGCAGTGAGTAATCCCGTCAATCGCAAGCTTTGGAGTTGCTCAATGGTTTGTTGCATGAGGTCTTTCTCCACAGTCAAAGGCATTGGATATCTGAACTGTTCAGGAATAGTAGGTAGCTCCTCGCAGATTGCCGTGCTCAATGGGAGGGAGAGAGGGAGACGGCTCTTCAACGGGCAGCTCATCGAGCTGGCTGACCAGAATCGAGCGCACGCGGGAGAGCCCCACCATGCCGACTCCGTTCGCTCGCCGACAGGCGGCTTCCATCCGTCGAGCACCGTACTGACGAGCCAATCGCTGCATCCCCATCAAGACGCGAAAAGCCTGCTCGTCGTGAGCTTTGTGCTTGAAGATGCTCTTGACCTGCACCAGGGTTTGCTCGCCGATGCGCGTCGCCCAGGCGAGAAACTTCTCGCGAGACAGACTCTTGTAAGCCCAATGTTCGGGGGGCATATGCTCGGGCAGAGTGGTGTGGCGGTAAGGTGTGCGTCGTCGTTGATGGGTGACGATACGCTGCTGTTCGTAAAACACTTCCACCCGATGAGGCGTCAGCTTGAGAGCCACGCGGTGACCGACGAACCAGTAGGGCACCGAGTAGTAGTGGCGCTCCACCTCGACGTGATAGTCGAGATTGACCTTGGCTTGCTTCCAACTCCCCAGCACGAACGGAGCAGCAGGCAAGGGCTTCAATTGAGCTCGCTCCAGTTGCTCGAACAACTCCACTCGCGAGCAGCCGTATCCTTTCATGCGTTTGTGATTGAGCTGCTTTAGCCTGGGGCGTAGCGCTTGATTGAGTTCGGCCAAACTGGCAAAGCGTCGATGGCGCAGGGGCGCGAGTAATTGACGCTCCACTTCTTGAACCGCTTTCTCCACTTTGGCTTTGTCGCGAGGCTTGGCGGGACGCGCCGGAATCACAGCTACACCGTAATGCTCGGCCCACTCTTGATAGCTGCGGTTGAGACCCGGTTCGTAGCGACAAGCTGAGGTCACTCCAGACTTGAGATTGTCGGGCACGATGCGCTCGGGAACGCCGCCGAAGAAGCTCATCGCTCGGCAATGGGAGCCCAACCAATCCTCAAGCGTTTGGGAGGCGGTGGCCTCGGCAAACGTGTAGTTGCTCGCTCCCAAACAAGCCACGAAGATTTGAGCCTGAGCGATCTCTCCTGTGCTCGCGTCAACGAGCTCAACGGTTTGACCGCAGTAATCCACCAGCAGTTTGTCGCCCCCTTTGTAAATCTGTCGCATGGAGAGCCGGTGACGTTGCTTCCACTGACCGTAGCGACGACAGAAGTTGCCGTAGCTACACGACCATTCCCCTCGGTCGAGTCCTTCTTGCCACAACAGAGCTAGAGTGACCCCTTTGCCTCGCACCTCGCGATGAACTCGTTCGAAGTCAAAGGTCTGGCCGAGATGGGATGATTTGGGCTGCCCTTTGCCCAACTGGGCTCTCGCTTGAGTGTCGTTGAGCCGTTGCAACTGCTCGTAGGTGAGCCCTTTGGCCTGGGCTCGACGCAGGTAATCTTGCACGGTAGCGCGAGCCACGTAACAGCTACGGGCGATCTCCGACTGGTTGTAGCCCAGCTCGTGCAGTCTCAGAATCTCTCGAAACTTCACCATCGACAGTAATCCTCCTTGGCGTTTCATTCCCTCTCCCCTGGTGTTCCTGATGAACGCAGGTTAGGGGTGCTGAAGTTAGACGTGAATCGCCTGCTGAAGATGCCGTGATTGGGGTGCCGAAGTTGGCGTCAATTACCTGCCGAAGTTACGCGTGATTTAGGTGCTGAAGTTGGCGTGATTTTGCA
>JBCBVC010000265.1:0-2592 GCA_039817845.1 Cyanobacteria bacterium J06642_2
ATCCACAAGAACGCTAGTCCTCCCAAGAATGAGATGGTCATTCCGAAGGTCTTCATCCACTCGAACCAAGAGGAGAGTTCGGGTGAGATCCAGTCCAGCGACGGCTTCTCCTTGAACAGCCCGGTCATGGTGACGTGGTCGCTTTGGCCGGGGAAGACATTGTACCACTGATTGGAGAGTGACGATGACAAGGTTTCTCTCATTCTGCCGAATTCCAGGTATTTCTGACTGGCGTCGAGGACTTCTGGCCGGATGTAACCTCCAGACTCCCATTTGGTGTTTCGATCCCAGGTCGTCTGAATGGCAGAAGAGAAGTCAGTCGGTGCCAGTGGTGGCGATCCTAGGCGAAGGTCAGGACTGGCCTCAATCCAGGCGCCATTGGCAGCTTCGTACTTGGAACGAAACTGCTCGCTGCAGGGAACTCGTGAAGCAGTGGTACGGAGGCGATGAGTCATCGGCTCCATGAAATAGAAGCCCTGAGGAGTCGGTGCTGGCTGGGGTTGATTGTGCTGAATCTCCTGGACGGGTAGACAGTCGTAACAAAATTCTTGGGGGATGGCTTGAACATACGTGGCTCGGCAATGGTAGTAATAGAGTACATCGCCCGAGCCGGTGGCGAAGGTCCCGTTGTTGAGGTTAAACGTGACGATGCCGGGAGTGTTGTGGCGGAGGAAGAAGTCCCTGCGCCGCAGCCGGTTCCGCTGGTTGCAGTCCTGCTGCCAAACCCGGTTGAGTTCACGTTCGACCTGGTTGATCACATGATGGTAGAGGTAGTCGTCTCGGTTGTTGATATATGTCGAAATCCTGGCTTCCGATGGGTTGAGATCACGGGTGAAAGGGGCGTCTTTGGTGTAGGGTGCCAAATATAAGTCAGGATAATTAGTGATGAAAACTTTCTTTTCGCACAGGTAAGTGGTTCCGGTGATGATCAGGCGGACAAGAGAATCATCCGTGCTCATGAACGTCTGGGTGTTCGAGGAGTCCGTGGCGAGCATCCCGGAGGTGACGCGGCTGGTGGCTAGCGGGCACCGGTTCTGAGGGATGTTCCACACGTAGGTTCCATCAACAGGAGTGACGCAAGACAGCCGGTGGAAGTCGCACTTGAGCTTGATGCTGGCGCTGTCGGCATAGACAGTGTCATCAAAGTAAGTGAAAGTTTCTCGCTTTAGTGTGATCCGTAAGCGATGGGCAACCACGACATCTGGAAGCGTCTTCCCATTGACATAGAACTTGTCTCCAGAGCACTTGCTTTCGCCGTTGTCTCCTCCATAGGTGGTCGTCTTCCCAACCTCAAAGTAGGCCAAGGAGTTGACCGCGTCCATCTTCAACGGGTGCTCTTCATTCTTCGGATCCTTATAGCGAAGGGTGCGGATCATTTGGAGACACTCGTCGGCGGAGACAATCATCGGCTGGAGCTCGTAGTTGAACATCGGCCGGGTCGTCTGGTGGTCGTAGTTGCCGCAGTAGGCGACCTCGCGGGTGTCCAACACGACACAGGAGAACCCGGGCACCACTTGGCGATGCTCGTATTGCAGGAGACGGTACGTGACGTTACTGATGCCAGAGACTTCTTTGTTCGAGAAGCACTCGACATCGGGAGCAGCGGTAAGATCTCTGATTCGCTTGGGATTACTGCAGTCATAAGCTCGGATTGGTGAAGAAGTTGAATGAGGATGATTTCGATGCTGTTCTTCTTGTGTCACAGCTCTTCTTTGACGAGTTCGGCGGAGATTCGTTCGTTCTTGAAGGAATTCATCGATGGAAGGGGAAGGAACAGGCGGAGAGAAATGAGATTGGTACTCATGGTCTGTCAGCCACGCAGAAGTAGAGGGATTTGGAAGGGCGGGGCTGGCAGGAAGAGGGTAGGAAAAGTTAGTGGGCGTTAGCCCGTCGAGATTGACAAGTTGCTCCAGCCGAGGTTGATACTTCGGCGGAGGCCCCATCCTCTTCGGTTGGAAGTCTCTCGTCAACGTCTTCGGTACCATTGACCAGTGGCTGGCCGCTGGTTGCATCTGACTCTGAAACGCCCTCGTTATCGGATGCTCCTGTGGTGGAGGGCGTGTGGTCTCTTGAGGACCCCACGGCTGGATGGCGGGCAAACGCCGCAGCCAGGAGTCTGTTGGACCTGCTGGTGGTGATCTCGTCGGAGCTTTCGTCGCTGTGGTTGGCGCCGGAGTGGTGGTGGTTGGCGCCGGGGTGGTCGTCTTCTTGTCCGAGGTCGATGTACTGGCGCTCTTGCACGCCAGCGTGTTGTGCACCGTCAGCAGCAGCGTGAGCAGGCACACCAGTAGACTCAACTGGGCAGGATGCGGCCACAGCCGGCGCAGAAGTGGCCGGGAAGGCCGGCGACTCTGATATACCACCGGTCGCAGGGTGGCAGGAGCTCGCAGGCCGGGGCACGCAGGTACCTGACCGGTGGCTCGTGGGTGAAATTGAAGGTCCTTGTGGTGTGATCGAAGACGAGGTAGGATGGATGCCCGCTGGCGGCGGGGGCCAGTGGAGGAGGGTCCCCACGTCGAGGTCGACCACCGTGTAGCCCGACATGATGAGCTGGAGCCTCGGTGAAGGCGTGTACACCTCGTACATGGACCG
>JBCBVC010000266.1:0-2538 GCA_039817845.1 Cyanobacteria bacterium J06642_2
GATGGAGTTCATCTGCCAGACTGTTGAACGACAGTTCCCCGTTGTTCAACAGGTCTATCTGCCCTCCACTCAACCTGCTGGGTAATCCCTTTTCGATCTACTGAATATACCTAAATGGGTGATTAGCCCGAATGGCATGCGGATTGATATTGATTACCCAAACCTCCCCCAAAAAACTGCCAGAGCAGATTCGAGACGCTAATCGACTTAAGCACTACTCCTAACGAACCCACATCCATTCGATTCGATGTTTCATCCTGTCCCCCCTACGGAAGATGGACGACCCACATCGAAAACAACAGCCAGCCATACTTGAACCGCAATCCCGATTTCAACAATGCTTTAGCAGCTGGCAAACTCGTGCTGAAGCGATGCCCAACGTCTTCTTTAGGTCTTTGCCCCCTCGGCCCAAGCAGCTTCAAAAAAGTCGAGTTCGCATTGCATTGCATATCGATAGGTATCGCGCGCGATCGCCGTATCTGCTCCATAGCGATCGGCCAACTCCTCCAACTGCTTCACCAGTGGCGCAAACTCGTCACCACTGTACGTGCGAATCCATTCGCTGTAATCGTGCTCGGGAATGCCATCTCGGGCGAGTTCGCCACCCAAGTAGGCGTAGAGTTTCATGCAAGGCAGCATCGCTACCGTAGTAATACCGCTGGGTTGGGACCAAGCCGTTGCCAGCAAAAAGTCTACATACTGTCGGGTCGCGCGACCTGGCCGCACAGTGGCCAAATCGAGTCCCCATTGGTGCGCGAAGCTTTGATGGAGTTCTAACTCTTCTAGAACGCCAGTAGCCAACGTGTGAAATACCTGGGCTCCCTGCCAGTCGGGGGATTTGGCGGCGGCAATGCAATAGGCACGCAAAAAACTCTCCAGGAAAAAAGCATCCTGACCGACGTAGTACGAGAAGCGATCGCGTGCCAAACTGCCATCTGCAATCCCGCGCACGAACGCACAGTTCAAACTGGCATCTGCCAACTCTCGATTGGCTAACCACAAGTCATGCGCAATTCCCATCAGTTAAGTACGTACATGTGCTGCCGACAATTGCGATCGTATGCGAAACCGTCGACACCTTGCAGCCTCGCAGATAGCTGAGCGAAAAAAGGTTAACGTCAAAAGTATCTAATTCTCGTACTAAAATCCTCAGTAAAATAGCTACTTGTTACCTTTTCTGAGCGATACCTTTGTAGAAATAACCCATAAAACCAGGCAGTCCTTTCGCATAGAAAGATTCCAGTTCTAAAATCTCAAAATCGGCATCCTCGATGAGTCGTGGAATATTGCGATTGAGATTGCAGCCGTCGGCGATCGCCTTTTGCCAGCCATTGAGACGATTTTGGAACACTCGCACGGACCGATCTGGACTGAGACCGTGCTCGATAAACAAGAACTTGCCATCGGGTTTTAAGACGCGGTGAATCTCATTAAGTGCTTGCGAAACCCGAGCAATGCTGCATAGTGTCCAAGTGCTGACCACGGTATCGAAGCTGGCTGCGACCATTGGCAGAGACTCGCCATTCAGGGTTACTTTCTCAACAGGAATTGTAGTCTTTGCCAAGCGACGTTCGGCGATCGCCAAGGTGCCAGGGTTAGTGTCGAGTGCCGTAAGTTGCTCGACCGTTGCCGGATAAAAGGGCAAATTCAAACCCGTGCCGAAACCAACCTCTAGCACCTTCCCCCGAGCCCGAGCGAGCACTTGCTGGCGATGCTGTTCCATAACATCGGCAGACATTGTCCAATCCATCAAGCGAGGAAAGATAACGCGTGAATATAGACCCATTCGCTTCGCAAGCATTCATCTAGCTTTAGGCTAGCGAATTAAAGTTTTTGTCAGGTAAGTTGGTAAGCTCACAACCCCTCAATCAGCCACCAACCCAGACGCAACGCATTGCCTTCAATCCCGATAGCTCCAGCGGGAGTATAGCCAGGCCAAGGGTAGCAGAGAACAACAGCTCGGAAGCGTCAACAAGCTCGGGAAATGGGCGGCTTACGCATCTCTTTGCCAGCCGATGGGCTCGCACCGCGCACGTGACAAGAGCTTTCGAATGGAGGCCGAAAATCTTCCAACCATTCTGCGAGCGATCGCGATCTCAATTTTCCGGTGACCGCGATCGCAGCTCGTTGGTGGAGATCGTTAGATAGTCATTGATGTAGTTACTAACTCTTAGTAACTCCTCCAGTTCTCTCAAAAAACAGAGGTCTTTAGTCATGGCATTACTTTATCGCGGTCAGCCTTACACTTTGTCGACTTCAAGGGTCGTTCTGCCCGACACGACAGTCCGATATCGAGGCCGTCAACTCAGTAGTACTCCTGTTCGTGTAAATTTCGTTCCCGTTCGCTTCCAATTCTTAGGTCGAACCACTACATTCGCTATGGCATAGCTAATATTTGTAGGTTGGTAGCTTATAGAAAAATGCGAGTTCGCTACATGCTCGAACTCGCATTTTATGTTTAGATGCTCAGTACGGGGACAAAAGTTGTATGGCTTGATTGACCTCGGAGCGCCGTAGGGAGAAATCGCAGAAAGTACG
>JBCBVC010000267.1:0-2528 GCA_039817845.1 Cyanobacteria bacterium J06642_2
GCTCTTCCAATTGAGCTTGCAGGTGTTGGCATAGCTCTTCTTTTTCTTGTTGTTTAGTGACGGCAGCGTGTTGCTCCCATTCCAGGCGCTGCGCTTGCTGTTGGCGCGATCGCACCTTCTGTTCCTGCTGGTCACGCTTATCTTTAGTCTCTTTCAGCCGCTTGGATAGCACCTCAATGCGGGCATCCAGTTGTGCGATCTCGGCATCGACCGTTTTAATCTGCTCGGTCATCTCCTCGCACTGACGCAGGCAGTCAGTCGATCGCTGCTGGAACTCTTGAATGCGGGTTTCTTGCTGGTGAACTTTTTCACCGCTGAGCTGCTTTTGCGACTGGATCTCTTGCTGCTGCCGCTCTAACTCTCGTAGGGCATTCGCACTGGCCTCTAACTCTTGCTCGGCTTGCTGCACCAGAGACTGCATCTCCTGCCAGCGTTGACTGAGGGAGGATTCCTCCAGTTGCGTTAGTTTCTCGGTCAGATCGCGAATGCGATCGCTCAGGGGCGCTAGTTCTGCCGTACAGCGATCGAGTTCCTGGCGGCATTCATCCACCTCTACTTGCTGCTTAGCGGCATTGCACAGCAGCTCGTAACGCTCTTGGCGGGATTGGACGGCGGCGTGGTGGCGTTCGTATTCGGTGTTGGCGTGGCGGGCAATATCGCGGGCGGCGTTGAATTCTTGGGTGAGGCTTTTGACTCGCTCTTGCTGGGCTTGGATGCGGGGGGCGATCGCCTCTAGCAATCCGGTCAAGTCTTCGTAGCGACGACGAACTTCGGCAATCTCGTTAGATTCTGTTGCTCCAAAGTGGAGGCTCTGCCGTTGCTTGTGGGTGCCGCCGGTCATGGCTCCGGAAGTTTCCAGCAATTCGCCATCGAGGGTGACGATGCGCTGTTGACCGATAAAGCTGCGAGCTTGGTCGAGAGATTCGAACACGATGGTGTGGCCGAAGACGTAGGCGAAGACGTCTCGGAAGCGATCGTCGAATTCAACTAGGTTGAGGGCATAGTCTACAGCCCCCGGCCAGCGACGCATGGGCAGCGGGCGAGCTTCGCGAATTTTGTTGAGGGGCAGGAACGTAGCTCGTCCGGCTCGTTGCTGCTTCAGGATAGAGATGGCACGGGCCGCCACATTGTCGTTTTCGACCACGATGTTGTTGAGTCGGCTACCGGCGGCAATCTCCAGTGCCAGCTGAAAGTCGGGAGGCACTTGTCCCAACTGTGCCACGAGGCCGCAGACGCCATTCAGACCGTGGTCCAAAATGGTTTTGACCGCTCGCGTACCGCGAGTTTCTTGCAAGACTTGCTGGCGGGTTTCCAGTTTGTCGAGCTTGCGCTGTTGCTCCTGCCATTCCACCCGCAAGCGATCGCCAGTGGCTCGATTGGTTTCCAGTTCGGCTTGCAATGCGGCTAGCTCTTGGCCCAATTCCTGAGCTTCGGTTTCGGCGGTTTCGCTCTTGGCTTTCAGATCCCGACCGATTGCAGCCCGTTCGTCCAACCAGGCTTTTAGGTGTTGCAGCTCGGTTTGCCCGTCTGCTTTCAGGCGCTCCATCTGTTGGATGCGCTCGGTCAGGCGAATGCGGCTTTGTTCCAGCGGTTCGGCTAGCTGCCGGTTTTGATTCAGTTGTTCGGTGATGTATTTGTGCTGCTTGGCCCAGGCATCGGAAGACTGAGCGATCGCCTGCATTTGCTCGCGGGCATTTTCCAATGCCTCCTGTTTTGCTTTTTGGCTGGCCTCCAGTTCGGGTCGCTTGCCTTCAAGAGTTTTGCGTTGAGTATCTAGGTCAGTATCGGCCTGCTGGAGTTGGCGAATCTGGTTTTCGGCTTGCTGAATGCCGTTGGCGGCAGCTTCTCGCTCTTGAGTCCAAGTGTCGATGCGATCGCTGTGTTGCTGGCGTTGGGCTTTGGCTTGGGCCAGTTGGCTTTGCAACTCTAGATATTCCGCTTCGCCCAGTTGCCGGACTTCTTTGTTGAGGGTTTCTAAAATGGCTTCGTCAGCAGCGATCGTCTGAGTGATTTCGGTGAGTTTTTCACCTGCCTCAACCTCTTCTTTTTTAGCTGCATCGATCTCTAACTGGGCCTGATGGATCTGCGTGCGCACGTGTCGTCGAGTCAGTTCCTCTCGCCATAGCTCGTATTCTTCTAGCTGCTTGCGCAGTTGACTGTATTTCTCGGCTTTTTCGCATTCTTTGACCAAGCGCTCGCTTTGTTCTTCTAGCTCGCGCATGACTAAGCCGGAGCGTTCTTCTTGCTCGCGGCAAGCTTCGAGTTTGTTTTTTGCTTGGTCGATTTTGCGATCGAAATTCGCCACCCCGGCTAGCTCGTCAATAATCTGCCGCCGCTCGCGGTGGTTCATGGAAATGATGCCGGTGACGTCCCCTTGCAGGACAACGTTGTAGCCATCGGGGTAGATATGCATCTCTGCCAGTTGCTCGTGCAGTTCGGTCAGAGTGCAGGGGACATCGTTGATGTAGTAAGTGCTGTTGTAGGTTTCGGCTTTGGTGTCGACTCGCAGGCGGCGAGTCACTTTCCAG
>JBCBVC010000268.1:0-2489 GCA_039817845.1 Cyanobacteria bacterium J06642_2
CGAGGTCTTGGGAGGATTTGGAGTCGAGGGTAATTCCCAGGAGCATCGCGAATGTATCTCCAAGGAGAATGGTTTCGTAGATGTTGGATACGCGTCGAGCTCGCGATCGCTTTTTCGAGTCACTCTCGGTAGCATAGTGCCATGCGTTCCAACCATATCCCCCATCTCACCCTCGTCTCCTATCGAGGCGGTCGTCCCGTACCCCCGCAACACTCTGGTGCGACCAATATCAGCAAGCTGCGCGTCGAGGAATTTCTCCAAGCGCGCTCGCTTTCAGCCAACACCACCCGTGCCTACCGTCGCGAACTGCATCGCTTTCTCGACTGGGCTGAGCTGAGTTGGTCTCAAGTCGACGGACGAGATCTCGCCAAATATCGAATTCACCTGTCCGAACAGACCTTAGCGCCTAGCTCCCGCAATCGGGCGATCGCCGCCCTCAAAGCCTTTTTTAAATGGATGACGCTGGCCTATCCCACCGAAGTACCCGTGAATGCCTGCCAAGCTATCTTTCTGGAGACGCTACCGGACCCTCCTCCCAACGACTTCAATCCCGAAGACGTGGCCGCAATGGTGGCAGCGATCGAGTGGCGGGAGCGGACAAGAGTCCGCGATCGGGCGTTGGTGGCGGTGTTGGCCCACGGGTTGCGCAGAGCCGAAGTCTCGGCCTTGAACGTGGAAGACTATGACGGGATTCGCCTGACGATTCGCCAGGCGAAAGCAGACAGTACGGGACGAGTGCCGCTCAAACAGACAGCGCGAGAGCTGGTCGACGACTATCTGAGGTGGCGCGATGCTCAGATAGAGGAGGAGTGGGATGGAGAGAGGCCGCTGTTCGTGTCTTTATCGCCAGGGCGGGTAGGAGAGCGATTGGGAGTCAGCGGCATCTACAAAATCGTTAAGGGTTTGGGCGGGTTGGCCGGGATTGAGAACCCTCATCCCCATCGATTCCGCCACGCGTATGCAGTGGAGTTGATTTTGAGCGGGTTGGATTCGAT
Source organism: Cyanobacteria bacterium J06642_2 (assembly GCA_039817845.1). Classification (GTDB taxonomy): domain Bacteria; phylum Cyanobacteriota; class Cyanobacteriia; order Thermostichales; family PCC-7336; genus JBCBTL01. The sequence continues at coordinate 996 of JBCBVC010000268.1, forward strand.
GCATGCCAGGAAGCTGACGCGGCACAAGTCTGAGAGTAGTTTTCGCCGGTACACCACTCGGGGAGAGCAGGTGGCCGCAGAGCAAGCCTATTTCAAGGCGATGGGGGAAACCATTGAATTAGACGATCTCCCAGACATTCAGACATTCGAGAGTTCGACGATCTGATTCCCGCTCTCCAGGCGAGACCGCGATAGGTTTGAGGTGCGAGCGTTCGAGCGGTGGGTGAGTGCGTCCGTGAATAGTCTGAAGCACGAGCTTGGAAGCGATCGCCGTGCTCATTTACCCAGAGCGGTATGGAGCTCGACATCGCGTGGTTATGGAGGACTGATACGATGCTGGCGGCGTGAGTTGCGGGAATCACTGACATGGTTCTGACTTGGAGAAGGGTCGCTGGGGCGATGGCTACGTCACCGCTCGTTTGGCTCGCGACCAGCTTTAGCACCGTAGGGGAAGCCAAAGCCGCCGCGATCGCCATCGTCAATGCGGGGTTCGAGCAACCCGATACGACCAATTTGCCTCCCGTACCTGGCACTGGGGAGGTGTTTACGTTTGCGGACGCTCCCGGTTGGAGTCTGCTCGACCCTGCCGACCTGATCCCTGATGAGGCAGGCGATCGCAATCTGGGGACGGGGTATCCGGGTGTCTGGAGTCCGAGTGCGGTCTTTTATCCGGACGGGATTCCCGAGGGGCGAAATATCGGCACGCTGTTTTTACCCCAAGCTCCCGGTTCGGGAGAGGTGGCGTTGACTCAAACGCTGTCGTCCGTGTTGGAGGTCGATACGACGTACGCGTTATCGGTGGACGTAGGCAATCCTGCAGATCCAGGGATCGACCTGTTTACCGGATTTCCCGGCTATCGCATCGAGCTGTTGGCGGGTGGGACGGTGTTGGCGGCTGATGACAACGGGTTGGCGATCGCGGAGGGTACGTTTGAGACAGCGTCAGTTTCTTACACGGCGAAGGCAGGGGATCCGAATCTGTCGGAACCGCTCGAAATTCGACTGTTTGGCACGCTCTCGGACAGCGGGAATGAAGTGAACTTCGATCGCGTCGTGCTCGAAGCCGATCCGGTTCCGGAGCCCACTAGCGCGATCGGCATTCTGGTAGCTCTGGCGGCGGGAGGAGTGACTAAGTTGCGGGGACTTCGCGAGCGCGCGGGAGACACCAATGCATAGCGAGGCCGAACCCCTCAATCGCTTCTAGCCAACGATCGCTAACGCTGCCATTAACTTACCGATATCTGAGTATCGCTCTATGAAAACGACCTTTTTTTAAGAGGAGTCCGTTTTTAAATAGAATCCAGCGAATATATCGTCCGTCTTCCTTTGCCATCCGCCATTTCCAACGGAGTTCGTTTAGGTTATCGCTATGATGCGATTGTCTCTGAACTCCATGAATGCCGTAGAGGTTTAGGCGATATCGGCTCGACATTGGACAGAAGCTCAAAGCTCTTGTTACTGAATCAATTTGACGACCTTGATGCTTCTGTCCAA
>JBCBVC010000269.1:0-2442 GCA_039817845.1 Cyanobacteria bacterium J06642_2
AGAAACTGACGTTGGGGTTTGTGAAATGGCCTGCTGTGTCCAGCAGACCCGGTAGGATATCTGTAAGGCTGTCCATCAGAGTGTTTTGATTGACATCTGGACTCTACATGGTGGGCGGCTTTCCTCGTATCTCACTCTCAAAACTGTCCGGACTATTGTAGATATAGAATCGGACAAAATGCTCGCGATCGCTTCACTCCATCCCGTCCGATTCATCGTCTGCCAAATATTGTTCCAACAGTCTGTCGAATTGCGCGATCGCCAAGGCTCGGGATGAGACAGGAAAGTTGTTGGAGTCACTTAAATACTCTTCAATCTGCAAAAGTAAATCCATTCCGTTGCGAGCGTCAGCCAAGACACCGACAAAACAAACTGGAATAGTCGGATGCGTAAATGACACGTACTCTCCTTCATCTCTCAGGTACTTCCCGATGAGAAACAACATGAGCGCGCATTTTTGAGTGTCGCGAAGATTCTGGACAGCCTGCCACGCACGATTGAACTGCTCCGACACCCTCTAACTCCCATTGACATCTCGCATGCATCAACAGCAAGAAACGAGAAGTGCTCGTTTCCTGACTGAATAGAGTTATCAATTGGCAAGTCTGTTGTAGAGTACGCAAGCTAATCGGCAACTAACCCGCCCTGGCGAAGGGATTGAGACCGTACTCTCTTCCAAGAGATACGGAACTCTTAAGCTAGGACAAGCGTGCATTGCCAAGCAAAAGCAATATTAATACGTAATTACCCTAGGAAAAATTGAAATTTTAATAAAAATGAGTAAATCAGCTTGCTTTCTGGTGGAGAAAAATCATATTTTTCGAGCTCAAACGAATACCACAGCCGCTCTCTGAGCCCCCAAATCTCTTTGTTACGGCACGCCAACTCATAGCACTTAACGTTTTAGGTTGAACGTGGAAGCACTGACAACAACGGGGTTCTGGATAGCTAAAATAATGTGCAAAGCTGCTTGACGGTTACCACAGATAGCCCTTGCCCAAAGCAAACGGGGACCTGCTCGAAAAGAGCCGCCATTGCCTCGTCCTTCAGCGGCTTCTCAGGAGGCGTTATCATGCAGTCAAGACTGTCAGGGGCGTTGGCCGAGCGGTTTAGGCAGCAAACTCATAATTTGCCTTACGGGGGTTCAAGTCCCTCACGCCCCATCTAACTTTTGATTAAATTCTCGCGTCTGAACCGAACAGGCCCGACCACTCAGCTATTTCGATTCGATAAAGCAGTCTCAACTCGTTCCCAGATAGCAGTGTCACCACGATAGATGTTCAGAGATTCAAAGGCGATCGCCGACTCGACATCCGTCCCTCGCTCGATCGCATCAATCAAATAGTCGAACGCTTCCGGCAAGCACATGGCTGCCATTGCCGCAAATGCCACCCGCAGATTTTCTGTCTCGGTTGGTCGAGCAATCCACGCCTGCAGCGCCTGAAAAGCCTCGGGATTGCGAGAATCTCCCAGGGCGATCGCTGCTACTGCAGGTGCCTCCGCGATCTCGGAGTCTAGAAATTTAGCGATAAACTCAATCGCCTGCGTTTGCGGTTGGCACAGAGCTAGGAGGCTAGTAAAAATGACTTCCAAAACCTGAGGTGACGTTTCTCCACTTATCGCCCGCAAGCGCAGCAAAGGAATGCCATAAGTGCTGCCATAGCAAGCAACAGCCTGCGCTGCCCCCATCCTCGCTTCCACGGTAGGGTCGGCCAGCATGTTGCCAATAACCAGTAATGCATCTGCATAACCCAGCTCCGCTAGTGCCAGTGCGCACCGGCCTCGCAAATGTCCGGCCCGATCTTCTTGCCCGCCCCAAATCGGTTCCCATTGCTCGTAGCGGCTGCCCTGCACGAACAGGTCGTATTCCCGCTGTTTTAGCTTTCGCAACGCATCGACAATCTCAACCTTTGCCAAGCATCCAGGATCGACCTGCACGGGATTGCGCGTTAGGCGATCGAACGCGATCAGCAGGTCAGTCGCAAGGCTTTCAATGCCCAAGTCAGCGGTTATTTCAGCTGCTTTGGCGACGACAACACCCAACTTACTTTGCAAATTTTGTTGGAGGACAGTCCTGCTCTCTTCACTGACCGGCTGCCGTTTGAGGGACTGTAGTTCCTCCAGCAGGGCTTCCAATACTTTCAGCTTCGGCATGTCAGGCAGCTGAGCAACCAAGTATGTCCACTGTACTCCGCACAAAGATGTGACGGTGCCGGGATTTATTGACGATACGTAATGGACATCGCTCGGACATTAGCCTCCTACCTTACAGCTTGTCGCAAGTTGTCATAAGATGGCCAGCTCGATAGATCTGCTGATTGGTTTTGCCTTCCGCGACGAGCAATTGGTTTTCGACCAATCGCTTGAGATCGCGCTGAAGCGATCGCCTCGATACCTGCGGGCATAGCCCCTGAAAGCTCTGAATGGTCATCACTCCATGTT
>JBCBVC010000270.1:0-2428 GCA_039817845.1 Cyanobacteria bacterium J06642_2
CTAACGGGTTGAGTAGGTTGAATGTGGGAATGTTTCTCGACCGTGCGAGCATCACGGCTGTCCGAGTCCCCCCCTCGATCTCACCATCACGCTCCGGTGCCCAATAGACAACGAACTCGCCGGAATGGTTCGCTGCTGCGAAACTCGCTTCCGACATTCATCCGGTCTGGTCTGCTCTATCGGAAATAGAACGGGCATTCCATACTCGAAACATCTTTCAAGTGTTGGGTCGCACCCTCGATCGCCCCTCAGAGTTCGTTGTCTATTGGGCACCGGAGCGTGATGGCGAGATTAAGGGTGGGACTCGGACAGCGGTGATGCTCGCACGGTCGAGAAACATTCCCACATTCAACCTGCTTAACCCTTTGGTGAGGGCGAAATTCGAACTTAAAGCACCGTTGGAATAACAGGATTGGCTCTATCACATACGCGATCGCTCTTCCTGGCGACAGGGCATCAGAAACTTTTCCGTTTGGAAATAAGTAGGGTAGAGGGGACGGTGCGTTTTTTGAGCATGAGTTGCGAGCCTGTCATTACTACACCGCCAATCCCTATCTCCTCTGCACGGTTCATCCGGTCGAGTTGATAGGCGAGCGCTGCCCGGATTTTATTGAAGGGAGAGCAATCCCTGACGAGGAGGAGCTGTGGACGCCCGAAGGCTTGGCTTGGTACGGGAACGATCTCATCGCGATCGCTAGTATCTGGGCTCAAGTGAGTGATGTGGAGATTGAGTATCCGCGCTCTCATCCCTACTGGACGAGTATGTGCCCCCAATGCAAGGCTCCTTTTTCGTTCGACGATCCACCCATTCACTACGATTGCGATCGCTGTGGCTGGATTGGCGTCTTTTCCGGTCCGTAAGGTGTTGAAATGCGATCGCTCCAACAATGGGTTAGCTTATGGCTTCAAAATCATCTTCTCGGAGTTTAGCGGTTCCATCTAATTGCAATATCCACAGCTCTTTGTGAATGACTCCACTAGCTTTGTTCATTTTCCAGCCAGATTTCAATTGTGCGCTCTTCTCATCGATAACTTCTATTGACGGGTCTACGTATTCAACATCTGAAAAGCCATCATCGATTAGGTTTTGCCAAAAGCCTTGAATGTCTTCTGTTCCTGTAAAGGTACCGAATGGTCTGGCATGCATGACTGCATTTTGCTCGTACTGAGCTGCACAACCGGCAGCATTTCCCGAATTAAATGCTGACTTCCATTGCTCGCTGGCTGACTTTACCGCTTCGAGCAATGTCGTTATTCTGTCATTCGTCATGTTGTTTAGATATCCTTCAACGGAACGCTGAATGGTATCTCACATAGTACTACTTCTGCTATTTAGGCTCGTCATTCCAAGTTTTATTTTTCCCATGCGCCTCTTACCAAAATCGGTGACGACATGGTGCTTTTTACTTAAGTCTGCATCGAGTCAGCAGAACGTCTCCACTTCATGAACATCCCTGCCCCAAGGGGCGGGTTATCATTTCACTCCGCTCACACGCTGCGCGGCTCGACTCCGTTCAACCGCACCCTTCGGACGCTGTAATTCGTGACGCTGCATGCAGACGGGGAATCAGACCCTCAGTTGTCGATTGAAGTTCGCTCATTTAAGCGGCTTTAGATACGCGGGCGAGCGAGCTCCAGGTCTGGAACCGCGAGCGCGGTTGCATGAAAATAGGTCTGCTCCCGACGATCGACTTTACTCCAGGCAAGAGGCGATCGCTTCCCTGGGCAACCGGATGCCGTCGTTCTCCCGCCGCATTGTATTACCGGGCAGTTACTCGCTGCAGCTCGTCCCACCGGGTCGTGAATCGCCGCGAGCGCCGCGAGCATCGCATTTGCCAGGGTCGTTTCATGCCTGATGCAGCAAACCCCACGGTTCCGCTACCGAAGCGCCGATTGAGACTGTCGACGACGGACATCAGCTCGCGATCGCGCTGTCGGTCTCGCGGCGGCTCGAACAGATGCCCTTGTTCGATGGTCTCTGGCAAGAGTCCCATGGCAATCACACCTGCCTTTTTAAAGCGATACCCGGCTTGAAAGATGGCCTCGGTGCCGCGCAGAGCATGTCCGAGTAGTGCGGGCGTGTGGTTGGTCGCTGTCGGCAACGTTACGGTTACGGCATTCGAGTAAGGGTTCTCGTCGAAAGCGCTGGTGCGGGCGAAGACTTGTAACGACGTCGCGGCCTGGCGTTGCGCTCGTAATTTCTCCCCGAGGCGGGTCGTCCGCAACGCGAGCGCCTCCTTCAGCTCCGGTAACGAGCTCACGACTCGTCCGAAGGAGCGGGAGACGCAGGTTTCTTGCTTGGCTGGTGGGCACAGTTCCAGTGGTAGGCAGGAGATGCCGCGCAGTTCCAGCTGACTTTTCCTGCTAAGTGTGCAGGCTGGCCAACTTCCACCCCTCAACCAGGTCCTGTAATTTGGCCAATCCCTTC
>JBCBVC010000271.1:0-2415 GCA_039817845.1 Cyanobacteria bacterium J06642_2
CATCTACTCGTGGACGCGAAAAGGCATTGGCGGCTTACAGAGCGTGGTGCTTTACGCTTTGCCTGAGTTAGATGGAGCCATTGATGCAATTCCGTTGGGAGGATTAGTAGGCGATCGCATTTATCTAGTACCCGAGCGGGTACAACGCCTGACCGGGCGCGTGCGCCAATGGATCCAGCTGCGTCAAAAACCGCCCGAAGAGCGCAAAATCGCGATCTTGCTTTATGGTTTTCCGCCTGGATATGGGGCGACGGGCACGGCAGCGTTACTCAATGTACCTGAATCGCTTTTGGCATTGCTCCACGCGCTGCGATCGGAGGGATATGAGGTCGGCGAATTACCTGAAAACGGAGACATCTTGATTGACAAGGTGAAGCATGCCGACGAGCTGTTTGTCGGTCAGCTGGCTGATAATGCCACTCTCGATCTTGCGGCTACTGCGACGGTTGACGCACGCACGTTGGAACAGTGGTTGGGATATTTGCTCACTTCGCGCATTGAAAAACAGTGGCAGTCTCTCACTCAAAGTGGGATTCGCACCTTAGGCGATCGCTTTTTACTAGGTGGAGTTCAGTTCGGGAACGTGTGGATTGGCGTACAGCCTCCGTTAGGCTTGTCAGGCGATCCGATGCGGCTGATGTTCGAGCGGGACTTAACACCTCATCCGCAATACGCGGCATTTTATCAATGGCTGCAACGCGAGTTTTGTGCGGATGCCATCGTGCATTTTGGCATGCACGGCACGGTGGAATGGTTGCCGGGTTCGCCACTAGGAAATACGGGCTATTCGTGGCCGGATATTCTCTTGGGGAACCTGCCCAATCTTTATATCTATGCGGCCAATAATCCGTCGGAATCGATGTTGGCTAAACGACGCGGTTATGGCGTACTTATTTCGCACAACGTTCCTCCATATGGACGAGCCGGGTTGTATAAGGAATTGCTCAATTTACGAGATTTGATTGCCGAGTATCGAGAAGAACCAGAGAAAAACTACCCTTTGAAAGCGGCTATATGTCAAAAGATTGGGGATGCGGGCTTGTATGCTGACTGCCCGATGGCCGAGTTGCAACACATGGGCATGGCATTCTCGATAAATACGGTGAATTTGTTTGGCGCATCGGCATTCGATCGCTATCTAGCGCAGGTTTACGAATATTTGCAAGTGCTGGAACAGCGGTTGTTTTCATCGGGATTGCACGTGTTGGGGCATTGCCCTAGCACAGACGAACTGACTAGCTATCTCGAAGCCTATTTGGGAGACGATTTGCCTACAGCGGCGATCTCCGCAGTTGTTGCGGGTGAGGAACGCGAGGCTTTGATGCTGCATTTGGAGTCGGAGAATGAAGCAGACAAGCTAGAAGCTGCTATCCAGGTGCGCGACTTGTTAGCTCAAACAGGAGACGAACTTGTTAATCTGATTCGCGGTTTGAATGGGGAATATATTCCTCCTGCACCTGGCGGCGATTTGTTGCGTGACGGGCCAGGGGTATTGCCGACGGGACGTAACGTCCACGCCCTCGATCCGTATCGGATGCCTTCTCCAGCGGCTTACGAACGGGGGCGGGCGATCGCGCTCGATATCATCGCACAGCATCAGCAAGAGCACGGGGGAGCATATCCCGAAACGGTTGCGGTGATGTTGTGGGGACTGGATGCCATCAAAACTAAAGGAGAATCGATTGGTATCTTGTTGGAATTGGTGGGAGCTAAACCGCTTAAAGAAGGAACGGGACGCATCGTGCGTTACGAACTCATTCCTTTAGAAGAGTTGCAGCATCCTCGCATCGACGTGTTGGCCAATTTATCGGGGATTTTTCGGGACAGTTTTATCAATATCATCGAATTATTGGATGACTTGTTTCAGAGAGCAGCGGCGGCAGATGAGCCTGTAGAACAAAACTTTATTCGCAAACACGCTTTGGATTTGCAAGATCGAGGAGTAGACAATCCGTCAGCGCGATTATTTTCAAATCCGTCTGGAGATTTTGGCTCGATGGTGGGAGATCGCGTGGTTGACTCTAACTGGGAATCGGGGGATGAATTGGGACAGACCTGGCAAGGTCGCAATACGTTTAGCTATGGCAGAAACGATAAAGGGCAGGCCCGTCCGGACGTGTTGAATGCGTTACTTAAAAGTACGGATCGCGTCGTGCAGCAGATCGACTCTGTGGAATATGGGTTGACGGATATTCAGGAATATTACGCCAATACGGGCGGCCTCAAGCGGGCCGCAGAAATGCAGAGTCAGCAGAAAGTAACGGCTAGTTTTGTCGAAAGTTTCTCCCGCAATACAACCCCACGATCGCTAGAAAACGTGTTGCGGGTGGAGTATCGCACCAAGTTATTGAACCCTAAATGGGCGAATGCGATGGTCGAGCAGGGGTCGGGCGGGGCTTATGAAATTTCTCAGCG
>JBCBVC010000272.1:0-2412 GCA_039817845.1 Cyanobacteria bacterium J06642_2
ATCTAGCGTTGAATCTACTCAAACAAGATAGGTCTACCAAGGCTGGCATCAAGGCGAAACGACTTAAGGCTGGATGGAATAACGATTTCTTTTCAACCATCCTCGCCGGGTGAGTATGCGTTTGCCCTGTGAGACCTGTCGCTCTTGGCGGTTGAGTTTGGACGTGGTGGCACTGACTGAGACTGGGTTCTGAATAGCTAAAACGTTCTAAGCCGCTTGGCGACTGCTATAGAGCAGGATCGATATAACTCACGATTCAATGCTCTCATCGTCAGGCAAGTTAGGTCTCTGTAGGTTCTCCTGTTTGACGAGATATTCAAGTTAGGCCAGAGCGCATCAGCTCCATTGACTCCGAATCATTGACTTCGAATAATAGATTCTCTAATAGATATAGAGTGAAAGACTTTGTGAGGCGCGATCGCCGGAATCGAGTCACGCGATCGCCATCTTTATCTACGTCAATCGAACACCTAGGCATTCGTCTCAATTGTGCCGACATCGCCGAACGTAGTATCTTGTCAAGTATTCTTCACTTGCGCTTAGACTGAACATATCCTCGGTAGTATGCGGGTTGCGTTTCTGTTCGAACCCGAATTAGAAACGCCCAACATCGTTTGAGTCGTAAGTCGGGCGGTACCAGTTCACTAAACCCAATTTGAGCCATTCCCACGCGGTTTCGATCGCTCGAGCATGAGTCCTCTCACTGTCGTCAAAAATACGATTGCAGTTGAATTGCCTGACTGGCTGCAAGCCTGTTGGGATAGCCCGGCGGGGGAAGAGATCGTCAGTCCGTCCCGCACGTATGCATCTAAAGATGTTGACTTAATTCGGCGAGCCTTTGCCTTTGGCTACAATTTGCACGTCGATCAAACCCGTAAGTCGGGTGAGCCTTACATCATCCATCCCATCCAGGTTGCGGGACTGCTGTGGGATCTAGGTAGTGATGCAGCTATGGTAGCTGCTGGTTTTCTGCACGACGTGGTGGAAGACACAGAGGTCACCCCCGAAGAACTCGAAGCTGAATTCGGGGCCGAAGTGCGCGAGTTGGTTGAAGGCGTCACCAAACTCTCCAAGTTCAACTTCTCTAGCAAAACCGAACAGCAGGCGGAAAACTTTCGCCGCATGTTCCTGGCCATGGCCCAGGACATTCGCGTGATTGTTGTCAAGCTAGCCGACCGCTTGCACAACATGCGTACCCTAGAGCATCTCTCTGTCGACAAACAAAGACGCATTGCTGACGAAACCCGAGCTATTTTCGCTCCACTGGCTAATCGCCTTGGGATTTGGCACTTTAAGTGGGAACTAGAAGATTTAGCGTTCAAATATCTCGAGTCTGAAGCTTACCAGCACATTCGCGATCTAATTTCGACAAAACGAGCTCAGCGAGAAGCCCAGATCGAGACGTTTATCGACATCCTACTCCGGCAGATCGTGACTGAAGGGGTGGACAACGCCGAGATTCGCGGGCGGCCTAAACATCTCTACAGCATCTACCAAAAGATGCGACGGCAGAAAAAAGAGTTTCACGAAATTTACGACCTCGCAGCCGTCCGCATCATCGTCACGGATAAAGCTGATTGCTACCGCGCTCTGGCGACTGTCCACAGCCATTTCCGCCCCATTCCTGGTCGTTTTAAAGACTACATCGGCTTGCCCAAGCCCAATCGCTATCAATCGCTGCATACCTCCGTCATTGGTCCTCAAGGTCGCCCTGTCGAGGTCCAAATCCGCACGTGGGAGATGCACCACGTGGCTGAATACGGGATTGCCGCCCACTGGAAATATAAGGAAGTGGGAGCTTCCGCCCCTGCGCAGGGAGAAGACGAGAAATTTATCTGGCTGCGCCAACTGCTGGAGTGGCAAGGGGATGTTAAAGACGCGCGCGAGTATCTCGATAACGTCCGCGAGAACTTATTTGAAAGTGAAGTTTATGTTTTCACGCCCAAGGGCGATCTGTTCGCAATGCCGCAGGGGTCTTGCCCGGTCGATTTCGCCTATCGCATCCACACTGAAGTGGGCAACCACTGCGCTGGAGCATTGGTGAATGGCAAGATGGTGACGCTAGATACGCCTCTCGGCAACGGCGACATCGTCGAAATCGTGACGCAAAAAAATGCGCATCCCAGTTTGGACTGGGTGAACTTCGTCGCTACAGCCAGCGCCCGCAACCGGATACGACAGTGGTATAAGCGATCGCATCGCGAACAAAACATCACGCGCGGTCGCCAGCTGCTGGAACGGCAGCTTGGCAAGGCCGGTTTAGAAGCACTGCTCAAATCCGAGCGCATGCTCAAGGTAGCCGAGCGCTTTAACTATCCTTGTACGGAAGATCTGCTCGCGGGTATTGGGCATGGCGAGAACAGCGTTACGTCTGTCGTCAACAAGCTGCAAGAACATACTAAGCCTGCATCT
>JBCBVC010000273.1:0-2392 GCA_039817845.1 Cyanobacteria bacterium J06642_2
GTTTTGAGTGACATCTGCACTCTACATGGTGGACGCCTTTCTTCTAACTTCAACCTCTAAACTGTCCGGACTATTGAATGTCCGAAGTTCAGGAAAAATGATGACAAGTGACCTGCTAAATGAAAGTGGTGCAGTTGTCTCGCTGTGGCGATATCCGGTTAAATCTATGCTCGGTGAGGAACTGAAGGCAACCATCAGGTTTTGAAACGCAGGGGCTGATGTTGAGTCAGAACCGCTCCCGAAGCGCATACCTCTTTGTGTAAAGCGCAGCGCATGCGTAGCAGTATTGCCTTTCCACACGCTCGCCAGCGGGCCATAGCTGGTAGCAGTATCCGTTTTCCACAATCATTTCGATTTCCGGCTCAGATACCAGCGTCGTATGGTGCAACAGGACGTGTAGCCCCATAATGCCCTAGGAATACAGAAACTATGTAGGTCGTTTGCCAAAATAGGGCTTTCGCAAAGGCGAGCAAAAACAGTGGCCCTTTAGAGCCCACGGTTTGGTAAAGGAAACCTTGGGCCGACCTCACGGGCAAATCTCAAATGAACGCCCGGCAACGTAGGTACGCATTAGTCCCCCTAAATCCTGCTCGTAATTGCCACAACTGCTGAGTTGATAAGCTCCCTACCGCAAAATTTTTTGCCTCAGGCTGCTGCTGGACGTGACGTTTGTTGAGGACGATTACCGTGACTAATCAGATGATTCGAGTTGCTGTGGTTCAGACCCTCGCGGCACTTGGCGATATCGAATTCAACATTTCCCTGCTAGAGCGCTACGCTGCCGAAGCCGCTCGCCAGGAAGCCGACTTAGTCGTGTTTCCTGAATGCATGAATACCGGCTACTTGTTCGATTCAGCAGACCATTGCCGAGCATTAGCCGAACCTCTGTCGGGGCCTTTTGTCACAGCGATGGCGGCACAGTGTCAGCGCTACGGTCTTCACATTGCCAGCGGCGTTACCGAACTCGACGAAACAACGGGCAAAGTCTACAACAGCGGCGTGCTCTTGGACGATCGCGGCCAGATCGCCATCCACTATCAAAAACAGTTCCTCGCCACCCACGATCGCAACTGGTTTGAATGTGGCGTGAAAGGCTGTCCGGTTGTCGATACGGCTCTAGGTCGGATTGGCCTGCTCATTTGTTTCGACGGTCGCATTCCTGAAATTGCCCGCTGTTTGGCTCTAGATGGAGCTGAACTCATCGTCGACATGGCCAATTTTTTCGCGATGGATCAGGCCGACATGTGGGTGCCCGCTCGGGCTTACGAGAACGGGGTCTGGATTGCAGCAGCAACCAAGTCAGGGGTGGAGCGCAGCATTTACTATCCGGGTGGCAGCATGGTTGTCGACCCTGACGGTCATGTCGTTCGTCGGATTGATGACGATACCCACGGTCTCATTACCGTCGAGATCGACCTCGAACGATCGCGTCGCAAAACGTGGATGGGTAAAGGCGATCGCTTTGCCGATCGCCGTCCAGAACTCTATCAAGAATTAGGCAAACCATTTGCCGAGACTCCGCTAGCCACCTACCTCAACCAGCCCCTCGTTCCCGAAGTCAATACGACCAAAGTCGCTGCCGTGCAAGCCCACGCCACAGACCAAACTCATAGTTGGAATGAAACGCTAGATGCGATCGCTCACGCGGCCAAATTAGGCATCGAGCTACTCGTGCTGCCCGAACTCTCTCCTTCTCCCACATGGCGACTCGGCGAATCAGCAGCCATTGAGCTAGCCGCTCGCGCCGAGCAATACATCGCTGACGTGGGAGCGATCGCCAAACAATACGGTTGCACGATTGTGGTGCCGCTGGTTCGGGCTGAAGCGGGAGCGATTGCGCAGAGTGCCGTACTTATTGGGCCTGATGGTTGCGAAATGGGTTGCTATCGACAAACCCATCTCTCACCCCAGATGCGCACTTGGGCCAAAGCCGGTGACGAATTGCCGGTGTTCGACACACCTTGCGGCCGCATTGGCATGTTGCTGGGTTACGACGGACTTTTTCCGGAGACGGCACGTTTACTCGCACTCAAAGGAGCCGATATCGTGACGTGGTCTTGTGCGTGGAGCGAGCCGCAAGAGCGGCGGCTTTTGACGGCAACGAAGGCTGAAGACAGCCGCGTGTACGTGGTTTGTGCCAACCGTACTGATTCACCGTTCTCAGGTGGCTCGTTCGTTATCCCACCTTCGGGTTTTCCGGATTGGAATGTAGATCGGGTTGCTCCTCCCGAAATCCGCTGGGGAGCGGTGATGCCAACCTACGCCAATCTATGTCTATCGCGTCAGAAGCGCTTAATTCCTAAGGTGGATATGGTGCGCAATCGTCTGGTCAATACCTACGGTCCAATAAGTAGATGTAGTTGACGTTGGATATATGCTTAAACAGCTCGAA
>JBCBVC010000274.1:0-2388 GCA_039817845.1 Cyanobacteria bacterium J06642_2
AAGCTCTATTGTATAAAAATTATATTTTCTCGAAATAAAGTTTCAAGACAATAGTTTTACTTTTCCAGATTGTTTACCTGATGAAGAAAAACGAGTGAAAGTTTCGTTTGATGATAAATGGAGAGGTTTTGTATTTTCGACTTCTTTTGCCTCTTGTATCGAGTCATCTTTGTCACATGTTTCGTGATCTAAGTAAAAGAGGTGAAAATAGTTCACTCTTATCTTTAAGTCAATCGCGCGTCTTGCAGAGAGAGGCTCTCAAAGACGGCGTCGATTTGGAGTCGCCACGGCTTCTCGTCGGAGAGAATTGCGGTTGGTTGTCAAACAGCGGCGTATCCTTCAACTCGTTTGCCGGCGGCGTCTTGTGTTTTGCTACTGGTGCGCGTCCCGGCATAGTTTCGTAAACTGTTTCTTCTCGTCGCGACGGCCGGTTCTGCCTCGGCGACACGAGCTCCTTCGCCTTGCGTTTCCTCCCCGTCCTCTCCTTGTGTCTCATCGTCGTCTTCGCCTCGGCTTTCACTCTGGCGCTCGTCACGGCCAGGTGTCACCGACGACTGTCCGCTATTCTGGCTGTTGTGAATCAGCTTTTCCATGCAGACCATCGCATTTTTCGCCACGTTCCTGGATCTCTTCTTCTGGTAGTGAACTTTGGCAACATTCGAGGTGTGCATTTGGTCGAGGCTGATCATTTCTCGCTCTTTGTCCGACAGAAGGTCCGAGCTCTCCGTCTCGATTATTTGTCTGTACCGTGTGGGATTCACGCGTAGCTCTTGAGTTTGTCCAGTACGTAATCTGTGAAGATCAACAAATCGAACCCGTACTTTTCCTCCGTCTTGAAGTGCGCCTGATCGATGAGGCCAGTTCGTAGGGCGGACCGGACCATGGGGACAGTCAGAAACTGGTACGTCATTAGCCTGCTTCCTTTCACCTTTAAAAACATGACAGTGACGATGAAAGACGTCGCGAACGTCAGGTCGTGCGGCCCGACCGCGTCTCCTCGCGCCAGGTTGACGACTTGGGCGAACCAGACTTCGTAAAACGGCAACACCTTCTTCAATTTCTTCAGCGACGCCCAACAGTTCACGCTCTCCAAATGCTCGATAGAAAGCACCGTTTTCCATTCGACCCGCATTTTCTACCTCAGACACTGCTTCGCTCTGGAAAGGAAGACTTCGGTCGTGACGAGAGTGGCAATGGAGTCGGCCCGGAGTTCTTGGAATCTCAAAAAGTCCAAGCAGTGGCTTAGCGACTGCAAGTATGCGATCACTCCCGCACTTGCCAGTTTGCACTCTTCCTCCAGGAACGTCATGAACTTTTGGAGGTGCTCGACAGAGCCGACGCAATATTCGACGACACTTCTTGTCACCTCGAAATATTCGTCCAGATTCGGGCAGCAGTACTTGCAATACTTCAAAATCTTCTTGCACAGCTGTTCCGCTTGGTTCATATCTTTTCCGCCACCGCCGGCACTGCAAATCCAAGACACGAACTCTTTGGTCAGCTTGCATTTCGGCGAAAACGAAGGCATGTCCCAAGTCATCCGTCGGCGGGCCTGCCTCGCCGTCGTCGGCTGAAGAAGGGCGGCGGGAAACACGTCTCGCACGTCCGGTTTCTTTTCGAAGTTGTAGTACCAACTTTCGACAGCCCCTCTGGCTTTTATAGCGGTCACTTTCGCAATTTTCGACGGGACAAACGTAAAGACCTTGCTCTTCCGGCTCCAGTTTCAGTCTTTTCGGTGTCGGACTGGCTCCGTCGGCCCTCTTCCAGTCGTTCTTGTTGAACACTCTTTTCATCGCAGTGTCGACGGACGCTCTGCTCTCTGTGCTACACAGAGCTGAATGATTTTGAGAGATGATCGCGTTCCCACTTTATACTGGTGTCCTGGGCTTGAATTGGACACAGTTAGCGAAATGGGATCACGGGAAAACAAAGAAACTGCACGACTCGTCAATAAAACAAACAATGGAATGGAAGCTTTTGTTCCTGTTTTGGCGCCATAGTAGACCGCCAAACATAGGAACACAAAGGATCGCGTGGCAGTAGCCAATCACGATGCGTCCCTGTCAGCCGCCTAAATACTGCTCGTCGAGTATTAACTAGTGATAACTGTAATAACAAAAGACGACGACCTGTGAAACTTTTCTTTCAGAAATAGGGGATAACGGTGATAAGAAGGTATTACGAGTGATAGGAAGTGACAAGCCACCCTCGACGAGGGATAAGATAGTTTTGTGCTTTCGGTTTCGATTACAAAAAACTTTGCTATCAGAAATGGGGGATAACGGTGATAAGAAGGGATTACGAGTGATAGGAAGTGACAAGCCACCCTCGACGAGGGATAAGATAGTTTTTCGCTTTCGGTTTCGATTACAAAAAACTTTTCTATCA
>JBCBVC010000275.1:0-2381 GCA_039817845.1 Cyanobacteria bacterium J06642_2
CTCATACAAGTCTTCAATGGTTTTAATGAAGTGTGTTTGAGGTAATGGTGGGTACATCGCCGTGCGTGAAGTTTGGCATTGCCTTTTGCGAAGCCTCTGGTCCCTGTTTAATCCGGATGGCCGGAAATGACTCAGAGCTACAAAAGCTCGCTATCGAAAATGCAAAGGCGATTGGTGCAGGTCACAGTTTCATTATTTTGATGAGAGAGGCGTACCCGATCAATTTCCTCAATGCCATTAAGCAATGCCCGGAGGTCTGTACGATTTATTGCGCGACAGCAAATCCTGTTGAGGTGATTGTGGCGGAAACCAGTCAGGGCAGCGGAATTTTGGGCGTAATTGATGGATTTTCACCGAAAGGTGTAGAGAGTACCGAAGATGTAAAGACACGTCAGGAATTTCTACGCACTATTGGATACAAGCTCTAGTTCTCGATAGATAGTCCCGATTTCCCGATGTCCTAGGCGCGTTCTTGAATTGCAGCTCGAAGTGATCGCTCGTTGATTGTATCTCCATAGCTTAGTTACACCTTTCGTCTCGACGTTGAGAACGGTTCTGAATGAAGGAGGTCGATATGGAAAGCTTCGATTATGTCATCCTAGGTGCGGGATTAGGTGGTCTTTCTGCTGCAGCCTGTTTAACTCGTCAGGGAAACCGAGTGGCTGTTTCAGAAAAACACTATTTGCCAGGGGGATGTTGCCATACATTCGACTACGGAAAATATCGCTTCTGCGCTGACGTACACTACATTTCGCAATGCGATCGCGATCGCACCATTGGTAAGTTTCTCCGCTACATCGATCGCGAAGTACCCTTCAACTCTCTCGATCCCAACTGCATCGATCGCGTCATTACCTCTGAAGTCGATTTCAACATTCCGCTGGGATGGGAGGCACTGCGCGATCGCCTCGTCGCCACATTTCCAGAAGAACGGAACGCGATCGAGCGGTACTGCGATGAGATTCAACATCTCCGGCAAGACATCCGCAATTTGCAACAAGACGTCCGCTGGTACGACCGCAAATGGTCGGATTGGTTGAAACTGCCAAAATACTGGAATCTTTTCGCTAAGCAGAGCTGGACGCTGCAAGATCTCTACGATCGCGTGGGCCTATCACCCAAATTGCAAAATCTATTGGCAGGCCAGAGTGGTGACTACGCCTTGCCACCCAATGAGATTGCGCTCATCACCCACACAAGCTTGGTCTCGGATTACGCGGAAGGCGCATATTACCCGAAATATCACTTCAAACACTTTGTGGACACGATCGTCGAGGCAATTTCGGATGGAGGCGGAATAGTTAAGTTATCGACTCCGGTCGAGCACATTGAAATCAGAGATCGCGAGGTGCAATATGTCATTGCCAACCACGATATTTATCACGCCGTGAAAGCCTACATTAGCGATCTCGATCCCAAACTTACAGTGGAGCTAATGCACTCTCCTGAGGCCTTCAGTTCGCACGAATACGATCGTCTAACGACTTATGACTATTCGACTAGTGCCTTCAATATTTACCTCGGTTTAGACGAACGCTTCGAGCCAGAACGCTACGGTATCGGCAACTGGAATATCTGGTACTATCCGACAGGCAATCTCAATCAGGAGTATCAGCAGCAGCTACAGGGCAACCTTGATCGCCCGTGGATCTTTTTATCGTGTCCGACGCTGAAATCTAGTGAACCGGGTATGGCTCCTGCAGGACATCACGTCCTCGAGATTGCGACGGTTTGCCCCTACGAGGCATTTGCCCGGCTCCACGACAGCGATCCTAAAGCGTACAAAGCGAAAAAGCGGGACGTGTTCCAACAGGTCATGACCAGCGTTCGCGATCTGATCCCAGATGTAGACGAGTACATTCGCATGAAGCTGTACGGCACGCCCACGACCAGCGAGTTTTATCTGGGCCAACCTCGCGGCAATATCTATGGCGCTAAATTGATTCCCAAACAGGTCGGCCTCAATCGGCTGGGGTACGCAACAGAATCGCCCAACCTATTCTTGGTAGGAGCTAGTGCTGGCTATCCCAGCATTCCTGGTGTGATTGGCAATGGTATGGACGTGGTGGAATTGCTTTCCGGACAATCAATTCGGCATCCTGAAAAAGTACGTGAATCTGTGGCTGTAGCGAGCTAAAAGAAGGATATCCAGTGAGTTTTGCGCTCGTTTGCAGAAAGGCGATCGCCAACAATCTGGATTACGTTCTCTGGTTCGCAAAGAGAGTTCGCTCTCAAAAAGATGATGAGCCGCGATCGCCTTAATGTGGTTCGGATGGTTGGAGAAGTTGGGGGAGGAGGGCTGCTGCAATTGCGCTACAGAAGGCGATCGCGGCTCATCATCTTTTTGAGAGCGAACTCTCTTTGCGAACCAGAGAACGTAA
>JBCBVC010000276.1:0-2325 GCA_039817845.1 Cyanobacteria bacterium J06642_2
CAACTTTAGCCAGGCAGAAGACCCAAGGCTACAACGACTGTCTTCTCTGGGCTGCAGAACTTAGCAGGAAAAGTCAGTTCAGGGACTCGCACATACGTTACATCTGTCTCTGGGGGTGATCCGTAACACGGTAAGATCCTGACAACCTTTTTTGGTAATGCAGGCATGGTGACTGCAACAGAGGCATCTTCCCCCGGACAAACACCCAGCGTTCGACGTCCCATCGAGCGCGTAGTTGCAGCCATTGATGTAGGGACGAATTCCATACATATGGTTATCGTCCGCATCAACCCAGAATTGCCCAGCTTCACCGTACTCTCCAGTGAAAAAGCCACAGTCCGGTTAGGAGAAGCTGACGGCGATTTTTTAACTGAAGCTGCCATGCAAAGAGCCTACGACGCTCTCGAACGTTGCGTGACTTTAGCAAAGACATTTCAGACCGAAGCGATCGTGGCGACAGCCACCAGCGCTGTCCGTGAAGCTAGCAATGGTACGGACTTTTTACAGCGTGTCGAACGGGGGTTAGGACTACATGTCGACTTAATTTCCGGAGTGGAAGAAGCACGCCGGATCTATCTAGGCGTCCTGTCCGTGATGGAGTTTCACGACCTACCGCACGTCATCATCGACATTGGAGGCGGTTCTACAGAGCTGATTGTGGGCGACGGACAAGATCCGCTGTTTCTGCGCAGTATGAAAATTGGGGCCGTGCGACTGACACAGCGTTTTCTGGCTACCGACCCACCCTCCCTGGCCGAAATCGAGCGCCTGCGCGGATACGTGCAAGGAGCGATCGAGCTCCCCGTAGACGCCATTTGCGAACTCCTGGCCGCACATCAACCTGGCGAACCCATACGCCTGATTGGCACGTCGGGTACGACCGAGGCTTTAGCCGAAGTGATTGCGCGAAGACAGCTGGGGGCTGTCCCGTCGCCGTTTCATGGCTACGAATGCAGACGAGAGGACCTACGAAACCTGGTGGCCGAGGTGAGTCGGCAAACGATCCAAGAACGCATCGATGACTTGGCCATGAGCGATCGCCGCGCTGAAATCATCGTAGCTGGAGCTGTCATTCTCGAAGAGGTAATGAATGCGCTGGGAGCCGACTCAGTCATGATTTGCGAGCGAGCTTTGCGGGAAGGCCTGATCGTTGATTGGATGCTCAGCCGCAATCTGGTCGAAAATCGTCTGCGCTATCAAGGCTCCGTTCGGCGGCGACATGCTTACAAATTAGCCCACAAGTATCGCGTTAATATCCCTCACGCTGAAAATGTGGCCGAGTTGGCTTTAAGTTTGTTCGATCAGACACGAGGCACATTACATCGTTGGGGGAATGCCGAGCGCGAGCTATTGTGGGTAGCGGCTATGCTGCACAACAGCGGTCTGTTTGTCAGCCATGCCGAACACCACAAACATTCTTATTACTTGATTCGTCACGGCGAGCTGCTGGGCTTTAGCGAGGCTGAACTCGATATCGTAGCCAACCTCGCTCGCTACCATCGCAAGTCTCCGCCAAAGAAAAAGCACGTTAATTTCATGGCACTCGAAAAAGAGCGCCGACAGTTGGTCACAGAACTCAGTCCGCTTTTGCGGCTAGCTACAGCTCTGAACCGTCGCCGCGCTGGGGCGATCGCGTCAGTTAAGGTTGAATTTCCGACTAAGGGGAGCGGCGAACGTCTCATGCGTCTCTACATCACACCAACGCGACCGAATGATGAATGCTCCCTAGAGCTATGGAGCTTGGAGTATAAGAAGGAAGTCTTTGAAACTCAATTCGCTCTAACCCTCATTCCAAAGGTCATAACTGACTCTCTCTAAGATTTGAATCGCATTGACATTGAGTAGCTTTCGCAAGCATCGCTTTTCTCATAATTACTAATTAGGACAACACTTTCTTAAGAAGAATATTTCAACTGATACAACTGAACTAAGGCAATAAGTTTTCAACGAGAATTTCAAGATTGATATTATTCTCAATAGCTCGGTCTCTAATATAGTAAATTTCTCGCCATTCTCGAACATGCTTCCATGTCTCAAGCATTAAAATGACCTGATCGCCACATCAAGAGGCATTCACGACATAAACGGATCAATTCGTAAATTTTTATACTTTTGCGAGAGATGTCCTGACTCTCAATCCCGGTTCTGGAGACGGTCAACATTACGAGACGTACCTCACCGAGCAAGCAAATGCTCTTACTCAAAGTATCGCTCATTTGTCTGAGTGTCTCGTGGGCTGAGACATTACTCAGGGCAAACGCATACTCGTTTTGAGAGTATCAACGGGTGTACTCCTGATAGGAAACCCAATGCCCGAGCCACCTA
>JBCBVC010000277.1:0-2311 GCA_039817845.1 Cyanobacteria bacterium J06642_2
TTAATGCTGAGTTGGTGAAGCCTCATTTGACGGACGCTGACCCTTGGGGGGCTGAATGGCTGAACGCAAATCCAGCTGGCGGAGGGGCGTATGTGTTGAAGGAATTCAAGCCAAACGAGCGGGTCGTGCTGACGCGATTTGATGACTGGAAGTCGGGGCCGCTGCCGCAGATTGAAGAAGTCATCGTTATCAACGTGCCGGAGGCGGGCAATCGGCGAGCGTTGCTTGAAAAGGGCGACGTTGATATCAACTTTACGACGTCAGAAAAAGACCAACAGGAGTTAACGGCATCGGGCAATTTCAATACCGTCTCGACACCAATCGAGAACTGCTTGTATTCCATCGATATGCACGCCAATGCCGAGTTGGGAGGCAAGCCGAATCCATTCGCGGACCTGAAAGTGAGGCAGGCAGTCGCCTATGCGATGCCTTATGAGGCGATCGTGAAAACGGCGTTGTTCGATCAAGCCGTGCCTATGTACGGCACCGGATCGTTTGAGCTGAGTTCAATTGACTGGCCGCAGCCGACTCCGTATGCAACAGACTTGGATGCAGCTAAAAAACTGATGGCTGAGTCTGGTTATCCTAATGGTTTTGAAACAACCTTGGCTTTTGACCTTGGCACGAAGGAATGGGCCGAGCCGACCGTGGTGTTAATTCAAGAGTCACTCGCAAGTATTGGTATTAAAGTCAACGTTGAGAAAGTGCCTAGCGCCAATTTCCGTTCGGTGCTGGTGGAGAAGAGTCGCCCGATGATCGTGAATAATTTTGGTGGCTGGCTCAACTATCCTGATTACTTCTTCTTCTACGCCTATCACGGGCAGGATGCGACGTTTAACGGGAGTTCGTACAAGAATCCCGCGATGGATGAAAAGATTGAAGCCGCATTAGCCTCGGCTCCGGGAGAACCGGGGTACGAGGAGAACGTGAAAGAGTTCATCGAAATTGCGTGGGAAGAGATGCCGCGCGTACCGCTGGTGCAGCCCAAACTGTCGATCGCGATGCAGTCGAATGTGAGTGGCTATCAATATTGGTTCCACCGCCAGTTAGATTTCCGCCAGTTGCAAAAGGCATAACGGCGATCGCGTCTCTCTCTTCGTTCGGATGCAACCATGGCTCGACAGTCAACCTTACGCATGGTGCGACAGCGCTTGCTGGGCGCGATTCCCAGCGTGATTGGCGTGGTGGTGGTGACGTTTCTGTTGACCCGAGCCTTGCCGGGAGATCCGGCGGCGTTTTTTGCCGGGCCAGCGGCGACTGCCGAGGCGATCGAAGAGGTGCGTCGCAATTTGGGGTTGGATAAATCGCTAGTCGAGCAGTTCTTCATCTATCTGGGAGAGCTAGTGCGTGGCGACCTGGGTACGTCGCTGACGACTGGACAATCGGTGGTTTACGACTTAACGACTCGGCTGCCAGCTTCGTTGGAATTGACGGTGGCGGGATTGGCGATCGCTCTCTCCCTAGCCCTCCCTTTAGGTATTCTGGCAGCGACGCGACCGAACTCGTGGATCGATCGCGGCGTGCGGTTACTGGCGACAGCTGGGGTTTCGCTGCCCACGTTTTTCACGGGATTGCTGCTGGTCTACGTGCTTTACTACCGCCTCAGCATTGCTCCGGCACCGTTAGGACGGATCGGTCTGTTTTTCAGTGCACCCGATTCAGTGACGGGGTTCTACACAATCGATAGTTTGCTGGCAGGAGATTTTGAGTTATTCCGAGAGGCGGCGGGGCACTTGGCGCTACCGGCGTTCACGTTGGGACTGTTTGCCCTGGCTCCGATCGCGCGGGTGACGCGGGCTTCGATGTTGGGGGTGTTGTCGAGCGATTTCATTCGAACGGCTCGGGCGCACGGGTTGCCGCCCAGTCAGATTTTGTTCGGCTATGCCTTTCGTAATGCCATGTTGCCGGTGGTGACGACGCTGGGCGTGGTGTTCTCATTTCTGTTGGGCGCGAACGTGTTGGTGGAAAAGGTGTTTGCGTGGCCGGGGATTGGGTCTTATGCGGTAGAGGCGCTGGTGGCGTCGGATTACGCTCCGATTCAAGGGTTTATTTTGACGATGGCGTTGCTCTACATCGGCTTGAATTTGGTCATCGATTTGCTGTACGTGGCAATCGATCCTCGCGCTGGAGTGGAGACATGACGGCGACGTTGCAGCAGACTCGGTACGCGATGCGCGAAAACCCGATCGCGTTTGCGGCCTTTGCGCTGTTTCTGGTTTTTCTGCTCGTGGGGGTGTTGGGGGATGCGATCGCTCCTTACGATCCGCTGGCGAGTAATGCAGCGATCGCGCTTCAGCCTCCCTCTTGGCAG
>JBCBVC010000278.1:0-2233 GCA_039817845.1 Cyanobacteria bacterium J06642_2
TATATGATCGATGACTCCGACTCTACCTACGACAAAGAAAAGCTACAAGAGCGCTTAGCTAAGCTCTCCGGCGGTGTGGCCGTGATCAAGGTCGGAGCCGCTACCGAAACTGAGATGAAAGATCGCAAGCTACGCCTCGAAGACGCCATCAACGCGACTAAAGCCGCCGTTGAAGAAGGCATCGTCCCCGGCGGTGGCACCACCCTCGCTCACCTGGCCCCTGGCTTAGGCGAGTGGGCCCAAGGGAATCTCTCTGGCGAAGAGCTAACCGGCGCAATGATCGTCACCCGCGCCCTGACCGCCCCGGTAAAGCGCATCGCTGAGAACGCGGGTCAAAACGGCGCAGTGATTGCTGAACGCATTAAAGAGAAAGAGTCTAATATCGGCTACAACGCTGCCAACAACGAGTTTGTCGGCATGTTTGACGCTGGTATCGTAGACCCTGCGAAGGTGACTCGCTCTGCCCTGCAAAATGCAGCTTCGATTGCGGCGATGGTGCTCACCACCGAGTGCATCGTGGTTGACAAGCCTGAGAAGGAGGATGCAGCAGGCGCGGGTGCTGGCATGGGCGATTTTGACTACTAAAGCCCAAACCAGCTCAAGCCCTGGGCTGATCAACTAAGTTAAATCAACTTTGATTGGGGGAACCACTAAGTCGTGGTTCCCCCTTCACCCGACTTAATGAGCATGACACTGTTCTTCGTGGGGTAACCCCTCGGGCAAATTCCCTGCTTGATAGGCTGCAATAGCTTTATCTGGATGCATCTTAATGGTTGTCAGCAGCTCTGTATTTCGTTGTTGTAGTCTTCGCCGAACGCCCTCACCCGCAGAAGCCGCGAGGACAATATCGACAAAATGCAATGGATGTCGATTGCCATCGCCTCGAACATGCCATTCGTGAAGACACCCTGTCTGAGTTAGATCCAACGTCCAAGCGAGACTCGCTTCTGTTTCATCAGCAACAACATATACCCTCCATCGTAGGGCTCTTCCGGCATGGGGCGCAATGCTGCCATCATCTGTTACGGCTACAGCGACTAATTTTTCCGTCATTTGATCAAAATCCTCCAAATCGGCACGAAGTCGTTTTGTGATGCCTATAGCTATGGGTAGAGAGGCTACTAAGCTGGATTCTATAAAGAGATACGCAAATGGTAAGGGATGACAATTGCTAGCTTGCAGATGCTATTAAACCTGTACTCAAACGCTAGAAGCAGCTGATTCGTTACTCCTGGCAAAGTAGCTTAGGCCAACGCACAGGTGTTTTGGGTTGAAACTTGGATGTAAATCTACGAGCCCTACGTAACCGTTCACGATCACTGGGCCGCCGAAATAATCGTTTTACTCACAACACGCGCGGTCGACAGCTCTGCGTGCATCGTATCGCTACGTGGTGCTAGCTCGCTGGGCAACGAATTGGGCGGATATTGTTTTCGAACACACCCAACATACCTAAAAGCCTGCGCTCTGTTTGCGTTCATTGTGGTGACCTCGTGCGGTTCGAGAATCACCAACTCGAAATCTGACATGACACTTAGGAAATATTCGAGTTGATGGTGTCGAACTGTACCACCGTCTGATAGGTCAAAAACACCATACTGTCCGTACCGTTTCAATCCCTCTGCATATCTTGCCAGGTAACGTTTTGACCATTGTAGTGGCATATCGCTGACAAACACGTGCCCGCCAGGTTTCAAAACACGAAATACCTCGTCGACGATCTTGCGCTGTTCAATCTCAGCGGGAACCGACGTAAACAGCGTGACAAGGATGGCGACATCAAAAGTATGATTTTTCCACGGGAAAGCGGTTGTACAGTGTTGAAACTCGCATGCTGGAGCTATGAGCCTGGCTGCGTCAAGCATTGCCTGCGATGAGTCGACGCAGGACACCTCGAATCCGCTATTTGATAACTGTCTAGCAAGTCGCCCATAGCCACAGCCAACGTCAAGAATCTTCCCGGATGGTGGAAAGTACTCGTCGATGATGTGGCCTGGAATCGGATGGCCGAACTCCTTCTGCCCAGCTGTGCAATTCCAGAATTTTGTGAGTTGCGATGTAGCAGGAATCTTCTCTGGCATATTCCAATAGACACTCTATTGAATGGTGCTATGTAACGGTGTAGCAGAGCGGCGGTCAAAGTCATAGCAATTAGGTATGCATAATCTTCCGTCCGCTCCTGCGAAGTGTTATACGGCCTTGATGGCAGGCAATGAGCTGGCTATTCTGTCTC
>JBCBVC010000279.1:0-2305 GCA_039817845.1 Cyanobacteria bacterium J06642_2
CACTGTTTTGTAAAATGAAAATAACCTATTTATTTCGCCCCGACAGATAAAACAATTTGAATACGCTTCTACTTTGGATATCCGATAGAATATGGAAAGTACGGATAATATCATGAGAAACCTATTTGATCTGCTGTTAAAAATAATTGAAAATTAAAAAAAAAAAAAATTTAAAAGAAAAAGGAAAAACTATTATTTCCTCTCATCAAGTATATGTAACGCTTCACGTCACGTTGACACGGCTTGCTTTCTATGAGAACTGAATGGTGCAATCGCTGATGTTGTCTCGATTGCCTGATCACCAGCAGCTGGTCGAGCTGGTACATCGTATATGGTTTCTGTTGGAGCCTGGCACGGGCTATCGAGATCTTGTTGTTGTCCCTGAGAGTTTATGTTGTTGTTTCGCTTAACTTGGGGAATGAAATCGTACGCCTGATTGGCACTCTCGAATGCCTGTGGATTATCGACAGCCGTCCTATTTCCACTTGGTAGAACATCGTAGTTGGCAGTGGTGTTGGTCGATGGTGGGTCTTTTACTCCCTGCAAATTGGCTGCGTTCGTACTCGGTAACACGTCGTAGTTGTAGAGTGGATCTGAACGATCCGTCTTGGGTTGATGATGTCTGTTGTTTAGTGAGTTCGTATTTGAGCTGGGAAGCACGTCGTAATTATTGTATGGTGACTGTTCCACAGCTCTGTTTATCGGTTGCTGGTGCTGGTGTTGGTGTGGTTTATTTGTCATCACGTTGGTGTTTGAACGTGGAAGAATGTCGTACAAAGGTGACGGATCGTTTTCCGATGAGAAAGCGCCACTGTCATTGGTGTAGCGCTTGCGTTGCTGTGATGACGTGTCGTCGAAATCCTCGTGGAACGTGGACCGTCGGCCGCCCGTCGCCGTGGAAGAGCCAGTGGACGCAGTCGATCGTGTGTTGACGTTCCGTGGAAGGATATCATACACTGGTGGTGTGACTGTGACGGGATGCTGTTGTCGTTCGTAGTCGTCAAAATCACCGGCGTACGACGCGTTGCTGTGCAAAGAGGACGGCGAGAGCATGATGGCGCTATTCCCGCTGGCCGGTAGCGATCTGGGATGGTGATGGTTATGGCTGTGCGAGGGTGTTTGTTGATGTTCGAAACTACCTCTACTCTGCGGGTCGACTGGTGCGCCGCGAGTGAACGTGTTACGCAGGTCTTGTAGGATGCGCGAGTCAGTGTTGCGACGCTGCGCGTAGAACTCCTCTTCCTGTTGTTCGAAATCCAATTCCTCCAGCTTCTTCTTTTCGCGCTCGATGTTTCGTTGTAAGCTGTAGAATCGCTTGTCGTGTTGACTGTTATTTGGGCTAAGTGTGTCCTTCTTACCAGCCGCCTCAGGCTGCCCGTTACCGCCCCCACCACCAACCATGGTGCTATTTTTGCGTCCGTTAGTACCGCCATTTGATACGATGCTTTCGTTGGCGGCCATGAGCGCTGTAGTGTCGTTGGTGCTGGCCTTTCGCGATATTTTACGTTTGCTGGTGGTCGCGGTCTCCTGTTCGCCTCGCTCCGTCTGATTGAAATCTTTCAGTGGTGTACTCTCGTTACCTTCCTCTGTATTGCATCTCTGTTTTCTTTTAGCGAGTCGTGGACAGCATCTTCGACGGTGTGTGTACACACAATGAACTATTAACAAAATCAACAGCAGCACAACGGCAGCTGCACATCCGATAATCACGATGCGCATGCGCGGGTACAGAAAACCAGCCTCTGCGTCGTTTTCGTTGGCGGGACTCAGTCTAGCCTGTACCCACGTGCTGTTTCTGTCATCAACTCTGGTTCTGACTTTCAAACGAAGCCCGCTCGTAAAATTTATATCGCAAATCTCTACTATGTTACTGTAAACAACCATTCGTTTTAACACGGTAGCCTCGTTTCCAGCAGCTGTCAACACCACTTCGTACGAAAGTGAGGTTGCTTTGCACGTACCGATGTTGGGGCCGTCCCATCTGACATCAGAACACGACTCGCGCTTGTCCTGTCTTTTCTTAGCGACTATCTTCACGTTTTGAGGAGGTTGTGGTGATAAAGGCATTTCTATGGTGACACTCCTTCTGAGTGTCTTTTTTACACCTTGGAATATAAATTCTACCACTTCACCGCAGTGTTTCTGTTCTTGGATTGTGATGTTTCGCATTGTGTAAATGTAGCACATTGTGTTTTGCGTTGTCGGTCTGCTCTTCAGCTGCGTGATGGTTCCCTTAAATTTCATCGTTACCCGCGGCTCTGGGACGGCACACAAGATGGTCTTTGGCGTATCTCGGCCTTCGTTG
>JBCBVC010000280.1:0-2303 GCA_039817845.1 Cyanobacteria bacterium J06642_2
CTTTCCTCGATTTTTCTTTTTGAGCTGTTTGACACCAACTTTTTCGAGCACGCTAGATATGGAATGTACTTTAAATGGCCGGACACTGTTGGCGAACTCCGAAAGTATCGAAAAATCGGTATTCTGAGGCTAGTCGCTAGTCATCAGGAGTGCGATCGCCCGTGTCCATCAAGCCGCAACCGATAGCCGAAATACCAGCGCTTACTCAGCAAGTCGCCAAAGCTGCCTTTCCGAAAGGCAATCCATACCTGACGCTGCGGGATGAACTCGGCACAGTGTTCGAGGACAGCGACTTTATCGGCCTGTTCTCAAACACGGGCCAGCCGGGACTTCCCCCGTGGAGACTAGCGCTGATAACACTGCTGCAATTCCGCGAAACCCTATCTGACCGTCAAGCAGCAGACTCCGTCCGTTCTCGCATTGATTGGAAGTACCTGCTGGGCCTAGAGCTAACCGACGAAGGCTTTGATTTCAGTGTCCTGAGCGAGTTTCGAGATCGGTTGATAGAAAGCGAACAGGAGCATCTGCTGCTAGAAAAGCTACTGGACTGCGCTCAAGAGAAAGGACTGCTCAAACCCCGAGGCAAACAGCGTACCGATGCGACTCGTGTGCTGGCATCGGTACGCAAACTCAACCGGCTGGAGCTGGTCGGCGAAACGATGCGAGCTGCATTGAACGAACTGGCTACCGTTGCCCCAGAGTGGCTCTCAGACATCGTTCCGAATGACGACTGGTACGAGCGCTACGGTCGCCGCGTAGAAGACTATCAGTTGCCGAAATCGGAAGCAAAACGAAACGCCTGGGCGCAGGCGGTAGGGGAAGACGCTTACTATCTGCTGTTCTGTCTCGAAGCGTCGCGGCTCGCTGACTGGGAGCACCTACCGAGAATTCAAGCGCTGAAGCTCATGCTCGAACGGCATTATGAGTACGATGCCGAGGGTCCGCTGGATGCACAAGTGCGCTGGAAAGCAAAAAAGGAACTGCCCCGCGCTAAGTTTGGTATCGAGTCACCCTACGATGTAGATGCTCGATTTCGTTCTCGGTGTGGGGTGAACTGGGTTGGGTATGTCGTGCATCTGAGTGAGACCTGCGATGATGAACAGTGTCACCTAATTACTCATATAGAAACAACAGATGCGAGCGTCCACGAAGCGCAGCGTACAGAAGCGATTCACCAATCTCTTCTAGATAAACAGTTACCACCATCAGAACACTTTGTTGATTCTGCTTACGTAAGTGCAGAGCACTTGGTGAATGCAAAAGAACAACAGATTGAAATCGTTGGGCCAGCTCGTCAGGATATGAGCTGGCAGGCAAGGTTAGAAGGCGGCTACGACGGAACGAAGTTTGACATCAACTGGAAAACTGAAACCGTCACTTGCCCAGAAGGAAACGTCTCGACGAGTTGGAATCCCAGAGTCATGCCAGATAATCGAGACTACATACAAGCCAGGTTCAGTAGTCGTGACTGCTCTACATGCGATGCCAAAGCGCTGTGTACTCGTGGCCCGCAGCGGAGTTTGAACCTTCACCCGCGAGTACAGTACGAAGCGCTAGAACAGGCTAGAGAACAGCATCGCAGTGAAGCCGGTCAGGAGCAATACAAACGTAGAGCCGGGATTGAAGGCACTATCTCGCAAGGGGTTCGCGGCTTTGGCTTGAGGCGATCTCGCTACCGAGGTCTCCCAAAGACGCATCTACAGAATGTGGCTATTGGCGCAGCCATCAACATCGACCGGATTGTCAACTGGATAAACGATGTGCCGCTAGCCAAGACACGGACTTCCCGGCTTAAAGCATTGGAATCCGCATAACCCGCTATCTATAAGGATTTAGAGGCTTTTCCTTGAGTTCGCCAACAGTGTCCCACCGTTTGTAAGACACTTTCTGGAAGCTAAGGCGGTGGACGAGTTTTGTTCGTTTGAGGTGTCTCATAACTTGTTTTATTTTCTATGTGTCATTATTGAGGCAGATAGGCGAGTTTTGAGACGAAATTATGAAGGTTGGCTACGCTCGGGTCTCTACTTTTGAGCAGGACTTGGATTTGCAGATGGATGCGCTGGAGAAAGAGGGGTGTGATCGCATCTTCTGTGACCAGGGCGAAAGTGGCGCTAAAGATAGTCGCCCGGAATGGGATAACTGTCTGGATCATCTCCGTAAAGGCGACAAGCTAGTCATCTGGAAGCTAGACCGCGCTAGCCGCTCCACCAAACATCTGATAGAGCTAGCAGAAGATTTAAAGAAGAAAGGCGTTGAGCTTTGTAGCTTAAAAGAACAGATCAATACTTCCTCTGCGATGGGCA
>JBCBVC010000281.1:0-2297 GCA_039817845.1 Cyanobacteria bacterium J06642_2
TAGAGGTGCTAACGCGAATCCGGTACTGCTTGCCAGTATTGTCTGCAACAGCGCCATTCCCAACTAAAGGAAACTCAATCGGGGTTTTCAAATTGTTGCCGAGCGCAGAA
Source organism: Cyanobacteria bacterium J06642_2 (assembly GCA_039817845.1). Classification (GTDB taxonomy): domain Bacteria; phylum Cyanobacteriota; class Cyanobacteriia; order Thermostichales; family PCC-7336; genus JBCBTL01. The sequence goes on from JBCBVC010000281.1 coordinate 111, forward strand.
ATGAGCTTGGCTGCGGAAGAGCTGTCGTTGGATGCGGGACCGCGCATCAACGCAAAACTGCGATTAAAGCTAGTGTTCTTGGAACCGACCTGAGAAACAATGCTACGAGGATAAGGAACGGTATTCTCGCCATAGCTGAGCATGTACTCGTCGCTATCCAAGTACGAGGCAATCTCCGCTTCATAACCTTCCGCATTGTATAGCTGAACGTGAGAGGAGACTTCAGCTTGATCGGCAGGAGGGCGGCCCAACAGGTGCTTAAAATTCAACTCGATAAAGCGATAAGGCGAGTTGGGATGGAAAAACAGCGACTGATAAAGTTCAGACATCGCTACCATGCCGACAAAGCCGCGTACGGTAATCGAGCGATTTCTCAACAGCGATTCAGCACTCGTCAAGCGATCGCTGTCCATAACGTACTGGTTACCCAGCACCTGTTTATAAACCGAGCGAACTACAAGCTGAAGGTCGTCTTCAGTTGATTCTAGACGAAGCTCTACAGGCTCAGCCGTTTCCACCCAAAGTGCCATATCAAATCCTCAAGAATGCGGTCATTTCAAGCAAATTAAGCTGCCTCAGCAGCTCTGCAAAAATTAGACTGGTTGCAACGCGCAGGGAAGAAGGGGCAAAAAATATCGCAAACGAGCATGACTCAGCAAAAGTCACGCATTCAAGCCACTACTTCAGGCCAGTTACAACGTGCAAGAAAAAGAGTGAAAAACTGCATAAATCAATGCAATTCATGCACTCAAGTTGCTATTCGTAGAACGTGTATTCTGCAACACAGAAATGTTTTGGCATTCCCAATTCACATCTAACTACAATGCCGTGAGCCGTCTTGTTAACTTTTGTGACGCTCCACAAGGTCTTACCTTGTTGATGTCGAGAAAATTTGCAGAGCACTCATAGAACAGAGTCTGAGAGGCTGAAGTGAAGGGCATCAGAGAACAGCAATGTAAAGAAATTAAACGTGATTCAATTCTTGCAACGCTTCCGCATCGCGATCGCGGGGTGTCTGCTGTCGCCACGCTCGAATGCCTCCAGCCAGACTAATGGACTGAATCCCCTCAGTCTCAAGTACTTTTTGCGCGCGGGCCGAGCGAAATCCGCGCTCGCAGTACAAAATCACTGTGACGGGCTGTCCCGCGTCTACAGAGCGTTGGGCTATCGCAGATTTGATTTGCTCGACCCCAGCTCCCGCTTCAATCTCGCTGATAGGAACGAGCGGACTGTCGCCAATGCGATCGCTCGCGTATTCTGCTGGAGTTCTGACATCGATAAATAGTACCGATTCGATCGGTTGCTTTTGCAGCGCAACGACCGATATTTCGCGCGCGTCTTTCGGCAAGGACGCCGCGACACTGCATGACGTTAGGGCCATACAGGTCAAACAAAAGGCGATCGCGACGGCTGGCAGAGATTGACGCGGGAGCAAGCGGCAATTCACGGGAACACCTCGACGAGTTACACGAGTTATAGAAAAAAGGCGATCGCCATGGCAAGCGATCGCCTGAAGTTACAGGAGGTCAAATGCAAACGCCAGCCTTAGCTGGTGACAGTCAAAGGATAGTTGAGGGTGGGGTTGAGGGGGCAGTTATAAACGTACTCGCCCGGCTTCAACGTAATCGTGTAGTCCTTAGTTGAACCTTCGGTCAAACCGCCACCGGAAACATTGGGGAGCGTCACACGACCCAATCCCGTGCCGCGCAGGTAGAAACCGACTTCGTAGGGCACGTCTTGGTTCGTAACGCGGAAGGTGTACTCACCAGCCTTAAGCGTCAAAGGCTGAGCTGTACGAGTGCTAGCAGTCTCAGTATTAATCTGCTCGCAGTCAGCTGCAGAAGTCGTCGTGAAGTCCAGATTGATACCTTCACTTTCGAGGAACTGGCAAGGGGTTTGAGTGATTTCGATAACATTCTTGCCGTCGATTTCCTGAACGTTCAGAGCAAACTCAGCGTCAGGCTTGGCTTGAGATTGAATCGCTTTGTCACCATCACCGGCACAAGGGTTACCAGCGCAGGGATTAGCGGCGCAGGGGTTAGCAGCACAGGGATTAGCGGCGCAAGGATTAGCAGCACAGGGATTAGCGGCGCAAGGATTAGCAGCACAGGGATTAGCAGCACAGGGATTAGCAGCACAGGGATTAGCAGCACAGGGATTAGCAGCACAGGGATTAGCAGCACAGGG
>JBCBVC010000282.1:0-2287 GCA_039817845.1 Cyanobacteria bacterium J06642_2
ACCAAACGTTTTCGTGTGTTTGAATTGCCCTCTCTGCCCATAGGCGGCCAGCCCCCCAAGGACCGCGGACGGGCCCAACAACAGCCAGGACCCCGAACGCGGCCCGGATGAAGTTCGTGATGCTACGCCGACGGAGATCCCGCCCCAGGGTGAAGCCACGGCCGCACTACCAGCCAGCGACCGCGGCAGCAGCGTCAGCTCCAGCGACGAAACGCAAATCGTGAGTGCTAGCGTTTTTGGCCCGGCCTGACTTGCGAATACAAACGTTTGCGTCCCCTTTCAGAAGCGACGCATGGGCGGGACGGGGCGAGACGACTAGGACAGCAGTCGGAGCATCCCCCAACAAGTCGTGACTCGGGTAGCGGGCCCAACATCCTCCGCTGCCGGGGTCATGCAGCAGGTCGGCACGGCGATGATCAAGGATAGTCGGAAACCATGAGGTGAGGACACGAAATAAGTGCGCAACGTTTTGATTTTGACCATTGACGAATGTATTTTCTTCGCAGGCAATAGCGAGGCGGCGTCACCCAGCGAACAATTGGACACGGACAGGACGGACGTCGGATTTAATGTTTTTGTTTGCGGAGGAGGAGGAGGAATAAAAAATTGTTACAGTTAAAAAAGGGGCGGTACTGCGTCAAACGTTTGCGCGTAAATAGGATGCTCCGGCCAAAGATGGCGATGCGTTGACGAAACAGCATTCAAACGTATTGCGAAAAAAGCAAATCGCGAGTTTATGAGTCGATCGCGTTTCAAGCGACTTTCATTTTTCAAGGTGGATCAGAGCAATGTCGTTTACAAACTACCAATGTCTTGCTGGCCGCTTGGCCTCTCAATAATATAGGTTTTATGTCCCGCTCGGTAGAAAACCGTTGCCAAAGCGAGTCGTAACACGTGAAAAGGAAAAAAGAAAAAGAAAAAATGAGTGAGACAGTGCACGCGGAAGTGCTTTTTCAGCGCCCTCCCGGAGGCGAGTAATTGATGGTAGACGGTGCGTTTGTAACCGACGTTCTATACTATAGTGGTCAGAATCGGCAGGACAGAATCTAGTTACGCGAACCAAGGAAGGAATTGACAACAAAGTCTCATTCGATAACCGTTTATTTCTACGCAAACGAGATAGAAACTGACACAAGATTGACGCTTTTTTTCATTGACGAGCGCTTAGTCAAAATCGGCGGGACAGAATCTAGTTACGCGAACCAAGGAAGGAATTGCCAACAAAGTTGCATTAGATAACCGTTTATTTTTACGCAAACGAGATAGAAACTGACACAAGATTGACGCTGTTTTTTCATTGACGAGCGCGGGGAGAGTTGGGGCGTGGTCGGCCCGAACGGCAGGAGAGTCTCATGAGTCTTGGCCTGGTGCACTCAAGAGCGTGACGAAGTGGATAGAGCGCATCGTGGAGGTTCATCTGGTAAAAGCCGGCCCCCATGCTGATCGTCCATTGATGAACGATGACTGCCCCGGCCATAAAGGCGCACGACGTGACCCTGCTTCTCTTGTCGTTGAGTACCTTCTCGAGCTTGTTTTCAGCCCTGTCGTCGACCAGCTTCAACTCCCCTCGGCGGTTTTCTCCCGGTGTGACAGGGCAGACATAGCGGAATCTATCGCGTCTGGACCTGGGGATGCGCGCCACGGTGAAGATCTTGGTGTTGTGACGGGAATGGGCGTAGCCTCCCGATTGATTTGGAATGTTCGGCATCGACAAAGACACGGCCACCATGGCCATGATAACGAGGAGGGCGAAGGCGATCTTCATGGTTGAGTTTGGACGTTGTCGTCGGTAGAAGAGGTGGGAAAGGAATGAGGACGATTGCGTGAAAGCGACTGTTTTTATTTGAGAATAACGTTTTGATAGTTAAACGCTTTTTGTGATCGAAACAACCTGACGCCTTGGTGATAAGCTAGACCGTCCCACATTTGGCGTGACAAATCCGACTATAAATCAAGAGCCGAATTGGCAATCTGTCCCACTTTTGTTCCAACGCCCCATGGAAACACCCGTCGTCTTCGTACCCCACCCTCCAGTGCCCCAGCGAACCTGCCGAGACTATCTCAAGATGAAGAGGACCGCCGTCACCGTGTGCCTGTTTCTAGCCCTGGCCATTACATCCGCGGTCGTCAAGGCCAACCGAACCCCTACACCGAGTCACAGCGGAAGCAGTTCCTGCAGCACGGCCAGAGGATCGACCCATTCGAGCAGGTCCACCGGCGACACGGACGACAACGCGATCTACGGGCCTCACCAGGGGTTCCAGCACTTGCCCAACAGATGCGAAAT
>JBCBVC010000283.1:0-2252 GCA_039817845.1 Cyanobacteria bacterium J06642_2
CTGCGTTTGTACTGCTTTTCTTCCGTTCGAGGTCATTCTTGGAGATTGCAGCGATCGCTCCAGCGCCTACACGCAACCTAAATTTTTATAGGGTTGGGGATAGGCTCACCTTCAGCTTTCCACGCCTCCACGTACATTTCGATGATTTTTTTTCACCATGCTGAATAGCTTCTGCTCGGGTTTTGCCGTGGGTGCAGGGCATGATGATGCGATCGCCAAATTCAGGAATCGTGACTAGCAACAATTCGTCTTCGTCCGACCATTGGATTGTCATGCTGTTGCGACTCGTGCGTTTCGGTTTCATCGGGGTTGACTTACTCCTGCAAAGAATCGGAACGGGGGCGATCGCGCTGTCCAAAGCTCCCTACAATAGATTGGCTTTACGCGCGAGCCTGCCCAGTCGCTACAAGGGAGGGAATCTATGCCTCGTCGCCCGGACTTGAAGAAGATTTTGTTGATCGGGGCAGGGCCGATCGTGATCGGGCAGGCGTGCGAGTTCGATTATTCCGGCACGCAGGCGTGTAAGGCACTGCGGGAAGAAGGCTACGAAGTGGTGTTGGTCAATTCCAATCCAGCCACCATCATGACCGACCCAGCTACCGCCGATCGCACCTACATTGAACCCGTAACGCCAGAGTTCGTAGCGCAGATTATCGAACGGGAACGACCAGATGCGATGCTGCCGACGATGGGCGGGCAGACGGCGCTGAATGTGGCAGTAGAACTGGCCAAGTCGGGAGTGCTGGAACGCTTTGGAGTCGAGCTAATTGGGGCGAAGCTGGAAGCGATTGAGAAAGCGGAAGATCGCGAGTTGTTCAAGCAGGCGATGCAGAAGATTGGGCTTCAAGTTCCGCCTTCGGGGTTGGCACACACGTTGGATGAGGCAAAGGCGATCGCCAAAACCATCGGCTATCCCCTGATCATCCGTCCGGCATACACGCTGGGGGGGACGGGCGGTGGCGTTGCCTATAACCAAGAGGAATTCGAGACCATCTGCTCGACGGGCTTGGATGCTAGCCCCGTGTCGCAGATTTTGGTGGAAGAGTCGATTCTGGGGTGGAAAGAGTTCGAGCTGGAGGTGATGCGGGATCTGGCGGATAACGTTGTCATTATTTGTTCGATTGAAAATATCGATCCGATGGGGATTCATACGGGGGATTCCGTTACCGTTGCGCCCGCTCAGACCCTCACGGACAAAGAGTATCAGCGCTTGCGGGACTATGCGATCGCCATCATGCGCGAAATTGGCGTGGAAACAGGCGGCTCGAACGTTCAGTTCGCGGTCAATCCCGAGAATGGCGAAGTGCGGATTATTGAAATGAATCCCCGCGTCTCTCGCTCTTCGGCGCTGGCCTCGAAAGCAACGGGATTCCCGATCGCCAAGTTCGCCGCTAAGCTCGCAGTCGGCTACACGCTGGACGAAATTAATAACGACATCACGAAGCAGACCCCGGCCAGCTTCGAGCCGACGATCGATTACGTGGTCGTTAAAACGCCTCGGTTCGCCTTCGAGAAATTCCCCGGTTCCAGTCCCACTCTGACCACCCAAATGAAATCGGTGGGGGAGGCGATGGCGATCGGGCGCACGTTTCAAGAATCCATGCAGAAGGCGCTGCGATCGCTTGAAATCGGTCGGCCTGGATTCGGGAGCGATCGCGAGGAGGAGCTACCCGCGATCGAAGACATCAAAGCCAACCTGCGCGTGCCCAATCCCGATCGCCTGTTGATGCTGCGATCGTCATTCCTGGCGGGGATGAGTCTCGACGACATTCACAAGCTGACCAAAATCGACCCCTGGTTCCTCGACAAGCTGCAAGAACTGGTCAAAATCGAACAGGCGGTAAACGGTCGGGAACTCTCCAGTCTGAGCGAAGCTGACCTGACCGAACTGAAGCGGCTGGGGTACGGCGATCGCCAACTCGCCCATCTCACGCACTCCACCGAACTGGAAGTGCGGCAGTACCGTCAATCCCTCGGCATTACCCCCGTCTACAAAACTGTGGACACCTGTGCGGCTGAATTCGCAGCCTTCACGCCCTACCAATACTCCACCTACGAAACCGAAACCGAACTGTTCCCACCCCAAAAGCCCCGCGTGATGATTCTCGGCGGCGGCCCCAACCGCATCGGTCAAGGCATCGAGTTCGACTACTGCTGCTGCCACGCCGCCTACGCCATGCAGGACAGCGGCTACGAAGCCATTATGGTCAACTCCAACCCCGAAACCGTCTCCACCGACTACGACACCAGCG
>JBCBVC010000284.1:0-2200 GCA_039817845.1 Cyanobacteria bacterium J06642_2
CAGGTGCTCAAGCATCGGTGTGCTTATCTCAATGGGCAGCTTCTGTCTGCCTGACTCTGCAAATCTGGGATGCACCCAATATTTAGACCTACAAGGTGTTTAGATTTTGGGCTACCCAGTTGCGCATTAGCTCCACGGTGTAGGTGTAGGTTCCATTTTCCAGGCGAGTGATGACATCGTGATTTTCTAGAGTGGCGATCGCGTTTCGCGTTCCTTCACCCGTAAGTTCCGATCGCTCGGAGAGTTGGGTGGGTGTGAGAGGGGTTTGGCTGAGGAGTTTGAGGATGTGGTGTTGGCCTGGGGGAGCGGTGGTTTCGGCTTGGCCCCAGACGCCGGTGAAGTAAGCGTTGCCGTCGCGGTAGAAGTCGGGGGTGTTGATGACGGAGGTGACGTCGGCGCGGGTGAACAGGCGATCGCGTTCGATGTTGTCTTCGAAGATTTGGCGGTTGAAGCGGGTGACGAGGGTTTGGCAGATGAGTTGGGTGAGGTAGGGCTGGCCGTGGGCGAGCTGGTAGATGAGTTGGATGGCTTCGGGGTCGTAGTCGATGTCGAAGTCGGGAGTGGGTTGGACGATGAGTTTTTCGGTGGCGGCGCGAGATAGAAAGCTGACCTGAATGGCGGTGACGCTGCCGAAGAGGGGATTCCAGTAGTTCTCGGTCATTTCGCCGAGGGTGTGAAGTCCGGCAAAGGCGAGGATGAACCAGGGGTAGGTTTGGATGAGGCCGCGCCAGAAGTCGAGGAGGCCGGGATCGAGTTTGCCGTCGTGCATTTTCTGTTCGATCAGCTCGAATTCATCGATGGTGATGATGAAGCGGCGATCGCCTCGAACGCGATCGAGCTGTTTGAGCCACTGTTTGAACGAGGTGTAGGGATTGCCGTTTTGGAATTGGGCTGCGGTGGGTTCGTTGAGGGGGGTGTCTGCTGGTGTGGTTTCGAGTGCGTTGGCGAGACTGTCGTGGATGGCTAGGGCAAGGTCGTAGAGGAGTTCGCCGGTGCTGGAGATGCCGACGGCTAGCTGCATGTTGAAGTCGACGATGGTGGTTTGGGGGCCGAAGCGATTGTCTAGGTTTTTGAGGATGGAGGATTTGCCCATGCGGCGGTGGCCGTAGAGAACTACGGAGGGGCAAACGCCTGATTTCATCCAATATTCTTCGAGGCGGGTGAGGTGGTCTTTGCGACCGACAAATAGGGCACCGGTGACAGGGTTGCCTGCGACGTAAGGGTTGGCGATGGGTTTGAGTTCGACGGCGCGACCAGCTTCACCGCCAGCTTCGCTGACGAGTGCTCGCCATTGGCGAATGATGCGTTTGAGGATGAATTGTTCGGGTGGGTAGACGCGATCGCTCACGTAGCTATCGAGGGTGTCGAGGGAGTCGGTGGCGCGGGCAATGGCGGCTAGTTTGTTGACTCGGCTGGTGGCAGTTTCGTAGGTTCGAACTTCAAGGCCGATCGCGTGCAGTCGATCGAGGGCTTGGAGGACGGTAGGGCGAATGGGGATTTCGTTGGCGGGCAGGTCGATCGCGGGTTCGAGTGAGGTGGGGATATTGGAAATTTGGGTGCAGGTGAGGTAGCGAGAGAAAGCATCAAAGGATTGGACTATTTCGGGGCCGCCGGGATAGGTGGTTAGGGAGGCGTAGCGATCGCGGTGTTGAGATAGGGCGAAGGTTTCGGAGTCGATCGCTTTATGGTCGTAGAGGTCGTAGAGGAAATGGGCGAAGCGGGTGAGGCGAGTGGTGCGGCGATCGCGGCGGAAGCGAGTGAACAGGTTGATGAGAGATTCGCCAGTCCGGGATTGCCATTCTGTGCCGCTGTTAACGGTGAGTCCGCCGATTTCGCCTAGGAGAACTTGACCGGTTGTGGGTAGGTTTTGCCAATCTTGTTTGGCGATGGGTGCGATGAGATAGGTGTCGAACTCTGGGCTGGAGGCGAATTGGTAGAGGAGGTGGAGTGGATGAGATTGGGTGTGGACGTAGGGTTGGAGAGCGCGTTGGGCGGCTGGCCTGTAATGAGGATTGCGGGCAACTTCGCCTGCAAATTGCAAGCCTTCGGCGCGATCTCGTTGGAGATGACGAGAGATCGCGAGTTGCACGCCAGGTAGAGGCAAATCAATGAGACTGTCAGATTCTATAGGGCACTTCGATTAATTAACCAAGCTGCTTCTGGAAGAGCAAAAAGAAACCTATCTTGAACAGAACTTATA
>JBCBVC010000285.1:0-2196 GCA_039817845.1 Cyanobacteria bacterium J06642_2
ACATCATTATTTTTCTCGCTCGCTTCCTCGCTTACTTCCTCGCGCACTTACTCGCGACTTTTCGTCGTCGTTCTTTAATCGTTTCTCTTATTACCTAGTACATGTATGAGGTAGTAGGTTGTAGGAATTTTTAAATGAGTTTAACTATGTACATTGACCAGTCAAAAATTCTACTTGCAATTCCACGCCAGTGTTTTTGTCCTTTTAACATTGCGTCAGATGTTATACACTTAACCATTTCTTCACTACAGTCCTCATTTTAATTGTGATGGAATTTAAGGTGTAGTGGATGCAGAAGTCATTCCAATGTCGGTGGTGGTAACATCAGGAATTGCTTGGTTGCTTGTAGCTACAACTGTTGATGGAGTAGTGGCGGTTGATAGAGCGAAGCTTGGCATCGTTGGATACGCCGGGCGAATCGGCGACCTTGGGTGCGAAGTATCCGTACCACTTGGCGGAGGCGCAGTCGCTGCGGCTGGTCGTGCTGCGGCGGCTGCGGCGGCCGGTGGTGGAACTGGTCCGGTAGGCCGTGGAAGGAATTCCGGCTCAGGCTGAGCAAGACCTCGGTAGGTCTGTGATGGCTGAGCAACGGCGTTGTACTCCGGTGGCATACCGTAGACCTTCTTCTTGTCGTACTTCAGGTCGTATTTCTTTGTAGTTCCGCCCGATGAGATCCCGGTGGAAGTATCTGTCAAGTCGTCTCTCAGATGAAGCCCAGGTGTCTCGGGTCGATTTTGGAGGAATGCATGGTCTCTCCGTGCCTCGGGTTTTCTTTCCCCTCGTGTATCTGGGGTAAAGGTTACCGGTTTGCGGCCAAAGGTGTCCTGCAGCTTCTTGGAACACATGTTCGCGAAGGCGGTCACCCTGTCCCTGCTGGCACTTCTCGCGCGCTCATATCCTCGTTGAGCATGAGACTGAGCCGCTCGCAGAGCACTGCGGCTTCGGCGGCGCACGTGTACAGCTCCCAGTCGGACTGCATCACGGCCGATGCGGGCGGCGGTTCCAGCAGTGCGACTAGCACTGCGAGAGATTCTTCCAAGCGCTCTGGCTGCTTGGCGGTGAGCACTTCTCCCTCGTTCACGTCTCCTGTCGCGTGGGCTCCGACTTTCGCTCCGATCCCGGTATGGAGGCCGGCGGCCGGAAGTGCGAGTGCGGCTTCGGCTGCGGCTCCGATGGCGGTGAGGCGGAAAGTCCTCCGTCTCAAGATCCTCGTGATCGTATGCGTAGTCATCCCGGTTGACGTGGCGATAGCCCTGATGACCTGGTTCTGGACTTGGCTCACGGGTTGGAGGGCGTGAGCGTCTCCCTTGCTCTGCATCGATGTCGGCGTTGGTGGTGTTGGTGGCCTTGGCGATCACATCCCGTGCATACTCTCTGTCTAGGAGAAAGCTGGGGCAGAGCGTTAGCAAAAGAAGCCGATTACAGCCTCCATGTTTTGTCTGCCAAATGCATCGGAATAAAAGATCGAACAAATTCCATGCAAGGCTGCCTATTATGTAGACAGCTACTGCAATCGAGGCCCATCGACCGAATGAAGCAAACCAATCATCCAGATCCTGCAAAGACTGCGAGAGCCAGGAAATTGGGGGAGAGTGTGGGTACACGCGATCCAACTGGTACGGATTGTACGGTAGGATCTTGCTCCAACTTGCGGCGGCACCAGATCCGATTGAATCGACAAGCTTGGGATACTCCAGATACTGTTCAATCCTTTTGAGGTCTTCGTTCGAATAGATACCTCCTTGGCTCCAATCTGTGTTGAATTCGAAATCGAATTTGTATTGTTCGTCCTCGTTCTGCAGTTGTATCGGGTCTTCTGTGATGTGTATTGTCGGATTCGGAGCTATCCAAGCTCCATTGGCTGCTTGGTATCTGGCTCCAAAATGACGACTGCACGGTACTATAGATGCTCGTGGACTAAGCCTGTGCGTCAAGGGTTGAAGGAATCGCAGGGGCGAACTCGTGTCGACTCCTTGGTCGCCTCGATATGCTCGAACCGGAAGTGAATCGTAGCATTCGGCGGTTTCTTGGGCGACAACGAGCATTGGGGAACAATGGTATCGAAACAGAGTGTCCCCGGCTCCTGTGGCGAAAGTACCATTTCCCAGCGCGAATGTGACCAGTCCAGGCTGCATTCGTCGTAGGAAAAAGTCAACCCTATTCCTCCTAGCCTGATTTCGACAATTGTTAGCCAGA
>JBCBVC010000286.1:0-2191 GCA_039817845.1 Cyanobacteria bacterium J06642_2
GCTCCAATCCGCGCGGGTCGGCGATTTGGGCCTTACCAGCCGCGACGTTAAACCCCATCTGCACGTAATCAACGGGCACGTGTCGGAACCGATCGATCGCGATCGTGGCCATGCCGCGCGTATCGGGCACGATCGCCACCCGCGAGCAAGCGGGCGTCCCGTTCACTACGCGCACGTCGAATTCGTAGAGATTGCGGTACGTCTGACCACCGCCTGAGGATTCGGTGGTGACGAATAAGGTCGTAGTCTCGACCAGATCGAACCGGTTCAGATCGAGGGGAGGATCGATGCGGCGGAAGAACACCGTGGTGGCATAGGCATTGCCGTTGGCCCCTTGGTTATCCTGCTGAGATTGCAGCAGCCCGTCGCTGTAAACGCTGACTTGTCGGGGATTGCCCAACCGAACCAGTTTGACCACCTCACCCGACTTGGTGAAATCGAGGGCGGTATCGACGTTCTTCGAAACGTCAATCGTAATTTGCGGGCCTTGGCCCCCCAGGGCACGTCCGGCAAAGTAGGTGCATTGCGGATTGGCATGACTGGCCTGCGCGATCGCCAATGGGGTGAGGATCGCCCCCAATCGAAATAGATGGGCGAGTAACAGTTGTCGTCGCATGGCTAGAGCTCAATAGAACGGTTGACAAATACTTCTACGGGAACCTCGGCGGCTACGGTCCAAATGTTTTCGCCGTCGAGCATTTCATTGATGGCCTGACGATTGCGGGCGCGGACGCCATCCAGGATCTCTTCAGTCCCGCCCTGAAGGAGGGCAGCCCCGATATTTGGCTCTTCAAAGTCGGTAGAGATTTGGGTGCTGTTGATGTTGGTGACGACGGTGCTCTGCTCGCGGTTGAACACGCTGCTGGCCCTGTTCGCCGCCCCCAGCAGAAAGAGCCCCACCTCTTGGGAAGCCACGTCCCCCCCGCGATCGATCGCCTGGGTCGCGATCAACGGATTGCCTCCGCCACCGCGCACGCTCACCGACCCCGGTTCGAGAGCGATTTCTTTGAGTCCCGCCCCCGTTCGCAGAATGGCGGATTCGGCCTGGAGCTGCATGTAGCCATTGGATTGCACGTTGAGGACGCTGACGAGGATCTCCGTCCCGATTTGAAATTCAACGGCCCCCCGAGCATTTCGCATCGGCTGGGTCAAGCGCACGGTATAAAGCTGAGTCGTATCGGTGTCATTGCCGTCAAACCAAGCAATGGGCGAGATGACTCGGGCCGCTGCTTTCGTCCCGGCTCGAATGAGGGTCTCCACATGACCCGGTTCGACAAAATCAGAGGGCGGCTCGGAAGGGTGCGTGGTCCGTATCCGCACTCTTTCCGGTGGGGGCGAACTCTCAGCTTGTGAGACAGCAAATGGCTGAGTTGAGGAGACCAATTCGGTCGTTGGGAGCACGGGTTGACGCGGGGGGCGGCTGTAATCAGCTGCGGCTAATTCAACCTCTCCGCTCACCCCGCCAAATTGACCGAGCCGTCCTAACATGGCGTACTCTTCCAGAAGCTCGGCAGGTGTTTTGGGGGGCGCGGTGGTGACCAAGGGCACGACAGGCGGCGGCGGGGCCGGAGCGGTGACCACGGTTTGAGGGGGCGGGGCCGGGACTGGCTCAGGTGGTGGTGGCGGTTCTGCGACCGCCTCGGGAGTAGGTTTGGGACTGTTGAATTCTTCGATCTCGCGCCTGGCCTCGTCCATGCCCTGCACGTATCTCGTATCTTCCGGAGTTTCAGCCGCAACGACCTCATTCTGTTCTCCGGAAGAGAGCTCGCCGTTATGATCTGTAACGGTCGTCGCTTCTCGAACCTGCGTAGACGAACTGGCAATGGACAGAAAGGCGTATAGACCGAGGATCGCGACTCCGGCTATACCGCCTAAAAAAACCAGCTTGACTGTTCCTCTTTGATAGAGAGGCACTGGGGGAGCCACTTCAGCTCGATCCCCTAGTTCTTCAATAGCCTCAGTATCGTGAGATTTTTCGGCAGCCTCAGCAGAATTAGCCACCCAGGGATAATACTTTTTCCAATCGATTTTGCTCATTTCGTTTCTCTCACTTCGGATGAAACTGCTAAATCGATATCGCGGATATCGACGATCTCAAGTTCCCAGTGAGCTCCGCAATCAGTTTCACGAGCTTGTTTATCGAACTCAACTTAAAGGACTTGAGATCGTCGATATCGCGGATATCGACGAT
>JBCBVC010000287.1:0-2190 GCA_039817845.1 Cyanobacteria bacterium J06642_2
GATCGAACATTGCTGCGATCGAACATTGCTGCGATCGAACATTGCTGCGATCGAACATTGCTGCGATCGAACATTGCGACAATCAAACATTGCGGCAATCGAGCACTGCGATGATGTCTTGAGGCGATCGCCCTCCTATCAGAGCGGGCTGAAGTCTCGGTTAAAGTTGGGAAGTCTATATCTTGGCTGATAACACTCAGTTGTAGCGGTTTGCCTCCATTTTCTGTTTGCCTCTATCTGTGGACTATCTGTGAACTCTGAATGCGTGCAATCGAGCGATACCAATTTTTCCAACGTGCTCGGCAGTCGCGATCTAGCCGGAACGCCCAATCTAGGTGCGTATCTCGCGAATAAATACGACCAATACTTGCCTCTCACGGATGGGGCAGTCGCTGATTACATCCCCGAACTGGCTAAAGTTAATCCAGAGCTGTTTGGGATTGCGCTGGTGTCCACCGATGGCCGCACGTTTGAGGTCGGAGATTGCCAGCAACAGTTCACGATTCAGTCCATTTCGAAGGCGTTTGTGTACGGTCTGGCTCTGGAAACTCGGGGGCGAGATCGCGTCTGGGCTCGGGTGGGGGTGGAGCCCTCGGGGGAAGCCTTTAATTCGATTGTGCTCGATCGTGTCACCAATCGGCCCTTTAATCCCATGGTGAATGCTGGCGCGATCGCCACAACAGACCTAATTCCAGGGAGTGGCAGCACTGAACGGCTGACTCGAGTGTTGGATATGTTCGAGCGCTACACAGGGCGCAAGATGTACATTGACGTGCCTGTTTCGCTGTCGGAGCGTGCAACGGGGAGCCGCAATCGGGCGATCGCTTACCTGATGCACAACTTCGGCATGATCGGGGACAAAATCGACGAGAGCCTCGACTTGTACTTTCAGCAATGCTCCATTTTGGTCACCGCTCGCGATTTAGCTCTGATGGCAGCGACATTAGCCAATGGCGGCATTAATCCAATCACCGGAGTATGCGCTCTACGTTGCGAATACGTTCAAGACGTGTTGAGCGTCATGCACACCTGCGGCATGTATAACTATTCAGGGGAATGGGCCTATCGGGTGGGGATTCCGGCCAAAAGCGGCGTAGGAGGAGGAATTACCGCAGTAGTTCCGCAAAAACTGGGGGTTGGAGTGTTTTCTCCAGCGCTGGATGAACGCGGCAACAGCGTCAGAGGTGTGCGCTTCTGCCAAGATTTTTCGCGGGATTTTGGGCTGCACCTGTACTGTGCGGCGGACGACAGGCAGAAACTTGATGAATGGTTGAAATGCGGCAGCGACTCACACATATAGCGATCGGCAATCCGCTATGGAGGGTTGCCGCGCTCTTTTTCTATATAAATTAAGGGGTTTAGCGATGTCCAAGCTCTAGACCTTACAGCGGATTGCTATAACTGAAACGGCTAGAACCTAACCTAAAACAGATGCAGTAGGGTCAGTCAGCTTATCGCAATTTGGCACTACTTAAACGAGCTGTAGAGCACACCTAAGGTTGACATTGACCTTGCCCCGAAAAAGTGGACATTTCCGATAAGTCGAGAACGACGGAGAATGTTCAGATGAGCAGAAAACCACGCCGGATATTTACCTCCGAGCAGAAAGCAGAAGCCGTGCGAATTGTTGAGCAGTCGGGAAAACCGATTAGCCAAGTTGCTCGGGAGATGGGGTTGACCGAGAGCGCTCTGCGCAGATGGTATAGCCAAGCCCAGACGGTATAGCCAAGCCCAGACGGAGCAATCCCCTAGACTGCAGGGGGAATTAAGCAGTGCTGAACGCCAAGAACTAACGGCCTTACGTCGTGAGCTCAAACGAGTCAAACAGGAGCGTGACTTCTTAAAAAAAGCAGCGACCTTCTTTGCCAGGGAAAGCTCCGACCCTACGAGCTAATTCATGCTGAGAAGGTGAACTTTCCCATCGCATTGATGTGCCGGGCGTTGAAGCTGGCTCGGAGCGGCTATTACGCTTGGTGCCAGCGCCAAGGCTCCCCCCGAGCCCGGGAGAGCCAACTCTTGACTGAACAAATTCAAGAGATTTACCAGACCAGTCGTGGAACCTATGGCTCTCCCCGAATTCATGCAGTCTTGCGAACTCGAGGATTTCAGTTGGGTCGCCAACGAGTTATTCGTTTGATGGCTCAATTGGGACTGCGCGCTCGTCCTAAGCGTAAGTTCAAGGCCACGACT
>JBCBVC010000288.1:0-2182 GCA_039817845.1 Cyanobacteria bacterium J06642_2
ATCCCAACGAACTTCAAAAAACGCGATCGCCGGGAGAATGTCCGCGCGCGATCGCGCAGGGGGTCGAATGTATGTGTTTCAAAGGCTAAAGAAACCGACCATTAAAAGTGGTACGAAAAGAACTACAACGCAAACCAGTAGCAACGTACTGGCATCAACGCGCATGACTTTAGGAATCAGTGGCTTCTTGACTCGCGTGCTCTTGGCAATTTGCTTAGTTGGATTCATCGCGTTTCCCCTCCTCCAACAGCTCAACTCTTGAGAGCGTGCTGCTGAATATTATTCAAATGGCTGGTAGGGCAAAGGTCGATAATGTCAGCGCGATCGCTAAGCCGAGAAGGACCATTTGCAGGAGCCAATATTCTAATTCGGGATCGAATGTCCGAATTTTACCGAAATGGAGAATCGTAGGAATCACCTCCAGATGGCTGACTGTTCTACTCTTATTGTCCTCTGCTGGTTGAAAGAGTGCTGGAGTTAGCAACAAAAATCATATGTCGAGTGCATCTTGCATGGCTTGCCAGGCGATATCGATATCGCGATCGCCCGTGCGCCAATTGGTGATTGAGACGCGCATGGCAGGTATGCCTCGATAGGTGGTTGGCGTGAGGAAAAGCAGGCCGCTAGCGTTGAGTCGATCGAGATAGCGATCGCGTTCTGGTGCCGAGACGGGTGTTCCGGTAGGAATGCAAATTGAGAAGCAAATGCCGTTTAAGTTTACGGGGGCGAGCAGTTGGAATCCTGGCGTTGATGCCAGGCGATCGCCTAGCTCGCGAGCCAAGCGGCAGTGGCGATTGACGAGTTCGGCGTAGCCTTCGCATCCGTAGGCTAGCAGCGAAAACCAACAGGAGAGGGCGCGCAGGCGACGCGAGTTTTCGGGGGTGAGGTGGATGAAGTTGCTGGGGGTGAGGTCGGTTTGTAGATAGGCGGCGGCGTTCTGGAAAACTTGGGCTTGCAGCTCGAAATGGCGGGAGAATTGCATGGCGGCATCGTAGGGGACGTTCAGCCACTTGTGGGCGTCAATCGTAATCGAATCGGCGGCATCCATGCCTGCAACCCAGTGGCGGTATTGGGGGGAACAGGCCGCGAAGCCCCCAAAAGCAGCGTCAACGTGCAACCAAAAGGCATGTCTTTGCTTGAGTGCGGCGATCGCTTTCAGGTCGTCAAAATCGACAGTGTTGACGGTACCGGCATTGGCGACGACGATACACGGGCGGTCGGCGGCATCCGTGAGGGCAGCGTCGAGAGCGATTACATCGACGGCTTCGCGATCGCTTAATGTCGGAACTTGGCGGACGGAGTCTCGGCCCAGGCCGAGCATGGCGGCAGCTTTATAGGTGCTGGAGTGGGGGGTGCCGCTCAAAATGGCGACCGAACCCAGTGCGGCTACTCCTTGTCGGGCAATGTCGAGGCCTCGGGCCTGGCCGAGCCACTGGCGCGCGATCGCCAAGCTGACGAAGTTCGATATGGTGGCTCCGGTGACGAACGTTCCTGTATGGGCTGCCGACAAGCCGAATAGGTCTCGCAGCCAGGATAGGGTTTCGAGTTCGAGTTGGGGAGCACTCGATTCGGTTGAGCCAGTGGCGTTTTGGTCGTATGTAGCCGTTAGCCAGTCGCCGAGCAAGGCGGCGGGGGTGACACCTCCAG
This sequence comes from Cyanobacteria bacterium J06642_2, assembly GCA_039817845.1. Taxonomy (GTDB): domain Bacteria; phylum Cyanobacteriota; class Cyanobacteriia; order Thermostichales; family PCC-7336; genus JBCBTL01. The sequence continues at coordinate 1,648 of JBCBVC010000288.1, forward strand.
TTACGAAGCCGAAGTAGCGCGGTCCGGCGCTGCCGCTGAATGATGGGGCATAGCGTTGGGAAAACGTTTCTAGGGCTGCGATCGCTCCCATGCCGCGCTCGGGTAATGGCTGAGTTTCTAACGGAGGAGATTGTCGGCCAACTGGGCGATCACCTAGGTCTTGCAACATCTGTTTGGCGGATGCCGCGACTGAATCGATTAAGTCATTAAGTTGGGCGAAATCGGTATCGAGGGGAGTGGGCACGTCTGCAATGCCTCCGGCAAGAGCGAGCGCTGGCGACCGAGCGCTTGCAGCGTAGCTCAATTTCTTCTGATGAAGCGTCTCGTGGCGTGAAATAGAGAAGTGCGCGATCGCATTTTGCAGATACGTTCTCGTGTTTCAGGTCGATCGCTCTCCTGCTCGGGTGGGTGAGGTGTTGAGATTTAGGTTTCGCGCTCGTGGGTAAGGCTAATGGCATGGCGATCGCGATTATCGTTGCCGGTGCGAGAATGCTTGGCAAGATGGTGTTGGATTGATATCCCGAATCAATTTTGG
>JBCBVC010000289.1:0-2162 GCA_039817845.1 Cyanobacteria bacterium J06642_2
GCTTCGACGGCAGCGTCAGGTGATAAATTTGTGAAAGAAGGGGCGTGGGATTGACTGACGGCATGGAGTGCTTTTGCAACCTGGTTGGGCGTGTAACCCAGTGCTAGCAATGCCATTTCGACTTCGGCCGAGGCGAGCGCGGGCGGTCCACCTGCTGTAGCTACGGCGATGCCCGCGCCTTCACGCCATTCAGCCATTTTTGACTTCAATTCCAGCGCCAGCCGTCGTGCGGTTTTCGTTCCCACTCCTGGGGTCAGACTGAGAACGCGTGCGTTTTCGGTCACGATGGCCTGCACCAACTCGGACAAGCTGAGGGTACTGAGCAGTGCTAATCCCAAGGACGGGCCGATGCCCGAAACCCCAATTAATTCTACGAATACGTCCCGTTCGGCAGCTGTTGCAAATCCGTAGAGCAACATTTCCGACTCGCGCACGACAAGATAGGAGTGCAGGAGCAGTGGGTCGCCGATTGCGGGTAACTCTTCGGCCAGGCGTGGTGGCACTTGCAGGCAATACCCAATTCCGCCTACGTTCACGGTGACGCGGCAGCGCTGATGGCCGAGCTGCACGGCGGCTAAGATTCCCTCCACAAATGCAATCACGATTTTTACAGGTGACAAACGCTCCTATTGTCTTCGGTCTTGCAGTTTATGGCATTTGACATCTCAATTACGGCGCATAGCAGCCATCAATAAATTTAGGATGTTTTACAGGAAATCCGGTTATCCAGGAACCCAAATGTGGATCGATCTTTGAGTCCTGTGGCATGGCGTTTAAGCGAGGGGGGGAGAACCAAGCTTTTAGGGGTCTTATCAGTCCGGATTTGGTATTAGCTATTTAGAACCCAGTTGCAGTCAGTGCTTTCGCGTCTAAACTAAAACGTCAAGCGCTATAGGCACTGGGCTCAGTTTGAGATCTGAATGGCTGCTCTGAATAGCTGAGATGTTCCAGGTCATCTAACGGTTGTTATGGGCAAACTTGCCTTTGGCAAGTTCTGGGTTACCCGTCGCTTTGTTACTATCCAAGAGGTCTGCACGAGCGGGCCAGCTTGACCCCAAAATTCAATCTCACCATGTATCCTCTCTTCGGCCCCACCCTGATCGAAATTGGTCCGTTTGCCCTGCGTTGGTATGGATTGTTGATGGTGGCGGCGATTTTGGTGGGCGCGCAGGTGGCAAGTAACTATCTGAATCGCAAGGGTGAAGATAGCGAAACGTTTTGGGACATGCTGCTGTGGGTGCTGATTCCGGCATTTATCGGCGCACGCCTGTATTACGTATTCGTTCAGTCTCCGCGGGACGAGACGGGCATAGGATATTACCTGGCAAATCCACAAGCCATTTTCCAGATTTGGGAGGGCGGCATTCATATTTTTGGGGCGTTTATCGTTGGCACTGTGGCCATTTGGATCTACGCGCGGATGCGGAATTTACCCCTGCTGATTTATCTGGATGCCGTAGGGTTGGCGATGCCTTTAGCGCAAGCGATCGGACGTTGGGGAAATTTTATTAATCAAGAACTCTACGGCCCGACGACGACGCTGCCTTGGGGATTACGCATTGATGCCGATCGCCGCATTGGACCTTATCGCGATCTGAGTGCGTATCCAGACAGCACCCGTTTCCAGCCTTTATTTTTGTACGAAAGTCTGTGGAATGTGCTGGGGTTTGCTGTTATCTTCTGGATTTCGCGTCGATTTCGGCATCAGCTCAAAGAGGGCGATTTAGCGCTAATGTATGCAATTTGGTACCCACTAGGACGATTTTTTATTGAATTTTTGCGTACGGACTCTTGGTTTTTTCCCGGAACGCCATTCAATGTGGTGCACGTTCTCTGCTCGATGTTCGTGGTTGGGGCGATCGCGCTTCTAGTATCGCGGCATCGCCAGCCTGGTAACGAATCGAAGTCGGCGGCCTGATTAGTCAGAACTTGTCATTATTGACCTCTTCTCATCCTTTCCCGAACGTGTCATGACTCAACCTTCGCCCCGGCTGATCGCGATCGGTTTGGACTGCATGGAGCCGTCGCTGGTGTTCGAGCGCTGGCGAGAAGACCTGCCCAATTTGTCGCGATTAATGGCAGCAGGCAGTTACGGGCGGCTAGAGAGCAGCATTCCGGCCATTACCGTGCCAGCTTGGAGCTGTATGATGAGCGGGCGCGAT
>JBCBVC010000290.1:0-2140 GCA_039817845.1 Cyanobacteria bacterium J06642_2
GAAGCCGTTTGTTTGTGCTGATGAGGATGAAAATGACCGCGTATCGGTTCAAAGGCTGACAGAAAACGCTGCGCCTGGCCAACCGACTTGAATCGGCCCATTCGCCGTTCCCTAACGCGGGTAGGCCGATGTGAGTTTTCCGCTCGATTATTCAAGCCCTTATGCTGCCTGTGTTCCACACCCTTTTATATGTCTTTCTTAGCAGCGCCATAGCTTTTGAGCTTATCGGTGACGATGACTCTGGGTGCAAAGCCAGTTGATTTGAGTAGCTTGCGGAAGAATCTGTACGCAGCGGCTGTGTTGCGTCGGCGCTGCATCAGGATATCAAGCACGACACCATGCTGATCGACGGCTCGCCACAAATAGAATTGCTCGCCTTTAATTTTGATGACGACCTCATCGAGATGCCACTTATCACAAGGAGTTATAACTATTTCTGGTGTACAGCGTAGGAGATAAAAAAAGGCGTATCCTTCTGGACAGATGAAAGTACCAGAAGTAGAGATACACCATGACTCAAGATAATCTAGTCAAGTTCAAAACACCAGCAACGACAGAAAGCTTCAACGATACGCTCAGCGAATTGTTGCGCCAAGGTGCCCGCCAGCTCATCGCAGGAGCGGTTGAAGCAGAACTCAATGAATTTCTCAGTCAATATCAAGGACTGCGAGATGAAGCAGGGCGTCAGGCTGTCGTACGCAACGGCTATTTGCCAGCTCGGACAATCACGACTGGCGTAGGAGAGGTCGATATCCAGGTGCCGAAGGTCAGAGACCGCACCGGTAGAGGCATCAAGTTCAACTCGTTGTTGTTGCCGCCGTATCTTAAACGCAGCCGCAGCGTTGAAGAAGTGCTGCCCTGGCTCTATCTCAAAGGCATCTCGACGGGTGATTTCAGTGAAGCCTTATCGGCATTGTTGGGGCCAGACGCCAAAGGCTTATCGCCAGCGACTATCAGCCGACTGAAGTCGAAGTGGCAAGAGGAGCATCAAGACTGGCAGGAGCGGTCTCTGCGTCATAAGCGCTATGTCTACGTTTGGGCGGATGGCATCTACTTCAATATTCGCGGGGGTGAGCGTCAGTGCATTCTGGTCATTCTTGGCGTCAACGATACTGGCCATAAGGAGTTGTTAGGCATGGCAGCAGGCTACCGAGAGTCCGAACTGAGTTGGCAGACACTGATGCTAAAGCTCAAAGACCAAGGACTACAGCATGACCCGCAGCTAGCGGTTGGAGATGGTGCCTTGGGCTTCTGGGCAGCGTTGCCCAAAGTGTGGCCGACTACACAGAAACAGCGCTGTTGGGTACATAAGACGGCGAACGTACTCAACAAACTGCCGAAGAAGCTGCAACCTCAGGCCAAATCTGCACTATGGGAGATTTATCGGGCAGAGACAAAAACCGATGCGAATCAAGCATTCAACCGATTTCTCAAGACTTATCGCGCCAAGTATCCTGAGGCCGCAGAATGCTTAGAGAAAGACCGAGCTGTGCTGTTGGCATTCTATGATTTCCCGGCTGAGCATTGGCAGCATATTCGCTCCACCAATCCAATTGAATCTACCTTTTCCACCGTGCGGTTACGAACCAAACAAACCCGAGGCGCGGTTTCCATATCGACTGTTACACCGTTTGTATTCAAGCTGGTTCAGAGCGCTCAAAAGCGCTGGCATCGTATTCGAGGCTTCAAGTCTTTGGGCGATGTAATTGAAGGCGTTCAATTCAAAGATGGCGTTCGTATTCAGGAGGTGAAAGCGGCCATAGATTCCGAAGAGAAGAAGGTCGCCTAATTTTGTCTCATACACCAGATTTGACTATATCTCGGAGATACCATCGGACGTTTAGCAAGATCAAGTCTGACCGAAAGTGAGGCCATTTGAAGGGTTGTGAGGAAGTCATGGAATGCTGGCAACAGGGCTTGGCGACACCGTAGGGTTCCCTGTGATCTGCCTACGGAAGAGTTTTGTCATCGCGCTAGACTAGTTGTTTTCAGCACTGCCATATTCATTTCTATAGATAACCTTAGGAGACTTTCAAGGCAATTGTCTTGCACAACAATACAGGGATGTGTGATGACCAACTTCTTCTCGTGGATCCGAAATAGACCCTCAGCAGCAGAGCTATTCTCCCAAGCAAAGCCC
>JBCBVC010000291.1:0-2131 GCA_039817845.1 Cyanobacteria bacterium J06642_2
CTAGCGCCGCCGCCGTTCCGGGCAGCAGCAGCGACAGCTGGGTTAATCCGAACAGCGACGGCAAGGACCGCGGGGCCAAGAGGACGAGGGACTCTGCCCCGTCGGGCCTCACGCCGCCAGCGAAGTCGGCGAGGAACTTCAGCTACGCCAAGGCCACGGCCGGCGCGATCGAGGTGGTCGCACTCAATTGTGAGGGCAGCCACGTGTCCAAGAAGGACTTCGAGGAGCTGGAGAAGTTGGTCTTCAAACTGTGGTCAGACCAACTGGAGAAGGGTGAGGACACTGTCGCGGTCGACAAGTGGACTTACTCCACCAAGATGGCCATCATCTTCGTGGCGGACTCCAGGTCCGTGAAGCAGGTGGCCAAGGAGGCAGACAAGCTCGGCATCACCCTGAAGAGCAGGGCAGACGTCGAGGCCGAACGCAGACCCACGGTCATCCTCTCGGGGCTGATAACAGGGCAGGCGGCGAAGTGCGAGAGGCCGGAGATCGAGCGCTTCCTGAAGGCCGAAGTGAAGAGAGTGTCCATCCCCGGACGACTCCACTACTTCCAGGCCTACAACACCAAGGGTGACAACCAGCTCCTCAAGATCATCGTTGACGACGAGGCTGAGGAGAGGCTGAAAGAGCTGGACTACCAGCTGCGCATGGGGGCCTCGGGCCTGGTCAAGTTCCAGGACGAGCGTGCCAGCAAGAAGGTGGATCCGCGCTCGCGGAAGATCAGGCTGGAGCAGCTCCAGACCGAGATCGAGCGAGAGAAGAAAGGTCTGATGCAGAAGATGAAGATCCTGCGCGACCTGGAACGCGTCGAGACCGAGTCAGTCGGGTCCATGGGGTTGGGCAGCCTCAACGTGGACGACAAGGACAAGGACTCAAGCGAGAAGTACGACCATCTGCTGGGTCTCTTTGACGAGGACAAGAGCAAAGGCAAAGGAGGAGATGGCGCACCAGAAAAGATGCAGGAGTAATTCGTAGCGAATACCCTGTAATAAAGCGAATATTGATTATCATGGATACGAAAGTCGTTCAATGTTGTCAAATTAATTTGCAAAAGTCGAAAGCTGCGGCGGCCGAACTAAATAACCGTTCTGAAAGTATAGTACTCATTACGGAACCCTGTGCTAGTAGCAAAGGTGTGAATAATCTAAATCGTGCAAACACGCGAGTCTTTTCTCATGAAAGCCCACTGCCTCCTCGAGCGGCAGTTCGTGTAGAATCAGACTTGTTTCCCTGGATGGTACCAGAGTACTCAGACAGAGATATGTGCGTTGTAGCGGTAAAAATTGAATCCAAACTCGTCTACATGTGTAGCTTGTACTTGGATATAAATCTCGAAGTAAGGAACAGGTCTTTCCTGCGTCTCATCGATTGGTGCGATCGTGAACGCATTCCTCTCATCGTCGGGACGGACAGCAACGCCCACAGCCCGCTGTGGGGCTGCCCGGACAAGAACGAAAGAGGAGAGGAGATGGAGGACATCCTGCTTACGCAGAATCTGACCCTGATGAATGTCGGCCAGGTCTCGACATTCTTCAGTCATATCGGAGAAAGCATTATCGATCTAACGATTGCTAACTGCTATGCTCTCGAAAATCTTAATCTGGAGGGATGGAAGGTGGAGACCGAGGCCTCCTTCTCTGACCACAGATACATTAGTTACTCCGTCGGCAAGTACAGGCCGTCGGAGCCAAAGTTCAGAAACCTCAGGAAGGCCAATTGGGACCTTTACGGGGCAACTCTGGACGAGGGCGAGTTGCCCGAGATCGACCAAGGTGGCTCGAACCTGGACGATTGCGCCGAGGCGCTACAGAAGCTTATTCAGTCGGCACTGAACAAAGCTTGTCCGCTAAGGAAAGCGGTGCAAAGGCCCCCAAATCCATGGTGGAACCCTGAGCTGGACCAGATCCACAAGGAATTGGGGGATTTGCATGAGAAATGTTCGCGATCTCAAGAGAATTGGGACGCTTACGTCAGTCTCAGACGCACTTATCGAAATAAGATTCGTGCAGAGAAAAGAAACTCCTGGCGTGCATTCTGCTCAGAGGCAGAAGCCACTAAGGACATTGCAAAGGTCGTGAAGATCTTAAAGCCGAAGCCCAAGCCGGGCATCTGCTTATTTAAAGACCAAGGG
>JBCBVC010000292.1:0-2127 GCA_039817845.1 Cyanobacteria bacterium J06642_2
TCATCACTTTATGCCTCAGTAAGTGATATCTGATGATCTGGCATCTGGCTTAGATAGTCAATTAATCGAGGTGCCCTGGCGTTTATCTCAGAATGATGTTTTTTGGCGATCGCGGCTGCATAATCTAAGTTTCCTCGAAGTCGAAGGTGCTATTGAGTAGAAATGTACTACTATAGTCAATCTTGCCAAGTATCGGATAGCATTTTCAGGCTTTAAGTCTGCCAATTTCAAATCACTTAATACTATTTGACTGGCAAAAAAGAGGCTTAATGTGTCAGTCTTACTGGTGCTTCATCAAGCTTTCTCTCTAACGATCTCTACGAGAACTAAGGAGGTATTGTGAAAGACATCGTCCTGTTTTATGGCTCGGCAAATCCCTCGTTGGCAGTCGCGATCGCCCGACATTTAGAGGTGCCTATGGGTGCTTTGTTCGCGCACCGCTTTCCCGACGGTGAAGTGTCCGTACGGTTGTTGGAGTCTGTCCGGGGCAAGGAGGTGTTCGTAGTCCAATCCACCTCGCCGCCCGCAGACGAACATTTGATGGAACTGATCATGCTGCTGGATGCATGTCGGCGAGAAGCACCAGCTAGTATCACGGCGATCGTGCCTTACTTCGGCTATTCGCGGTCGGACAAGCGCCGAGGCGGACGCGAGCCGATTGGCGCGCGCGTTGTAGCCGATATGCTGCAAAACGTCGGGGTCGATCGCTTAATAACGATGGATTTGCACGCTCCCCAGGTTGAAGGATTTTTCCGCATTCCCGTTCAGACCTTGACAGCGGCCCGTCAGTTTTACGATGTTTTGGGCACACAGCTCGATCCCGATGTCATTGTTGTCGCTCCCGATCCGGGCCGCGTGGAAATGGCCGCGCGGTTCGCTCAGGAACTCGATACGTCAGTAGCCGTGCTTTACAAACATCGCGATTGCGGCAGCAGAACTCATCTGACGCGAGTTATTGGCGACGTAGCCAATCGCCCCTGTCTGATTGTGGACGACATGATCTCGACGGGCGAAACGGTCGAGCGAGCCATTGTCGCTTTACGGGAAGCGGGAGCGAGAGCGCCCTACACAGTAGCAGCAACCCACGGGCTGCTGTTGGAAGGCTCGCAGAATAAGTTAAGCGGTGTGGATGCCCTCTATGTGACGGACTCGATTTCTCTCAAGACTCCCCACTGGCCGCAACTGCACGTCGTATCTATTGCTCGCGACATTGCCGAGACGATCTCGCAACTTGTCGGAGAAGAAGAAAGCGCGACTATCCCCTCGCTGAAGGATTTCGTGCCCGTGCCGTAGAAGAGCGAAAGTCTCCTGACGCTTGCTACAGGCTCTCTGTAGCAAGCGATATCCCTGCGAGATCGTCGATCTAAAAACTGTTTGGAGACGCTATGAAAGCTCGCAAACCATCGGTCGGTCGCCTTTGTCTGGTTGTTGTTTTGATTATCGGGCTTTGGCTTTTAGGGAAAGAATCCACGGCTTACAGTCAATCCCCTCAGGGTCTGCCCGAACTAGACATTGTCGTGATGGCTCACCCCAACCCGGTTTATCTTGGCCGCGAGTTGGTAATCTCCATTGCAGTAAGCAATCAGGGGGACGTAGCGGCAACACAGGTTGAAGTTCGAGATCGCTTGCCCGCGACGCTCGATCTCATCTCCGTGGTTCCAGAAAGCGCTTGTCGCGCTATTCCCGATCGCGACGCAACTACTTTAGTGACCTGTTCTTTCGCCAAACTTGCTCCCGGCCAGTCCGAACGAATAACGCTCCTGACGCAACCAACGGCAGCCCAAAAGATATCCAATGCGGCTAGTGCCACTGCGGCTGAGTTTGGCCTAACTTCATCTACTCGCGCAGTCACGTCCGAAATCGACATTCTCTGCGTGATGTTATGCGAAGGCGAGGGTACGTTCCCGACACATGCCTGAGGACTGGTCAGACACATCGCGAGGTCGAACCGAGGAGAGCGATCGCGGCCTCATCTCGACGGAATGACGCTCGTGCAAATAGGCATAGGGTTGTGCGAGCTTTTGGCAAGGAAAACAAATGACATTTCAGCAAAGGTTAAGTTATTAAATTGCACAAATTGAGCGAGAAGATATAACTAGATAGAGCAATTTAGGCTACTTAACCTTT
>JBCBVC010000293.1:0-2031 GCA_039817845.1 Cyanobacteria bacterium J06642_2
CCCGTCCCGCGATCGTCGAGCGCTTAGCCGAACTCAACACCCAAGGCACCGAGAAAGACCACGGCGGTCTCGCCTTCAACTCCCGCACCCTCTCCAACGAAGTCGAAAAGCCCGAAGCCGTTCTGTCCGCATCAGGTGACGGCTTTAGCCTAGTCGGAGAAGAAGTCAGCGGTCGTCCCGCGATCGTGCAACGGTTAGCCGAACTCAACGCCCGCAGCACCGAGAAAGACCATGGCGGTTTGGCCTTCAACAGCCGCACGGTGCGCTAGTTCTCTTTTGGATGTGCTGGGCGATCGCTAATCGAAACGCTTGAGAGTGGGGGAGTTCGTTAGCCAACGGACTTCTTGGGTTCTCAGGCGATCGCGCGGACAAGTGGCTTCCAGTTCGGGCGGTGGTGAGGCGTCTTGACTGACCCTTTTTGAAAGCGATCGCATTTGAAAGATGAGCGCGATCGCCGTGCTGCGGATATCGCTCGGGCGTAGATAGAAGCACCGGGCGATCGCCTGAGCGCCAATCGACGAGATGAAATTGAGACAGTCGAATGCATTGCGATTGATACTCTGCTCCGCTATTCGCCACTGATTTCTACCAGTGGCTCGCCAGAACTTAGGATTTCTAAAGCTGTTGGCAAAACAGAATTCAAAATCTCTCGCAGTCGAGCATTTGAAGTATTTCCACAAGTCAACCAAATAATCTGAGGTGGTGTCCCAAGCCACTCAACCAGATCGACGAAATCTCTATCTTTAGTCATAAAGATAACCCCTTGAGATTTTGCTGCCTCAAAGATATCGGAATCTTCAGCATCACGTAACCCTAAATCTCGAAGCGCTACTGCTACCACATCAAATCTGCTCGTTATCCAAGTCGATATTGCTGGCGAGATATGTGCGTCGATCCAGATCGTTGTCATGCAACTAATACAGGATGATTCAGTTTACGTGCCGCATAAGCTAATGATGCCTGTAAATCTTCCATTTCTAAGTCAGGTAAGTCTTCTAGAATCTCTTCGGCGCTTAATCCCGCCGCGAACAAATCCAGGACATCAGAAACTCGAATTCGCATACCACGAATACAAGGACGACCGCCACATTGTTTCGGATTAACCGTAATCCTTTCAAGTGTTTTTGACATCCCAAAACCTCCTATGACTTGATAGAGATTACTTCCATGCTACACAGATAGTCCCACATAACGCTTTCCGCCCTCGCCCTCGGCACCGTCACCCTCTTCGGTTCCACCCCCACCAAGCCCGTCCCGCGATCGTCGAGCGCTTAGCTGAACTCAACACCCAAGGTACCGAGAAAGACCACGGCAGTCTCGCCTTCAACAGCCGCACGCTGCGCTAGCTTTCTTCCGGATATGCCGCGCGATCGCTAGTCGAAACGCTTGAGATCGCGGGAGTTCACTAGCCAACGGACTTCTTTGCTTCTCAGGCGATCTCCATCGATTCACAAGCCTCTGTTGCCGCCAGATGTGAGCCTGTTCTAGACTCAGGCAAGCACGAGCGATTCATCCGTCTAATGAGCTATCGCGACATTATTACGATCGAGCCTGACAAACGTGGCGGTAAACCTTGCATTCGCCGAATGCGGATTACAGTCTACGACGTCTTAGGCTGGTTAGCTGCTGGCATGTCCGCCACTGAGATTATTGATGACTTTCCAGAACTCACTGAAACTGACATCAGGGCTTGTTTGGAGTTCGCAGCCGATCGCGAACACCGTTTAGTAGCTTCGGTAAGTGCTGCTTGAAACTCTTGTTCGACCAAAATCTAAGTCGTAAGCTGGTTAATCGGTTAGCTGATATTTTTCCAAATGCCAGCCACGTACAGTTTCATAGCCTCGCAGAGAAAAGCGCGATCGCCGTGATGGGACTGAGAAAACTCGGTTGATACAATCAAAGTCAAACGCAGTCCCCACAGACTATGGACAGCATTCTCCTTAGAGAAGCCGCCCTAAAGCTTTCCCCCTTCGAGAGAGCGCAGCTTATCGATGCCCTCTGGCAGAGTCTTGACCCGGTCGAACGAGCAAT
>JBCBVC010000294.1:0-2029 GCA_039817845.1 Cyanobacteria bacterium J06642_2
TCCCTGGGCTTGATGCCACTCAAAGGTGCCCGGCCACCAAATGTCATTGTCGTAGGGAGAGTTTTCATCGAACGTGAAGGGCTTATCCGAACTCATAATGATCGACCAACCCGGAGTAATGTCAGCTGGCACGGGTTGCTTGAGGATCTCTGGGTCGATTGGAGAATTTTCGCGAAAAACCTGGCCTTCTTGAACGGTCACGAACTGACTCAACGTATGGGATGGTTCGTCATACAGAAAAAGGTGAGCCTTACAAGCTCCCAGAGGATCTGAGATCGCCAACAATAGCTGCCCCAGAAATTCGCTGAGCTGAGGTTTTGATGCCAGGGTGTTGAGGGTTTGCGAAATGGCCTGATTTGCTTTGGCTCGTTCGGCGAGACTGTGTTGCAAACCGTGATTGATTTGCACTAATTCTGCTAAGTGGACTCGGGCGGCAGCGTCGCGTTCCTGTCGGGTGCGATCGCGTTCGATGGCGCTGCCAAGACAAGCTGCTGCCGTTTCTAAAACCGCGACTTCTGACGCATTCCACACTCGTTTTGTCGTGCAGTCGTCGAACCAAACGCTGCCCCAACAGTTCTCCTCGAAGGGGATCGGAACCACCAGCCGTGACACTGCCGCGTCTGGCTTGGGCATCTCCTTGACTAGCGGGAAAAGATGTTGCGGCCCCTGCATGGTTTCACCTGCGTCCACTCGGCTGAGCCAATCGCCGCAGACATCGAGGTTCACCAGAACGCGATCGCGACTGCCGGAATGTTTAGTACTTTCCGATGTCGTCCTCGCGTAGAGGTAAGTTACCGTTATCTGCTGCGTAGATGGGTCTTTGTGATGTTGGCAGATGTAGATGCGATCGCTTTCTGTTGCAATGGCGATCGCCTCCAAGGCTCCATTCACCGCAGCGTCAATATCAGCAATGGTTAATAGCTGCCGCGCCGCCGCCGCTACCCCACTCAGCAACGCCTCCCGTTGTGGGCGATCGTTTTGTGGGTGGAATTTAGTGTTTACAGCAGTCAGAGTTCCTATATTCCATGTCATACAGCAAACTTTAGCGCACTCCACCTGTCCGAACGGCCAGGTTTACACCCTCACGGTCGCGTGGTAGGTATCCTTGCTCTTCGGAAGGCGACTTTTCGTTTGCCATCCAACACTATACTTATGGCCAACTCATAGCAGTTCGCCTCACCTTGGTGATGACGGGCTCAGAGCGAGTTAGCGAACGGTCGGCTTGATGAATGTCTCGCCTTTCAAGCAGCATCGAGAACGCTCCACACTCATCTTGATACCGATAAACATGGCTGCTATTTTGCTATTTCAAGGCAATGCGCGAGTTGAAATTTCTGAGCACTATTGACGAGCAAGACCTTCATGTCACTCGCCATTGAGTCAAAACTTTGTTGGGAGTGACAGCGTGAATTATCAGCCGAATTCTTCTTTCCCAGGTAGCCTGAGATTTGTTTTCGACACTGCCAAGGCGTGCCGGAAGCGCTGGCAGTTAGGGATTATCAGTCTGTGTTTGCTCGTATCTGGAATAGCTGGGGGGCGGGTTGAGGCGCAATCGATTCAACCGGCGGCGGATGGGACGGGGACGCTGGTCACGCCGGACGGACGAGAATTTCGAATCTCGGGGGGGACGCTCTCCGGTGACGGCCAGAATTTGTTTCACAGTTTCGAGCAGTTCGGCTTGAGTCCGAATGAAGTGGCGCATTTTCTGTCGCAGCCTGACGTGCGTAATATTCTCGGGCGCGTGGTGGGTGGAGATGCGTCAGTTATCGACGGGTTGCTGCAGGTGTCGGGTGGGTCGTCGAATCTGGTGTTAATGAATCCGGCGGGGATGCTGTTCGGACGCAATGCTCGCTTGGACGTGCCGGGGAGTTTTACGGCGACGACGGCGACGGGGATTGGGTTTGAGGCTGGGGTGTGGTTCGAGAGCGTGGGAGGGAATGACTACGCTTCGCTGGTGGGTGGAGATGCGTCAGTTATCGACGGGTTGCTGCAGGTGTCGGGTGGGTCGTCGAATCTGGTGTTAATGAAT
>JBCBVC010000295.1:0-1984 GCA_039817845.1 Cyanobacteria bacterium J06642_2
AGCCTGCGCTCTGAGTATGTGCCAGTTGTTCAGAGCCTTTACCTGAGGGTGGTCGACATTCTCAAAGATGCAACTGATACGACTGAATCGAAAAATGCTGGTGACTGGGGAAGCCGACAGTGATCAACCGCATAGTTTGCGTATAGCAGACTTTCATCCCTAATTCGCCAAAGGCGGCTTTGTCCGCACACGGGACATGGGATCCACTTAGTTTACGCTCGTTGCGAACGGTGGCAATTAGGGCTATAACCGCAGCATCCTGATACATTGCTGAGTATCCGGTTAGCGCCGTCTTCATGGGTGCCGGTAAATCTCAACGTCGAGAAGCCGCGATGCATCCGACGTCGGCGGAGAGCCCAACGCGCTCATTGCAATTTGCCCCTGCCGACGCTCGAAACAAAGTGTGCATAACAGTTGTGCGATTGTTCTTGCTGCTGAGCTGCACTGAAGCAGACGTTTGTGCCGAGCGCTGTGAAATTTAGAAAATAGAGGCAATCTGGACTGCTCGCAAAGTGGTAGGAGATTGAATTTTGCGACGATGACGTCTTCAACTCATAACCCTGCAAGGATTTTAAGATGCAAAAGTATTGCAGATTAGAAGTCGAGCTTGCTGATTTACTTTGAATCATTGGGACCGTTGGCTCCAATACCCTTGGAACCATTTTCTATGTTCTTCGGCTTCTTCGAAAAGCCATCTTTTAAAGTGGAATAGCCCCCTGAAAGTGGTCCACCAACTGGGATAGTTTTGTCCCGTAATTGGAGGATCAGCGATGGCTGGAAAACGAGAGAAACCAGAAGATATTGTATCGAAGCTTCGGCAAGTTGAAGTTCTGCAGGGACAAGGTGCGACGATCGCCGATGCGGTTCGCCAGATCGGCGTGACGCAGCAGACCTATTATCGATGGCGCAAGCTCTATGGCGGGATGCAGCGGTCCCAGCTCGCCCGGCTGAAAGAGCTGGAGAAGGAGAACCAGCGGCTGCGACGGGCGGTGTCTGACCTGACACTGGACAAGCTCATATTGACCGAAGCTGCGAGGGGAAACTTCTAAGCCCTTCGCGTCGCCGGAAGTGCATTGAACAGGTGCGGCAGGAATTTGGCGTATCTGAGCGCCGCGGCTGTCGCGCACTTGGTCAGCACCGATCCACGCAGCGCAAGGTGCCGCAAGGCCGGGCCGATGAAGAGCGGCTGACCGACGATATCATTGAGTTGGCCGACAAGTATGGCCGTTATGGCTATCGCATGGTGACCGGCTTGCTGAACAATGCGGGCTGGCATGTGAACCACAAGCGTGTGGAGCGCATCTGGCGACGTGAAGGGCTGAAAGTCCCACAAAAACAGAAGAAGAAAGGACGGCTTTGGCTGAACGACGGATCTTGCGTCCGGCTCAGGCCTGAGCGGCCAAATCATGTATGGAGCTACGACTTCGTCCAGGATCGCACTGCAGATGGTCGTGCCTATCGAACACTGAACATCATCGACGAATACACTAGGGAGGCGCTTATGATCCGCGTCGATCGCAAGCTCAACTCAACGGACGTATTGGATGCATTGACGGACCTGTTCATCCTGCGCGGCCCGCCCGAATACATAAGATCCGACAATGGGCCGGAATTTATCGCCTTGAAAGTACGGGACTGGATCGCTGCCGTCGGCGCCAAGACGGCTTACATCGAACCCGGATCACCCTGGGAAAATGGATACTGCGAAAGCTTCAACGCCCGGTTCCGCGACGAGCTGCTCAATGGCGAACTGTTCTACAGCTTGCGCGAGGCCCAAATCCTGATCGAGGAATGGCGCATTCACTACAACACCGTCAGGCCGCACAGTTCACTGGGCTATCGTCCGCCTGCACCGGAAAGCATCGTTCGGATGGACCAAAGGCCGACAATGCACTAACAATTAAACCGGACCACCCGATGGGGGCACGCCAGCTGATTAGGCGTACAATCCGCGCCTCAAATTCCAAGGACTACGATCAAAAAT
>JBCBVC010000296.1:0-1971 GCA_039817845.1 Cyanobacteria bacterium J06642_2
GGCCGTGGGTGAGAAAGCACAACCTCCCCATCGTCATTTGCGAGGGTGCCAAAAAAGCTGCCTCACTTCTAAGCGCTGGGTACGTTGCAATCGCCCTTCCCGGTGTCTGGAACGGTCGGCGCAAGGGGAGTGATTTAACCCCCGAACGGCTCATCCCCGATCTCAACCATTTCGCCACAAAAAGGCGGAAAATCTATTTTTGCTTCGACCACGACGAGAAGCCCAAAACCGTGCGTCACGTCAATTTGGCGATCGCCAAGACGGGGAAGCTCTTTTCAGAGGCGGGCTGTGACGTGCGGGTCATTCTGCTCCCAGGCCCCGAAAAAGGAGTTGATGATTTCATCGTGACGCAGGGGGCAGACGCCTTCGAGCCACTCTATAAATGCGCTTTGGCTTTAGAGAGTTGGCAGTGGCACGTTCGCTATCGAAGTCGCCGCACCATCCAACCTTGGAAAACCATCGAACAAGCCAAGCTCGATCTACGCACGGTTGGGGAGATGCCCGAGCGCGGGGTTTTGTTTCTGGAATCTGCCAAGGGCACGGGGAAAACTCACTCAATTTCTCGTTTAATTCGCGATCGCTCCAAAGTAGTGTTGTTAACTCACCGCATTGGCTTAGGTCGCAATCTCGGTCAGCGATTCGGCGTCGATTGGCGAACTGATTTAGATCGAGGCTTTGGCGGATGGATTGCAGACGGCTCCCGCCATACCTCTCGTATCGGACTGTGCGTTGATTCTTTATTAGCTATCGATCCCCAGCATTTCTGGGATTGCGATCTCGTGATTGACGAGATCGATCAGGTATTAAATCACCTCTTAACTAGCAGCACTTGCAACCGCGATGGCAAGCGTCCTGCTTTACTCGCTCGCTTGCACGAATTCATTCACGTCGCTCGCCGCGTCATTGTGGCAAGCGCCGATATTACCGATGACGAAATCGACTATTTGAAATCACTCGTCGAGTCTGACGTTCCCGTTCGTCTCATCCGCAACACCCATATTCCTGATGGATATGAAACGACGATTCTCGATTCTAAAAACGAATCCACTGCGATCGCTGAGTTACTGAACTCACTCGCAGTGGGGAAGAAAGTCTTCGTCGCCACGGACTCACTTCAGTCATCTAAGGCGATCGCTGAGTTGCTCAAGCAGTTTCAACGCACTCACCCCAAGTTTCAGTTTCTAACCATCAACTCTGAGACCAGTGGGGGAGATATCGAAGCCGAGTTCATCCGCAACGTGAATGAGTGCGTTCGAGCCTTCGATTGCGTAGTCGCGACACCCAGTTTAACCACGGGGATCAGCATCGATGTCGAGCATTTCGATCTCGTTGTTGGTTTGTTTCGAGGGGTGCTCGACGATGCTGATATCGCTCAGGCACTGGCTCGCGTTCGTCCTCCTATCCCCCGTTTGGTTTGGTGTGCCAACTCTGGAAAGGGCTTTAGCAAAGTCAGTCGTAGTGATACCCCGAGTCTGCTCAAAGCAGCGATCAAAACCCAGTGGGATCGCGAGACTCGTCTGATGAGGACTTCCTTACGTCCCGATATCAGTCCGCTGGTTGAAGACAACTTTGACTGGGACAACAATCCTCACCTCAACCATTGGTGCAGACTTGTCGCTCATCACAATGCAGCCCTGTGGAACTTGCGGGTCAATCTGATCGAACGCCTGCGTTGGGAAGGCAATCAAGTCAATGTTCTTTTTGTTGAAGAAAATCCTGTCATCGGGGATCGCCTCAAACTGGCAAAGAAAACGGCTAAAGCCCAACGGTGTCGGGCGATCGCGGAAGCACGCACGCTCTCGCCATCCGAAATGAAAGCACTCCAGGCCAAAGATTCTCGCTTGCCTACCGATATTTTGAATGAGCAAAAAACTCGATTGGCGGAATTCTATTGCGATGAGGACATCACTCCCGAACTGGTGGCCTTTGACGACCGGGGCAAATTGAGAGGTCAGATCGTCGAACTCGAAG
>JBCBVC010000297.1:0-1962 GCA_039817845.1 Cyanobacteria bacterium J06642_2
ATTGCGATTTGGCCAAGTCGCAATTATTCGGTTGGTGCAGTGCGTCACAGAGATACTCAGTGTTCCATGACGCGCCGACCATTAAACCGGGTGTTCTGGCCGCTTCCCTTCTTCCACCTGCTTTGCGACGGCTCCGTGCACCAGTCAATGCCGTCACGGACGATGAGCCTAGTCTCACGTTTGTGTTTCAAGGCAAAATGGCTGGTTTGCCGGGCACGGTGCTGTGGGACTCAGGCGCCAAGAAAGCTTTTATTTCGGCGGAGTTTGTACGACGCAATTCTTTGCATGTACAACCCAGCGACTTGGAATGTTTCCTGGCCAATGGGGAACCGATCGCGATCGAAGGCGAAGTGAAAATTCGCGTTCAGATTCAGGGATATCGCCAGGAATTGCGACTCCTCGTTGTTCCACTTGCCCCGGGCTTTGATATGCTCTTGGGCGATGAATGGAGTACACGCGAGGGGGTTCTGGCGGATTACGGCTGGGAGGGTGAAGATAGTAAATCTGATCCCAACTTACTATTACGTAGTCGCTCCCTGCGGCTGCGGCCATTGCAAATGCGACGCACCGTCGCGTTTTCGCCTACTACGACCGCGGCGAACAAGAATGTAGGCATGCTGACAGCCATGCAAGCTTATCGTTTGTTAACGGAAGCGCCGCGGGGCTGTAGCCCAGCTTTCACGGTGGTGGTGAGGCCGCAGCAAGCTGACACGAGTGAATCTCAGTCATCAGATCCGGTTCAGACGGAGCGAGCGGTTCGGCTCGACAAACTGCTAACCGAGTACGCGGATGTCTTTGAGGATCCGGTGCTGGGGGAATATCGATATATTACCCCAGAAGCGATCCGGTTGCAAGCGGACGCACGGCCTCCGAACAGGCCGCCGTTCCGCTTGTCGCAACCTGAGCGTGAGGAGGTAACCACCCGGGTCAAAGAGTTATTGGCTAAAGGGTGGATCACTCCTTCGAGTTCCCCGTACGGGGCACCCGTCCTGTTTGTGCCCAAACCCGACGGTACTCTGCGAATGTGTATTGATTACCGGCCGCTCAATCGGCTAACGATTAAAAACGGTTACCCGATTCCGCGAATAGACGAACTGATGGATCAGATCGCGGGTTCGCGGTGTTTTTCTTCGATGGATTTGACCGCGGGTTATCACCAGCTGGTTCTCCATCCGGATGACGTTGAGAAAACGGCTTTCAACACACATGTCGGCAAATACGAATGGAAGGTGCTTCCTATGGGGCTGTGTAATGCTCCGGCCGTTTTTCAATCTGCAATGAATCAGATATTCGCAGAGCAACTGAATCGATTCTTGTGTGTGTATTTGGATGATCTGCTGATCTTCTCCAAATCAGAGGACGAACACTTCGAACACCTTCGGGAGGTGCTGCACTTGTTGCGTGCTAATAACCGGAAGGCTAAGATGCGCAAGTGCGAGTTCTTTAAGCGGGAATTGAAATTTCTGGGCCATATCGTTTCGGCGAAAGGTGTGAAACCGGACCCGAAAAAGGTGCAGGTGCTGCAGGATTGGCCGACGCCTAAGTCCCTCTACGATGTCCGGTCGTTCCTGGGTCTGGCGAATTACTTCCGCCGGTTTATTCAAGGCTATGCAGCCTTGGCAAAGCCGCTGACGGATCTGTTGAAAGGTTTCGACAAAAAGGACCGGAAAGGCAAGCTGCTTCGGTGGGGTAAGTTACCCGGCGCGGAAGCACACAAGCTCGAACAGGAGTTTCAGCAAACTTGGTCTGCCGCGGCTGCGGCTGCGTTCGAGGCGTTGAAGAAGGCCCTGATGTCCGCGCCAGTGCTTGCTTTACCCAATTTCGAAGAGCGCTTTGAGTTGGTCGCTGATGCATGTGAAAGTGCACCGGCGGTGGGAGCAGTTTTGCTCCAGGCGGGCCGGCCGATTGCGTTTTATTCGCGCAAATTGGCAGGTCGTGAAGCGGGATATTCTGCCTCCGACA
>JBCBVC010000298.1:0-1960 GCA_039817845.1 Cyanobacteria bacterium J06642_2
GATGACAGGTACAGCGGCATGCGGTTTTGGCTTTGTTTGCATCGATTAACTTTTTAGGGTCAGCTAACTTTTTAGGGTCAGCGGGTAGCTGTTCCATAAATATCGAGATCGAGCGAAGCTCAGACGATAGCGAACTTAAGAGCAAACAATGCGGCCAAGAGCCACAGAGCAGGTGTAGCGGCTCGGGTTTGGCCTTGGCAGGTTTTGATGATGGGATAGGCCACCAAACCCGCCGTAAGGCCGTCGGCGATGGAGAAGCTGAGCGGCATAATGGCGATGGTTAAAAACGAGGGAATGGCTTCTCCCGGATCGTCCCAGTGAATGCGGGCCACGCTGCTTGCCATTAGGACGCCAACGACAATCAATGCAGGTGCAGTGGCAAATGCTGGAATAGCCGACAGCAGCGGAATGAAGAGAATGGAGACTGCAAAGGCGATCGCCACCACAACTGCGGTAAGTCCGCTGCGGCCGCCAGCTAAGATACCAGCGGCAGACTCAATATAGGTCGTGACGGTGGAAGTGCCGAGTACCGATCCTGCCGTCGTACCGACTGCATCCGCCATAAACGCCCGAGTGGCTCCCGGAAATTCGCCGCCTTCCCTGATATATCCGGCTTTGACGCCTAAGCCAGTTAGCGTACCGACTGTGTCAAATAAATCGACAAATAAGAATACGAAAACGACTGATAACAGTTCCAGCGGATTAGCCCGTACTACCTCGCCCAGGCCGACGAAAGCTTGACCGAACAGCGCTCCCGGCCATTGCGGCAGGGCGACGATTCCTTGAGGCCAAGCGGCTGCACCCACAATCCATCCCAACACGGCTGTAGCCAAAATCCCCCACAGGAGAGATCCGGCGATGCGCCGCACCACAAATGCTGCCGTAATAAAGATTCCCGCGATCGCCACCAGCGTTTGTGGTTGACTCAAGTCTCCGAGAGAGGTGAGCGTTGCTGGATTAGCAGCGATAATGCCCGCACCGCCAGTCTCGGGATTACCTGATAACCCGATGTAAGCAATGAATAGTCCAATTCCAGCTGCTGTCGCATGTTTAATGCAATCAGGAATGACGCGCACGATTTGAGCCCGTAGGTTGCTGGCCGTCAGAGCAATAAAAATAAGACCTTCAATAAAGACTGCTGCCAGTGCCAAGCGCCAATCAATTCCGGCTCCCAACACCACGCCAAAGGCAAAGTAGGCATTCAGTCCCATCCCCGGTGCTAAGGCAAATGGCAATTTGGCATAGAGCCCCATGACAAGGGTCGCGATCGCTGCCGATACAGCTGTAGCCACCACCAGCGGACCGAATAAGTCGCCTGACTCTTGTAGAAAGATGGCGTTGGAGAGAATGCCGGGATTGACAACGAGGATGTACGCCATCGTCACGAAGCTGGTGATCCCCGCCAGAATTTCGGTTCGGGTATTTGTACGCAGGCGATCGAACTCGAAAAATTGAGCGATCGCCTCCGAAGTCGATTGGATATCGCCAGCACTAATGGGATTTTCTGGCTGCTCGGGTTTAGTTTCCATCGTCATAGCCGCGAACTCGCCACGCGAGAGAACTACATTTCGGGTAGCGTACTGTATTCTCCGAGCGATGATGGCATGACGGCACACATTATTTCCGATTGCTGGCGCGTTGAAATGCAGTACTGCAGATATTGCGGGCGATCGCACCCCCGCCTGTAGCTTGGCGAGAAACAGGGAAATTGACAGTCTCGCACGGAAGGTGCATGTTGGGCGTTGGAGTTTGTGCATTCTAAGTGCAACAAACAGCCCCTGCGGTCATGCCTCTTGTCATCCTGCGATCTTTGCGGCTGAAATTTACTTTGGCACTGCTCGCCACCAGTTTGGTTGCCGTAACCTCAGTGGGGGTAACGGCACGCTGGATGATGTTTCGCCAGTTCAGTCAGGTTTCAGTCAACGAATCCTTCGAACGTTTTCAGGCTGACGTGACTCGA
>JBCBVC010000299.1:0-1958 GCA_039817845.1 Cyanobacteria bacterium J06642_2
CGACGATATGTTTTTGTTCCTTTATCGTAAATAGAAAAATTTGTAAGTCTCGGCACTGCTCAAGGAACAAGATATCTTGACCTGCTGTTCCTGTTTCGAGACTGTATTGATTTTTGTGTAAGCAGACTAAGATCCTAAGAACTCAGGAGATTACACTGCATTATGGTCCGTAAAAAGAAAGAGCCAAACCGCGTTGATTGAAGTGGACCCCATAGACTGAACAACTTGAGAGGCCAGTTAAGTTCTAAAAGGTCTACGTAATTTGTACGCTTTCAACAACTATTACACATCACCTCCTCTTTGGAACAAGATTCATAATAGATTTCATCCGGCGTCCGATAATTTAGCGACTGGTGGAATCTCTGACGATTGTAGAAATGGAACCAAGCGCTGACCTCCCTCGATAGATGTTTGCCGTCATCAAAGGCTTTGAGATAGATCAATTCGTACTTGATAGAGCGCCACAGCCGTTCAATGAAGATGTTGTCGTAGCAGCGCCCCCGCCCATCCATCGAGATCTGTACATTTGCCTGCGCAAGCGTCTGTGTGAAAGCATTTGCGGTGAACTGAGCACCCTGGTCTGAGTTGAAGATAGTGGGCTTGTGATAGTGCAAGAGCGCTGCCTCCAATACACCGACACAGAACGTGCCGTCCATCGTGTTCGAGACCTGCCAGCTCAAGACTTTGCGGCTGTACCAGTCCATCACAGCCATCAAATAGAAGTGACCCTTCAGCACAGGTAGATAGGTGATGTCAGTGCTCCACACTTGGTTCACGGAAGCAATCTCAACATCGCGCAACAGATACGGATAGACCCGATGCTCGGGGTGTCGTTTGCTTAGTTTTGGCTTCGGATACACCGCTTCTATGCCCAGCTGTCGCATCAGCCGCTGTACCCGCTTACGGTTCACCTGATAGCCGTGCGCAGCGAGATGAGCCGCCATGCGACGAGAGCCATAGAACGGCGTCTTCAGGTACTGCTCATCCATCAGACGCAGTATCGCTAGCTCTTCATCCGATGGTGCAACCGGCTGGTAGTACAAGCTAGAACGACTGATGCTGAGTAGTTCACACTGTCGTACGATACTCAGCTCTGGGTGCTGTGCGTCTACCAGGGCTTTTCGCTCGGCAGTCCCAGCTGCGCCGAGCGCTCGGCTAAAAAATCGCGCTCCACCTTCAGCTTGCCGATTTGACGATAGAGTTCATCGTTCTCGGCTTTCACATCGCTTTTGGCCTTGCTCGCTGACTTACCCTTATCAAACAGCTTACTGGCGTTCTCCAGCAGCTCACGCTTCCAAGTGTTGATCTGCGCTGGATACAGTTTGTACTGCGCACCGAGTTCCGCTATCGTCTTGTCGCATTGAATCGCGGCAAGCGCCACTTTTGCTTTGAATTCTGGACTATATTGCTTGCGTTTTCTGCTCATGAATTACTCCTGGGTTATTTGAGTATTTCAGAACTTAGCCTCCTGTCCAATTTTTGGGGTCCACTATATAAGTCAATGACTTCCTGAGCCGACCATACGTCATAGGGAGACGGTTGAACTGGAATCAGCACTACGTCGGCAGCTGCGATCGCAGAGCGAGCAAGTTCGCTAACTCTTGGTGGTCCATCGATAACGACATGAGCATAGTTCTTCGCCATCTTAGGAAGATCGCGGTGGATAGTAGGTCTATCTAATCCCACTACGCTGAATGGAGGAGAACCCTCTCTAGCAGCTGCCCAGTCTCGGGCTGAGCCTTGCGGGTCAGCATCAACTAATAAAACTGAAGCTCCCTGTTCTGCCAATGCATGACTAATGTGAACGGCAATTGTTGTTTTACCAACTCCACCTTTTCCAGTCATTAGAAGTACGCGCATAGCAGGCCCATGTTTAAGAAAGTTAACGTTATTTTACTCTAGCGAGTTTTGTAATAGCTTGTGAAAGTTTTTGCTTAATTTGCTAGCTTTAAGATGCT
>JBCBVC010000300.1:0-1950 GCA_039817845.1 Cyanobacteria bacterium J06642_2
GGCGCGAACTCATACTCCCGAGCACTTTGACCTCTCGTTTCGAGGCTCTTCCTGAGGTCGGTGCAAAATGTCAGTCAGTAAACACTCGCCCCACCCGCTTTCGTGCAAGCTGAGTCAACTCCGCTAAATCCGGAACCCGTTCAAATACTCGAGGCAACTCTTTGGGATCGCATCCCCCTGCTAATACCAACACCGTCGCACCTTGATCCAGAACGTTTTCTTCGATTTGCTCCGGCGGTAACGGCAAATCTTCTGCCTTTCTCACCCAAAAACTTTGCTCGCGTTCGATCCCAAAATCCAACAGCACGTCCTGCTCTTCAATGCACTGCCCATACACCGCTGCCAAAGCTGCTAAATGCAAAAAAAGTACGCTGTCAAACGTTTCACTGGTCAGATCGGGAGTAAATATTGACCGGGGTCGTTCTAATTTTCTAGCAAACGTCACCACTGACCTCTTGTACACGTCCTCTCGTGCCTTACGTTCCACTGCCAGTGGCGGCAATGATTTGGGAGTTGCGCCATTCCCCACCAAAACCTCATAATCGTGCGACTTTTTCAATAGCTCTCGCCACCACTCTCCCTCTGATCGCGCCAACAGCAACACCCGCACCGGCTGCTTCAACCCTTCATTCAACGCTGCCTGAAATAACATCTGCACCTGCTGCCGTCGTGATTCTGCATAGTCCACTACTAGCAACGTCGGTCGCCGCAGCCTCATCAGATCATTCGCCGTTTCAGGCTTTTCGAGATATCGTTCGAACTCAATCCGATCTACGAACGCTGTTTCCCAAAATTTTTGCCGCAGCCGCTTGCACACCTCGATCGCAAATCGCGTTTTTCCAATGCCTCCCGCACCAGTCAACAACCGCACCGCAAACGGGCTATCGTCTTCGCACCACGTTTCATACTCTTCCAGCAACTCCTCGCGCCCCACGAACGGCACCACCCCGTACTCCGGTCGCAACAACACGCTCGGCAATTGCCAATTCTGCTCCGGCAGCGATCGCGTTGGCTCCCGCAAAATCCGGTCAGTCACATGTGTCGGTGAAGCTAAAGGGGATCGCTCTGCTTGAACGTGTGAGATAACATCCGGCAAAGGCGTACTGTCCAGTAGGTCGATTCTGAGTCCGCCATTTCCTTTCGCCAGCGCCGCCTCATATTCCTGCCGCACCCAATCCGACTGCGCCGCATACTTCGACCAAATCAGCCACACCAAATCGGCAGCTTCAATTTCTGCCGCCAAGCGATCGCGCCAGTTCTCCCCCGCACGAATGCTTGCATAATCCAGAAAATACGCCTGCCCAACGCCCTCAAATGTCCGCGCCTTCTCCGCCGCCCACTCCCGATCCTCGCGGGCGTAGCTGATGAAGACTTTGTTGTATTGGCGATCGCCAGACTGCGCCGAGTTCATATAGAAATTACGCTCTAGTCTTTTATTCAGCCTGCAAGCCTTATCGATTAGTCTACCGTTACTTTTTGCATGATTTCTCCCGGTCGGCTTCGTCAGAAATGACGCAATCTCTTTTTTGCCTAGCGCAATTGATATCGAAAGAACCTACTCGTTGTTGATGCAGACGAGAGACGATCGCCCTGGCACACGATCGGAAAATCTACTTCTCTTCCGTTTTCTAGCCCTATTTAGGTTGATTTGGCTGCCGTCGAGCTACTTTGGACGTTGTTGCAGCCCAGACCCCATTCATCATCAGGGCTTCCAAGTCCAAACTAAAACGTCAAAAGCTATAAATCAGAGATCGAAGAGTTAATTGATACATGAGACATTAACCCTCGATCGAAAGACCGTGACGACCTGACCATTTTCAAGGAACTAGCTCCATCTTGGTGGCATAGAACGTGGCGAGTGTGGTGTCATCAACCACGAGAATATAGTCCCTACGATCCACGAGTGAGTGAGCTTCCTGCCACGTAAGAGCCTCAACATATTCTGCGTTT
>JBCBVC010000301.1:0-1929 GCA_039817845.1 Cyanobacteria bacterium J06642_2
CCAGGTCTTCTTTGGGTCGATAGTGTTGAAAAAGTCCCTGCATTTACAGGCGAACTCTGATTCACTGATTTCAGGATCCATGGTCTCGGAGCGGTGCGATGATGGGCGACAAGCAGGTGATGCAGGAAGGCCTGTTTTACGAGTTCACGATCGAGCGGCATGTGCCTGAAGATCATCTGTTGCGGGTGATCGACAGGTTTCTCGATCTAGAAGATGTTCGAGCGCAGTTGAAGCCGTTCTATGCGACAGGCGGTCGGCCGTCGATTGATCCGGAACTGATGATCCGAATGCTGATCGCAGGCTATTGCTATGGCATCCGATCAGAGCGGCGCTTGTGTGAAGAGGTGAACCTGAACCTTGCCTATCGCTGGTTCTGCAAACTCAGTCTCACTGATCCAGTGCCGGATCACTCCACCTTTTCCAAGAACCGCCACGGCAGGTTCCGTGAGAGTGATCTGTTTCGCAAAGTCTTCGAGACGGTGCTCACGCGATGCATCGCCGAAGGTGCTGTCGGTGGTGAGGCTTTTGCCGTTGATGCTTCCATCATCCGCGCCGATGCGAACCGGGAGCGCGGTCAGCTCGGCTCAGAAGACATTCCAGAGACGATAATGCGCCGCCGCGCTGTTCAGGAATATATTGAGACTTTGGATGAAGCCGCTTTTGGAGGTGCGACTTCCACGCCCCCAAAGTATCTCTCGCCGGTCGACCCGGCGGCGAGATGGACACGGACGTATAAGGACGGTGCCGCAAAGTTCTCGTACGCCACCAATTATCTGATCGATTGTGAGAACGCGATCATTGTTGATGTCGAGGCAACGACGGCGCTCCGCCCCGCGGAAGTTGGCGCAACCAGAACCATGCTTGATCGGCTTGAGACAAATACGGGTCTCAAGCCGAAACGGCTATCTGGCGACACAGCCTATGGCTCGGCAGAGATGCTCAACTGGCTTGTGAAGGAACGCGGGATCGAACCGCATATCCCGGTCTTTGCGCAACCGGAGCGTACCGATGGCATCTTCCCGCGCAGCGCCTTCCGGTATGACCCGGAAGAGGACCGATACATCTGTCCTGGGGGCAAGAACCTCCGGCGTTACCGCAAGGCTGGACGCCTGGCCAAAGCCAAGCCACCCAAAGATGGCCTGCATAAATACCGCGCCAAGCAGAGCGACTGCGATGCCTGCGCCCTGAAACCAAAATGCTGTCCGAACCTGCCGCATCGCAAAGTGCCGCGCTCAGTCTATGAAGAGGCAAGAGACGTTGCCCGGAAGATCACCGCTTCAGACGCTTACCTCGTCTCAAGACGTGAGCGAAAGAAGGTGGAGATGCTGTTCGCGCACCTCAAACGCATCCTGAAGCTCCATCGATTGCGTCTTCGCGGACCAAACGGCGCACGAGACGAGTTCCTCCTCGCCGCAACCGCACAGAACCTTAGAAAAATCGCAAAGCTCCACATCCAAGGAGCGCTTCAGGCAACGGGATGAGGAAGAAAGCTGCTCGACCGAATATCAGATCGATCTCGAAAACCGACTAAATCAACACAATCGGTCAGAGGGAGACAAAGCTTTAGAGTCCGACTTGGGGCAGACTACAACTCATATGTTTACTGCATAGGCGTCTTAGAAGTCTGAATTTCTCTGATTTTCTCAATCAAACCATCAAACTGAGCAAAGTCTGATATGTCTTCACTGCTAGAAACTTTTTCAGCAAATTCTCTTTTCTTTATGTCATCAAACTGTCTCTTGATTTCACCGTTGCTATTTTTAATTTCTTTCACAAAGCCATGAAAACAACCTTCTGGGAAAGCGTTTTCAATGCCACGCACCGCAAGACTATTTTCTAAGTTCTTAGGGATTAGATACCCAAAAGTATTATTCCCATCTCGCAAGCCTCTAAAGTACTGCGTGGCATCACAGTCCCATACAAACAAAG
>JBCBVC010000302.1:0-1921 GCA_039817845.1 Cyanobacteria bacterium J06642_2
CCAGGCGTCTGTTGGAATACTCTTTTCAGGATTAAACTGTTTGGTCGCATAGCGCCAGTTGAGCTGTTCCAGCAGGTCTGAAGGCGAAAGGGTGGCCATATAAGATTTGTCTCAACGCATGAACATGCTAATAATAGCGTCGATGCTTCGTTTTCTTCTTGAGATTGGCGATACAGCTATTCGGTCATTGTTAGAAAGTTAGTTTTATACAGCGCCTGTGAATATTAGCCACAGCGGCTTCTACAGATTTAGCTATGGTGTGGTCTCAGAAAAATATTCATATTGCAACACTGATTCTTCTCAATATCATGTGGTGCTCCATTATTGGCCTTTTCTTACCACGGACAGAACCATTCGGACTATGGCTACTGGCTCTCACCGTGCCAACACTAATAAGTAGGCAGCCATAAATAAACGAGTTTATTCAAGTTGTCAAAAGAGTTGACCGGATAGTGCGCCCGGTGTTGAAGTTAAACCGATGAACTTGACAGCCCGTGGACAGGCCTCTGTCGCGCACAGCTTTGATAACGCCTTTTGCCAATTCGTAGTGGTCTTCAAACATCTGGCCGCGCATATGATGTGCCTTCGTTTGATGCCACTCCCCTTCAATCAAGTTCAGCTCAGAACAGTACTTGGGCAGCTGAAAGAGGACGAATCCTTGCTGTCGCCACCCTTCGAGTTCAGCGCGAACAGCCAGGCTGGTATGAATCGATGCATTATCTTGAACCACCACCGTGACAACGCCCGTGCGCTCGAACACCCGCTGTGCCCTTTGTGCCTGCCAGCGCATCAGGCGAAGATAGGTTTGAGAATCGACCCCGCCAAAGCTCAGACCATAGGTCAAGCTCACCCCAGGCTCCCACAACCCCAGCAAACTGATGCGGCGACGACAATGGGTTTGCTCTTGTCGTTTCTGTTCGCCAACTTTCGACCAGCTATAACTCACTGGAGACCAGCTCTCAAAACCCGTCTCGTCCATGTAGAGCAAACGGATGAATCCTCGCTCTGCGGCACTTTTCAAAAGACTCAGTTCGCTTTGCGCCTGCGCGCGGGCGACGGGGTCTTGTTTTCGTTGGTGGCTTTGACGGGTGCGCTTCCAGCGATACCCCTTTTTTTGAGCAGGCGGCTCACATGACGACGGCTCAGATGGACATCACAGTCGGACGCTAGCAGCTCGACCACCTGACGACTGTTGAACGTGCCCGGTTCGGCCAGACGTTGTTCGACGATGGCAAAGTCAGACGCTTGCCACTTGAGCGGTCTACCCTGACGAGGGGCATCCCATAGCCCATCTATGCCTGATTGTTGCCAACGATGAATCGCTCGGCGAACCGTTGCACAGCGGCATCCTAGATACTCGGCTATTTGCTCGGTTGTCCATCCGCGATGGTTGAGCCGCAGCATCTCTGCGCGACGCTTCGTTCGATTGGGCACCGTTGCAGCTTCTCGAAGCTCATAGAGTTGCTGGTCTTCGGCATCTGTAAGATGCACTTGCAGGCGGGGTCGACTCATCTCAAGGCCAAAGCATATTCCTACAGCCTCAATCTTAGCAACGATTACTTTTGGCTGCCTACTTAGCGCCAGTTGCTCTACCCGATGTCGTCAGCACTATACCGCAGAAGATAAGCGGGATAAGACAAAGCAGATAGAGACCAGGACGCTGTCTTAAAAAGCGCCAAGCCAGCAGTAGGGTGATAGCCGGATAGATGAAGAAGATGGCGATCGCAACGCCTGCGGCTATTTGGCTCAGTGAAAAGTAAAGTGAGGTAAGACCGATAAACAGACAGCATCCGCCACCGATCGCCCACCCGATCCGCTTAAAATCTACAGCAAGCCGCTGAATTTCTATGAAGGTATTCGCGTACAAGTGCGGTGCGGCAATAGCGAGTAGTCCGGCCATCAGTGCCATACGCAGCGCCAG
>JBCBVC010000303.1:0-1913 GCA_039817845.1 Cyanobacteria bacterium J06642_2
CAACTCAGCCCTGCCGCTTAAACTCTTCAATCAGCGTTTGCTGCACGCTGGAGTCGAGCTGTTCGTAAACCTCGATCGCTTCGTCTTTTGACAGCAAACGAAAAGCGATCGCCTGCTTGGCCTCCGGCAGCCCTTCAATTGCTTCGGCAATATCGGCGGGGAGGACGGGAACCAGTAACGACTTAGCCCCTTGTAAATTGCCTTCTTCCAACAACCGTTCCAACTGCTGGCGCACCAAGTGCCGCAGCTCCGCGCGTTCTTCCACGGTGGGAACTAAAGGACGATTGTCGGTCAACGGTATGCCTCAACTTGCACGTACCAATTGAATCTGAATTTAGTCTAGTGCCATTAGGGGCATTCCTACTGTTCCCCTTTGCGCGAGGCCAGCATCCTATAAAGGCGGAACCTTGCATTGAAGACCATGTGCGATGCTCCGATCGTCTACCGTCAGAGGGAGAGAGTTCAGGTAGCCCCCCTCCGGATTCGAGCAGACTCCGGACTGCCGATCGCTGTAGGGCTATACCGGGGTGACCAATTCTTGCAGGACGTAGTGAATATCCAGCATGGCCTGCGTGTCTAGCCGACAGTAATCTTTTAAGTCCTGCACCATCCGCGCTTTATCAGCAGACTCTGGTAGCGCGATCGCTTGCAGCCAGTATGCTTGGGCATCATCTCCTTTGCGAACGGTGAGGATGTCGTAGCTGGGTCGCTCGGGACAGAGGACGGGAAACACTCGCTTGATCGAGTTCGACCCCTGAAAGTCGGGATGTTGGTAGTGATGTCTGAAGACATCGAGCTGATCCCACAATCGGGAGATCGCGGCCTCTAGCGGCGCTGCGAATTCTGGAAAGGTCGTGGCGAGCTTTTGCATGACTCCTTTCTCAAACGATGCACTGTAGGCCACGACAGCCCCATCCGAATGCAAGTGGCTGGCGAGCGATCGCGCCAGTGGCTGACGGGGATCGCTAGTGTCTGTGTGCAGAAACTCGACGTGTTCGACGGCTCCATCAGCATGGAGGAGATGGCAACTGTACTGAAAGGGGTATTGTTCGTAGGGCTTGAGGCCGTCGAATTGGGGAATGGCCGGGTTGATGGTCTCGAAGTCGAGGAAATGAATAGGATAGGCAAGCTCTGCCATCAGCGCGGCAATACCATCCCGATCGATGCGGACCGCTCGTTCGTTGACCAGATTGACGTACTCTCGTTGGTTGTCTGACAGCGGATACGTATCTGGCACATCCTGCAAATGAACAATGCCTTGCTTGTACAAGTCGGCTTTCTTCTTGGCGTTCAGGCGAGGAATGGAAAAAATCGACGGTTGAGGAACGTGTTGCCAGCAGTGGGATTGAAACGGACAGGGGTTCGGTTTGCGGCAGCGATCGCCAATATCCGTGTCGGGACAGCTCCCTTGTTGCATCACACTCAATGCGGCTTGTGAGTGGGCATCAAGATGATTCGTTAGTTCTTTCACTTCATCCGTCACATCGCAACGGTTGAAGTAGTTGGAGAGATCGGGAAACGCACAGGTTTTGCTGTTGATGGTTTGCAGGCTAATGCGATCGACATTTAGCTCTACTTGCTGCAGAACGTAAGTTTGAATAGCCAGATCGTCAAAATATTCGGGTTTTGCATTCGTTGCCGATTTCACTTCAATCAGCTCCCACGCATTGCTGCCAGTTCGCAGGAGAATATCGCACTTGATGTAGAGATGGTTCCAAGCAAACGAGGCTTCAAAAATCGCCGGACATCCCGATGCGATCGCCGTTTGAGTATCGACGAGTGCCTGCTGCAAATCCCGACTGCCAATCGTGTGCTCAACAGCGAATTATTCAGCAGGGGATTGACGTTGGCAAGCTAGCCTGGAATGACTTTCCTGGCGGGCACACGATTGGCAGTCGGGATTTGCAGCAGGC
>JBCBVC010000304.1:0-1891 GCA_039817845.1 Cyanobacteria bacterium J06642_2
GGGAAACAGCTCGCCGCTGTCGGCGGCGATCCTCGCCGCGTTGGCGGCGGTCCCGTTCCTGCAGAGGCACGAAGAAGATCAGATACCATCCCCCGAGCCGCCGCGCGCTCCGCCAGACTTACCCCTTGCTGGACACCCAGTCGGTGTAGTACCTCATGTTGACGTGCACGCCGCCAGGCCCCAGCGCGATGGCCTCCCGCTTGTCCTGCACCTCCCGTGTCACCAGGAAGGTGTCCAGGGTCAGCCTGATCTGCGTTGTCTTGGGGGGCTCCCCGGCCCTCACCGGCCACGTCAGGGTGGACAGCACGTAGGTGCGCTTGACATCGTCCCTCCTGCCGGCCCTGTCGGCGGCCCCGTTGGTCTCGTTCCACTTGGCCACCACCTCGGAAACGGCTTTCTCAAGGTCGGCCCTGACGTTCTCCGCGTTGCTGAACTGGGCGAGCCAAACCCCCGGGTCCATGACCATGATCTCCTCCTTGACGCCGTTCTCGTTCACCGAGGCGTGGGTGATGGCCAGCACGCTGCACTTGGAGCCGTCCCAGGGAACAAAGTTGCGTACTTGAAGGAACTTGGCGATGGCCTCCCGGTTCAGCACGTGTTGCGAGTTGCTGGCGCGAAAGTCGAGCACGTGCCCGGCCGCCTCGTCGTGGAAGTTCTTGGAGAAGGTGGTCAGGCCGGGGCCCGTGTCCACTATTTCATTCAGGAACATGCTCGAGGTGTTCTTGGACACCATGGTTGTTGCCAGCGTTTCGAAAATCGACTAACGCCCCGCTCCGCCACCGACAGAACGGTTATATACCTGGGGTCGAAAACGGGGGGTTCTTCTTCCTCCGTTCCACTCGGTCACGGGCCTAGCTGGCGTACGCAAAAATAAGCGAAAGTGGGCCGTGACGCATTTTTCGTAGCGGGAAGAGCTTCATAACAGCTTGCAGTTCCCCCTTTTCGCCTCAGTTTGCTTTTTTCGCCGAAAGTGTACGCTCGCGGTGTCAGCAAACTTCAGCTTTACTACAACCCAGAGGTAGTTTGACGCTCCAGTTATTGTGTCTCGCGACTCTTTTACGATTATCCAGTTTGTACGATCCGTCTTTTCATTCACACTCAACAAAAGAGAGGCCCTCTCTCGCTCCTCTTTGTTGCTGTCTTGCTTAGCTGAGTTAAATTTTCACGCGGCCGGTCTCCTCCGCCCAGCCCGAGAGAGAGGACGGGGCGTTTTTCCAGCCACTCAGGGCGTGTCCCTGCATGGCCTCGCGGGAGGAGAGGCGTGTCAAGAGACAAAGAGTTCGCAAATACCACGAGTCCCTGTCAGAGTTGAAGCGGCACCACAAAAGGCTGTTCGAGCCGGGCGCCGGCGTCTGGGCCGTCACGCTAAGACCGCTCTTTGGCACTTCGGGCTTCAGCCTGATCGAGGGCTGCCTCCGCTGCCCGGCCGGCGCTCCGGGCCTGAAGGACAGGGTGCTAAAGTGCTTCCTCGACCTTAAGCAGACCTACGGGATCAGCTACGGCAAGAAAATAGTGGTAAGACGATTGCATTATCGCCACGCTCCGCGTGTTAAAACTTTTTCCCCTTCTCCCCCTCAAGGTCATCGTCACGGCCAACGTTCTCCTGTCCAAGACCAACGAGGGCGGGAAGAAGACGTACAGCGTCTTCTACGGGCAGTTGTTCCAGCAGCAGCGCTCCGAAACGACGGGGGCCGACGGCGACAGCGAGGACAGGCTGCGCGCCAAGGGCATCGAGGCGCTGGTGGACCCGGACAGCGTGGGGGACGACGACCGCTACGAGGAGGCTCGCACCCGCCACCAAGCGGACTTTGCGGTGGGGCCACGTCTCGAGGTCGAGGACGTCAACCAGCTAAGCCGGGAGTTTCCCAAGACCGTGGACCGCAGCCGGGTC
>JBCBVC010000305.1:0-1869 GCA_039817845.1 Cyanobacteria bacterium J06642_2
AAATCAAAGGTCACATAATTTATATGGGTCATATGGTTTCATTGTTGAATACGATGTTGTAATAAGACTCATTCCTGACAAGGCTATGTTGTAATTATCGACAGACTCATGCTGCGTTAAACGAAATTGTCCAAACGAGCCTTCCTCGTGCTCTAAGCTGCTTCGTAATTATTCTCAATGCCAACACCAAAAACTGTGCTGTTGCCTCCTCAGTCATTATCTATATGTAAGCCACCAGTATAAATACCTCCAATGCTTCACAATTTAGTGTTGATTTTATTCCCATTCAACTCAATTCCATAATCCATAGTTATCTCAGCTCTTGACACATTCCACGATTCACTTGAGGGCTGCTCATAAGAAAGGCGATCGCTAGAATGAACAACTATCGCCGAAATGAGATGACGCTCTACATTCTCGCCGAAACAGGTTACGTCGAACGCGAAAACAGCCGCGCATTTCCCCTCGTAACCCGCAATCGCTTGCCACCTGGATCGACCTCCTTGAAAGCACCGACGATCTCAGCGTTGTTCGAGCTGCACGTCAATTTATCAGTGCATCTCAGACCCGAGACGCCATTGGAAATTAAGCGATTGGAAGCAAATTCACGTCCAGGCCCAGTAAAGAAATCTCACCAGAAATTTCGCTACTGAGCGGCGAACCTTCTAATAGTGTGACGCGGACAAAATTTGCTGAAGCTGGTGCAGGTTGAGGAATGCTCGTAATGGTATCGGGAGCGATCGCGTCCGGATCACCCAAAAGAAACCCCGCAGCACCAGCTAACTGAACAGTATCCAGGCCCGCAAACCCATTCAGCGAGTACGCCGCCAGCATCAACGCCGAATCTTCAACTGTTACACCTTCCGAAATCCCGTAATCGACGGCTTCAGAAGCCGGAACGTCGTCAGGCTGGACCCGATCCGGAATTCCTAATAGGGCATTTGCAGCTGATGAAACTTCCTCCGAATCCTGTCCACCAGCAATCGCGATCGTCGTCGCAATTAAATCCAATGATGATTCAAAGGTCATTGGACCCAGCGGGTCCAACGAGTTGTCGACTCCTTCAAAGGCACCGATATCGACTGTACCGTTGAGAATGCGATCGAACTCGCCATCTCGCTGATCGAAAGGCACTACGTCTTCACTGTCGCCATCTTCGTTAAAGTCGAAATCAATCGTCCCTTCGTCACCGTTGGGAGAGGGAAACGACTCGGACAGAATTGCATCATTATCTCCCGCATCAATGGCTGGGCTGCCAGGTACGAGAGCGTGAGTTTGTGTGGCACCGCCGTTATCTTGCAAGGGACCCAAACCAGGATTGAAAACGACACGATCGCTCCCCGCCCCCAAACTTTCTTCTTCAGGGGCCACCGTCACGGTCTCGATGGTGAGGCCAGCCAAACTCCCGATTAAGTTATGGGCATTTCCCCGCGCTGCCCCCGAGATATCAGGCGCGCCTTCCCCCGCAGGCCTTCCATCCGAGTTGCCAGCCACGATGGTATTTTGCAGAGCGATCTTGCCCGACCCAAAACGCGTGCGCGTTTCTTGGGTGGGATCGGCATTAGGCGGAAGGACAAACGACAACGCATTACTGATACCGCCACCACCACCCTCTCTATCGCGATCGCTATCAGCCGTGTTGTTGGTAATCGTACTGTTCGTGACAATAACATCACCGGCCACGGTCACCACTTCGGAAGTGTAATCGAGCTCGGGAAACCTGTTGCTCAAATCTGGGTCATCGACAATGGTGGTTCCTCCTACAGCAATGCCGCCACCATTCCCCGTAGTTACATTGCCACTGATGGTGCTGTTGCCAATGGTTACCGTATAAAACCCTGCCGGTCCACCCGCAACTGAAATACCTCC
>JBCBVC010000306.1:0-1846 GCA_039817845.1 Cyanobacteria bacterium J06642_2
TGAGGTCCCAGTCGGCCAAGCAGTCGGCCTCGATCTCGGAGGCTGGTGAGCAGCGGCAAAGAGTTCTGGGCACACTGGAAGCCTTGTATTCCGTGAGTCATTAACCAATCTTACTCCTGTCGCTACGGCGCTTTTGGCCAATTTTTTTTCGTTAACGACAGGGAGTCACGCAGGAGATGCTCCCGTTGGTTCGCCGGATGTACGACGAGGCAAACGAGCGACACGAGACGGACAGGGCCCGGGGGTCGAAGGAACAGGAGAAGAGGCACAACGATCGTAAGCTCGCTTACCGTTCGGGAAGGTTGTTGCCAGACTTTGGCTTGCTGGGCTCGGGCTCCACCTCGCGTACGTCGTTGGGTGTAGCCATGTTGTCCTCCTTTTCAGTGTTGTTGGCGTTGTCGAGGCTCGAGGGTCGCTGCAGCGGCGTCAACGTTCCGACTGAAGTTCCGAGTCCCCAGCGACTCCGGGGTGAGGTTTCTTGTTCGTCGCTCGTGTTTTTTCTTCATGAATACGCTACGTTGTACTCTTCCTAGACGAAAAGCCGGCTTGGCGGGACGAAGAAAGGGGAACGGCCGTTGGTGAGAGGTTTCCGTACTGCGTCAAATCATGCCTCGCTCCTTTTCTTTTTTCAGCCTGCCGTTGTGACGGGTCCGAACGGCCGGCCGCGGCGCAAACAACCGCCAGCTACGATAGCGAGGAAACGCGAGGCAAGACTTTCGTTCGAGAGTGTAAGCCTTCGTATGTGTGTTTTTTGATTGGCATCACGCGACACTTTTGTCGCTCTTAAGGCCGCGGAATGGGATGCGAAGATCACGGCGGCGCTAGGAGGTGCGAGCTGCACGACCTTCATCCCACCGCCCTTGTCGTCCTGATGCTGGCCACGGCGCTCCTCTGCATCCTGCTGGTGCTGCTGGTGATGCTGGTGCAGTGGTTGTACCGCCGACTGAGCGCCGTCACCTGCCGCGGCCGGCGCCGCGCGACCCGGAGGGACGAGGAGGAGGGCCACGAGTCGGTGGTGAGTTGTTTTTTGCAATTTTAAACGCAAACATCCGTATTTTTTTTGCTACGAAACGTCCCCTTCCTGTCTTCCAAAATTGCCCCTTCCTATTCCCGTGCAGAGATTTCCATTTCGATCAATGACCCACGGTTACGACCCTATTTTTCACTTGCATGGTCTTTAGGAGCTGATGAGGATGGACCAGCCGGAGCCCGCCAGAGGGGGAGCCAGGCGCAAGAAGGGCAAGCGCGAGGAACCGTCCGTCGCCTACAGGAAAACCGACGAGGCAATCGCCATTTCGCACCGAGCGGAAGACAGTCCAAACGAGCCCACCAATCAACGATTGGAGGGGGACGAGCCAAGCCCTGGCATGGGAGAGCGACCGGACCCGCTTTGAATTGTCCGTTGCAAACGAGTAGTCTTATCAGTAGAATCGAAATTAAAAAGCAGCGGGAGCGATACTTTTTTCCGCTGGCAATGCAAATTATGACTAGTAATAAAACGAGCGTCTTTTGTACTCCTTGGGGTTTTTAATTAACATCACGCTTTCATGCTTCCTGCAAACGACCGACCGACCGACTGACTGTAAATTACATCTCTTGATTGGGTACTATTCATTTTTTTTTTACCGTCTTTTGTTTTGTCAGTTTTTTTTTTTCGTTTCGTTTTTGTTGGCCCATCTCTGGGTAGAAAACAAATATTGCTGAGCTGGCGTAGGAAAGAAATGCATGGGGGGTGAAAAATGTTTGCTACTCGGGTTTTTTTTTTTTCTTGGCCTAGGATTGTCATTCACGCACAATTTTTTTGGTGTGTTGCGCTTTCCTCGTAAGTACTACGCGTCTCTCTTCA
>JBCBVC010000307.1:0-1808 GCA_039817845.1 Cyanobacteria bacterium J06642_2
TCTCTGAGCTCAACGTCTTCTCACTCAGATTAAACTCCTTTCCCCGGTTGAGGGGCGCATGTAAACGGATTTCGTATGATTCAACCCGTCTTGTAGAATTTGGCTACGGTATCGCCGCATTCAGCCACGCAAGCTGCAACCGAAACCGGACTACCTCACCTTCGAAGATTTTTTGGTAGAACCCAAGTAGTAATGATGCTTTTGTGAGGGTGTCACTGAAGCTATCTGTTCGTGTCCAGGCCCCAATGCTCAACCTGTCGAGCTCAGGACACAGTCAAAACCGGTCATATCCACACTGGCAAGCAGCGCTTTCTATGCAAGCAGTGTGGTCGCCAATTTGTCGAGAATCCAACACGACTTGGAGGGTTAAGTGGCCAGAGGGCCCTAACGAGAGAGATTCTAAGGAAAGTAAAGTCCAATCCTCCGATGTTGCCACTGGTCGAGATTCCACCAAGTATTCAAGCCGAGTTCGCCCCCTATCGTGGAGTCTATCGAACCGGGACCGATGGAGGCACTGCGCGCCATTGGGGCCACAAGATGGGGCATGGTCGCTGGGGCGATTGTTCCTGCTGCACTGCCGTCATTTGTGGCGACGAGTCTTTTGGCATTGGAATCGTCGGTGCGTTCTGCTGTAGTGCTGGGATTGGTAGGGGCGGGAAGTATTGGCGTGGAATTGCAAACGTCGATGCAGCTCCTGCGCTACGACGAAGCACTGACGATTATTTTGGTGATATTTGTAGTGGTGGCAGCGGTGGAGCGCATGGCATCAGCTACTCGTAAGTCGGTTCTGTAAGTCAAGCTGCATGCTACGGGTATCTCTGTTCGAGATGACGTGCTTGAAGATAAAGGAGGGCCCATGACGCAAGCCCAATGGTCGGAAGTGGATCGCTATTTTGTCGAACGACTTGCTCCCGAAGACGAGGATTTGGCTGCAACGCTAGAGGCAAATGCTGCTGCTAAGCTGCCTGCAATTGACGTAGCCCCTAATCAGGGCAAGTTTTTACAAATTTTGGCCCAAATGCAGGGAGCGCAGTCCATTTTAGAAATCGGGACGTTGGGTGGCTACAGTACGATTTGGCTGGCGAGGGCGTTACCTCCTGGAGGGCGTCTCGTCACCTTGGAGGTCAGTGCCAAACATGCCAAGTTAGCCGAGGCAAATATTGCGCGAGCAGGCTTGAGCGGCCTCGTCGATATTCGTCAGGGGTCAGCGCTCGATACTTTGCCAAAATTGGAAGAGGAAGGATGCGGTCCGTTCGATTTCTTCTTTATCGATGCTGACAAAACCAACAATTCAAGTTACTTAGCTTGGGCCTTGAAGCTCTCTCGAAAAGGCAGCACGATTGTGCTCGATAATGTCGTTCGCGGAGGAGCTGTGACCGATTTAGAGAGTACGGATCGCAGTGTCGTCGGCACTCAGAAAGCAATCGATTGGCTGGCGAACGAACCTCGCGTGAGTGCTACTGCCATCCAAACCGTGGGGAGCAAGGGGTATGACGGATTTGCGATCGCGATCGTCACAGCCGATCCATAAAGCGCACGACTAACCTTCCTCGAAAAAGTAGACAAGTCAGCTTGAGAGCATTTTCCGTTTTTTTGAGGTAAGTCCTGACTCTCAAGCCTGGTTCTGGAAGCGCTCAACTCTACGAGACATACCTCACTCTGCAAGAAAATGCTCTCAGGTTTGAGGTTTTCGACCCGCGTCAACATCAGCCAAGCCTCACGCCGAGCACTCAATGGCTTTGAAATTGGGGTAGCGGCTGATGATGGCGTGAGCCTCCTACCTGGAAAGTCATTGAGGGATGCTCGAT
>JBCBVC010000308.1:0-1796 GCA_039817845.1 Cyanobacteria bacterium J06642_2
TTAAAGGAGCCAGTCAACCCCTGCTTGAAGTGTATTTCACGGAACGTGGACGAATTGGGAACAATCTCAATCAGACCGCTCATCGGACCCGTAGGTAGCACATCATACAACATCATCCTTAGGTCAAGTCCGTCGTTCAACCACAACTTATTCATGACGCGAAACATGAGCTGTGTGACCAGGTCTTTACGCAAATCGTCGCCAATCTTGAAGATGAAGTCAACAGAACCGCGGCCGCGCCGATCCACATTGGCCGCGCTGACTTTCAACGGTACAGTGTGGCTGGAGAAATAAGACGATTGCTCAGCCAATAATCCGCCCAGCTTCAGAGCGGGATTGATGGGCAGACGGATAGGGAATTCTACGAAATCGCCAGAATTGACTTTCTCTAGCTCTTTGACCAACGTGTACTGTCGACTTGACTCTTTACACAATTTCACTTTCTGCGAGATGGCGGCCAGCTCGATGATCAGCCTGTCCTGGCGTTGCAGCTCAGCACGCATGCGTCGACCACAAGCGCTCAATAATCCACTCAACACTATCTGGAAACGTTGATTGAACTGCATGTCACCCGTGTAATACTTCAAATGCCAGAACAAGAAATGACAGACGCTAGAGCTCGACAGCGAGCGCTTGATCAGGAACTGAGCGAGCGCCGAATCGTGATACGCTTCGTACTTGACGGCTTGCACGAGTTCAGGTAGATAATCTACTAGATCGTCATCCCCAATACTGGACAACCACAAAACAGCCATTTCTCGGACAATCTTGTCCGGAAAATCAGCTTGTAGAAATTCAATGGCCTCGTCCGGTGACAGTGATTCCCAAGAGGATAAAATCAAGTGGACTTCTTTCATGTTGATGGGATCCCAGGACGGGCACGAGGTAAGCACGTGTTTCAGCGCATGCGACAAATGACATAGATCGTGACGCGAGTTCCAAACCACTTGACGGTCCTCCTCGGTGAGTAAATGCGACGATTTCTTTAACAGTTTCTCCATGTATTTGCGTTCAGCCTCCGAGAGGGAGGGCCGTCTTTCACCCTCTGTTGCGGTAGGTGCCCGGTGCTGAGTGATAAGCATTGGTTCAGGGAAAAGTACTTCAGTATGGTATACTTGGAAATCGGTCTTCAAGATCACTGTATCCGCTTTCTGGATATAACCAGTAGCGCATGTGGCCACTGGGTTGAAGTCAACGTCAGCCGCTGGGAGCAGACCAAACAGCCGGCTACCGGACACCAAAAATCCCTGGTGATCGTACACGTTGGCTGATACCCAACCAAGCACGGTACGCCCGTCGCCGCCTTTCTTGGGCGCTGAGATACCAACTAATTTAAAGGTTACCTTAGCTTCTCGTGGCACACTGCGCACGTCCAAATCAAAGTTGAGCAGCTTGTTGAATTGTATGTGCTCGAAGAAGCCGACACATATGCGCGCTCGTGACGTCTTCAAGAGGCGACACGTTGGTTTGCCACCGTAAAAGAGGCCAGTCTCAATCTCAAATTCGCTAAAATCTTGTTTCCAAGATGACGGTATCCGATGAATAGCACCGATGCGGACTAGAAATTTGTCGTCGATCGATCGCGGATCGATACGCTCGTAGACGTCACTATCGCCGATGTCGCAACCATCATCGTTCACGTTTTTCTCTTCGAAATCGTAAATCTTGAAATCTGTGTTAAAGAACGTACAGTAAAGCTTGATCAATGAGTGAACGCCGCGCGTCAACGTTTGCAACGCGAAATGGAATCGATCTCTATCGAAGTGAATCGGGTTCATGAATTCGTTGATGCGTTG
>JBCBVC010000309.1:0-1794 GCA_039817845.1 Cyanobacteria bacterium J06642_2
TGGTTATTCAAGGGGTCATTCTCATCATTGCGGCCCATTTCATTGGTGCAAGTACGTCGTTGGTGACTCTGCGCGGTCTGCTGTTAGCCGACCCTCACGATCGCCATCTCGAACCGCGACACAAACCGCAACTGCCTCATCGCACAGAAGGCAGGTCACATTCGCCCGAACTCTCCCCGCGACAGAAGCCACAGCTATCTCATCGTAGTGAGAGGACAACAGGCGATCGCCATTCAGATAACGACTTTCCGCCAGAGCGATACCCTAACGATGAATTCGACGATCGAGATTAGACGTCATTTCAAAAAAGTGAGGTGTTCGAACCGAACTTGCTGGGTATGGCTTCTGAGGATGCGCCAGTTTTGAGCATGCAGTTGATGCCGTTGAGGGTGGTGGTGCGGTCGTCAGCGCGGAGACGGCCCCGGCCTTTCGGCTGAGGCAGAATCAGAGGGTGAGTCACTCGCCACCGCTCGTCAGTCAAGTCATGTCTGCTCGTGACTCCAACTTGGCTCAACTCACCCTATTTTGAGTTTGATGACGAGCCCGTGTGACATATGGTAGTGAGACGCAGAGTTACGGCAAACCAATGAATAGGCCGCGATTGGGATTGCGGTTGCGACTGCTACTCTCTCATTTAGCAGTGATGGGCGTGGGTGTAGGGGCATTGCTGATCGTCGGGCGGTTAACGTCGCCCTATTTTTTCGTACAGCATCTCGATCGCATGCGGGTCGGGCGAGCCACATTGCGGGTGGTGCGCACCGAGCTGGTTGACGGGTTTCAGCTGGCCTGGACAAAGAGCGCGCGCTGGTCGTTGGTATTTGGTGTCAGTACGGCGGGAGCGCTGGGAACGCTGATCTCGCGGCGCATTAGCGCGCAATTGCGTCAGATGGAAGACGTAGCCAAGCAATTTACCGCAGGTGAATTCGAGTCAAGAGTGCCGCCGATGGATATTCCCGAACTCGATCGCCTCGGCCAAACCTTCAACCAGATGGCCGAGGGGCTACAAGATGTCGAACGGCGAAGGCGAGACCTCATTGGCGATTTATCTCACGAGTTGAGATCGCCTCTCACCGTCCTCGAAGGCTATCTCGAAGGATTTGCTGAGGGATCATTAGATGCTTCGCCGGAGCTGTACGCTCGCATGGCGGACGAGTCCGCGCGCTTGCGCCGTTTGGTAAACGATTTGCAGGAGTTGTCTAAGGCAGAAGCAGGGCATTTGCCGATTTCCGCGTGCGCCACGGATGCACAGCCCGTGTTGGAGCGAGTGTGCGATCGCCTGCGCCTGCAAATTGGCGATAGCGGGCCGACGCTGACGTTGGATCTACCGGAAAAAATGCCGTGGGTATTGGCCGATCGCGATCGCCTCGAACAGATTTTGACAAACTTGGTAGGCAACGCGATTCGCTACACGCCTGCCGGGCAGATCTTGGTATCGGCAGAGCCGCGAGAGCGCTGGCTGTGGATATCAGTTGTAGATACAGGATGCGGAATTTCGGAAACAGATCTGCCGTTCGTGTTCGAACGGTTCTGGCGAGCAGACCGATCACGATCGCGAGGGTCGGGCGGAAGCGGAATTGGACTGGCGATTGTCAAGCGGTTAGTCGAACTGCAAGGGGGAGAGATTTCAGCGAGCAGCACCTTAGGACAGGGCAGTGCTTTTCGATTTAGTTTACCTCTTGCTCCCAAACAATAAGGTGCGAGAAGAGTCCTCAGTTGATATTGCTCTTGACGTTTTAGTTAGGACACAGAGGCCCTGACTGCGCCTGGGTTCTGGGTAGCTAAAACGTCCTAAGC
>JBCBVC010000310.1:0-1790 GCA_039817845.1 Cyanobacteria bacterium J06642_2
CGATCGCTGCACTGACTGTGGCGACTGCCTTCCCCGCTGTCCGCAGCAGCTGGATATTCCTACTTTGCTAAGAGACACCCATAACCGTCTGCGCGGTAAGCAGCGGCGACGACTCTGGGAGGATTAAGGTAATTTCCATCGAAGAAAGTACCATCAGATAGGTCTAATGAGAATGTCCCATTTTGGCAGAGAAGGATTGCGCTCCAATCGTGCCTCGACCGGTTCCATCTGTTGTTTAGTCAGTGCAATCCCTCTTTGATAAATTGTCGGGTTGAGCATAACGCTCGGGTGTTCGCCTTTCCACGTCATCGTCTTTGCCCAAACTAAGACCGTGGGCAAGTCAATCAGCCTCGTCCCGTTCCAGTGTTGTTCGAGAATACCCCAACAGCGTTCTATGGGGTTGTACTTGCTGTGATAAGGCGGATAGTAAAGCAGTTGAATCGGCTTT
This sequence comes from Cyanobacteria bacterium J06642_2, assembly GCA_039817845.1. Lineage (GTDB taxonomy): Bacteria > Cyanobacteriota > Cyanobacteriia > Thermostichales > PCC-7336 > JBCBTL01. The sequence continues at coordinate 449 of JBCBVC010000310.1, forward strand.
CCAATCTGGTCTGTCCAGTCGACCATGCGTTTGAGGAACTGTGTTCTGACACCGCTATTCTCGGGGCCGTTATCCACTTTTATCTGAAGCAGCGGCACCTGATGCTGTTGGGCTGGCGTGAGCTTTGCCCACCACGTTTGCAAGGTATCGACGATAAAATCACTGGTCTTGTAGGAACTGCCGAAGCTAATCAACAACTCGCCGGTATCTTCATCGACGATGCCGCAAGGAATGTAGGTTTCTTTGATGCCCATATCGTGGTCATCTACCTGACGATACCCTCGCGTGAGGCCACCTCTTGATAGGTTGCCAAGTTGAACCGTCGCTTTACAGTCCAGACTCACTCGTTTGGCTGACTGTTCTATCGCTTGCCGGTTCTTACGTTCAATGTTCTCAAAAATTGAGTCGGTCTCAGGGACTTTTTTTAGGCTTGACTTTGACCACTGGGCGCAAGCGGTAGCCCAATCGGTTTAACACCACTGCCATCGTACTGGCTGCGGGCAGTTGCGCCTCCTTATAGCCCTGAGCCTTTAACTGCCGCAGCGCTTCAGCAGCGGTGAGTCGAGTGAACGCGATTGAACTAGTAAAGCTCGGCTCCTGCTGAGCGTGGTCTTCGGCCAGTTGCTTGAGCGCGGCAGCCGCCAACGGCTCTCGCTCCTCCCAACGCTTGTTGCCGCTCAGCGCTGACTGTGCGCCTTGGCAGACAACCCCGCTACGCTTCTCAGCTAGGCCAACCGTTACCGTTCGACGGTTCCACCCAAACTCACTCTCGGCTTGGCGAGCGCTGCCGTTGCAGTACTTCAGTGTCATCTCGGCTTGGAAGGCTCGCCGCTTGACACCCGTTAGATAGGAGGCAGCTAAGCGGAGATCTTCTTTCTGGGACTGACTCAACTTTTCAACCATGAGCAAGTGCTTATTTCTGCGGCTTAATTGATGGCTTACTCCATACTATCTAAATGGTATCTTCTTTATTAGAAACTACCTTAGTGTCGCAGTCGATAGAATCATTTGGTGATGCGTTGTGGGTTATTGATGAGGCAGGCTTGCTCAGTATGAAGGATGCGCAGGCGCTGCTGTCGAGAGCACAAAAAGAGAATGCTCGCGTGTTGCTAGTTGGCGATACGAAGCAACTGGCGGCGGTGGAAGCAGGTAACCCGTTCAAGAGTTTGCAGGCGGGTGGTATTGCGATCGCACAACTAGACCATAGTTTGCGACAGAAGACGGAGGAGCTGAAGCTCGCGGTGAGTTTGGTGGCTGAGGGGCATATTGCCAGAGGCATTGACGTACTGGAGCAGGCGGACTGTTTATGTTTGAAGAAAGAACCGGCAGATTTGGTCCGGCA
>JBCBVC010000311.1:0-1781 GCA_039817845.1 Cyanobacteria bacterium J06642_2
AGAGAAGGAGGCCTCGGTCTCCACCTTCCATCCCTCCAGATTAAGATTTTCGAGAGCATAGCAGTTAGCAATCGTTAGATCGATAATGCTTTCTCCGATATGACTGAAGAATGTCGAGACCTGGCCGACATTCATCAGGGTCAGATTCTGCGTAAGCAGGATGTCCTCCATCTCCTCTCCTCTTTCGTTCTTGTCCGGGCAGCCCCACAGCGGGCTGTGGGCGTTGCTGTCCGTCCCGACGATGAGAGGAATGCGCTCACGATCGCACCAATCGATGAGGCGCAGGAAAGATCTTTTCCTTACTTCGAGAAGTATATCCAGGTACAAGCTACACACGTAGACGAGTTTGGATTCAAGATTGACCGCTACGACACACATATCTCTGTCAGAGTACTCTGGTACCATCCAGGGAAACAATTCTTTGTCGACACGAACCGCCGCTCGAGGAGGCAGTGGGCTATCATGCGAAAAGACTTGCGTGTGTGCACGGTTTAAGTTATTCACACCTTTGCTATTAGCGCAGGGTTCCGTAATGAGTACGATACTTTCAGAACGGTTGTTAAGTTCAGTCGCCGCAGCTTTTGACTTTTGCAGATTAATCTGACAACATTGAATGACTTTCGACTCCATTGTTAACAGTAATCACTTTATTCCAGGCAATTCGCTACGAATTATTCCTGCATTTTCTGTACGTCATCTTCTCCTTCGCCGCCTTCCTTGGCCTCGTCCATGAGGTGCAGCAGATGATCGTACTTTGCGCCTGAGTCCTGGTCCTTGTCCTCCACGTTGAGGCTGCCCAACCCCATGGATCCGACTGACTCAGTCTCGATGCGCTCCAAGTCCCTGAGAAGCTTCATCTTCTCCTTGAGACCTTCCTTCTCACGCTGGATCTCGGTCAGGAGCTGCTCCAGCCTGATCTTGCGTGATCGCTGGTCCACCTTCTTGCCCGCTCTGTCGTCCTCGAACTTCACTAAGCCCGACGCGCCCATGCGTAGCTGGTAGTCCAGCTCCTTGAGCCTCTCCTCGGCCTCATCGTCGACGATGATTTTGAGGAGAAGGTTTCCACCCTTCGTGGTGTGGGATTGAAAGAAGTGAAGGCGCCCCGGAATGGCCATTCTCTTCACTTCTGCCTTGAGGAAGCGCTCAATCTCCTGCCTCTCGCGCTTCGCCGCCTGCCCTGTGATCAATCCTGAGAGGATGACCGTCGGCTTGCGTTCCGCCTCGACCGCCTCCCTGCTCTTCAGGGTGATGTCGAGCTTCTCTGCCTCCTTGGCCACCATTTCCACGGACCTTTCGTCCGCGATGAAGATGGAGGCCAATTTGGTGGTATAATTCCACTTGTCTACCGCGACAGTGTCCTCATCCTTCTCAAACTGGGCGTCCCACAGTTTGTCGACCAGTTCTTCCAGCTTCACGAAGTCCTTCTTGGACACGTGGCCTCCCTCGCAGTTGAGCGCGATCATCTCGATGGCGCTAGGCGGGGCCTTGGCATAGCTGTGGCCTCGAGCCGATTTTGCCGGCGGAGTCTGACCAGTGGGCGCCGGGTCCCTGGAGCGCTTCGCTCCCCTGGTCGGTCCGCTGCTCGTCGGCTTGGCCTCGCTGTTGCTGTTGCCGCCCTTGGCCGCGTTAGCGTAGCTCAGCCTCTCTTTGTTGTAGTCTCGGTAGGCCCGTGGGTCTGCCGAGTCAGCCTTCTTGGCCGTTGATGACGATCCCGACGCGTTCGCCGAGGATGTCTTCGCCGCCGCATTCGGCGCCGTAGAGTTTGACGAGGTGGAGAAGGT
>JBCBVC010000312.1:0-1778 GCA_039817845.1 Cyanobacteria bacterium J06642_2
GCACTTCTTTTCTCCTTCAACCCGACCGCAATCGCTTTTGCCCAAACCCTCGATGCTGAAGTGGTGAGCGTAGGAGACGGCGATACCCTTCGTGCTTCAGTGGCTGGAGAAACTGTTACCGTCCGGCTGAGTTGTATCGATGCCCCCGAAACAGCTCAGACTCCTTGGGGTAACCAATCCCGCGATCGCCTCAAACAGCTTCTCCAGCGGGGCGATCGCGTCGAGCTACGGGTGGAAACTACCGACCGCTACGGGCGGACCGTGGCGGAAATCTTCGAGCGAGGTGCATCGGTCAACCTGCAGTTGGTCGAGGAAGGGCAAGCCGTCGTCTACCGAAAATATCTGAGCGGGTGTTCCCAGACGAGCGATCGCTATCTCGAAGCCGAAGCTCAGGCGCGCGATCGCTATTTGGGATTCTGGAATCAGAACGATCCCGTGATGCCGTGGGATTTCCGCAAGGGCGATCGCGCTACTAATGCGCCAGAGCAACCGCAAGGTGGTTCCCAAAGCTTTCAACAGACAGGGAATTGAGACCCCAGCTATCCTGATATCTGTTTGCCATCGGCTCCCGATCTCGACTGTGGGGAAATTGCCCATCGCAATTTTCGGGTAGTGGGCAACGACCCTCATCGGTTCGATCGCGATCGCGACGGCATTGGATGTGAAGGTTAAGGGGAAACGTCGATCAATGATCGGATTTATTTGGATTGTCTAGCCTATTTGACTAGACTAGAAGCACAAGATAGGAAACCTTTGATGCCAAAAAAGACAGCACCCAAAAAATTATCTGGCGCAGCACTTCTCAAGAAAGTCAAAACACTCGAAGGAGAGTCCAAAGAGGCGATCGCAATCGCGTGCGGGTATACAACTAAAACGAAAAATGGCCAGACACGGGTCAATGAGAACGCGTTCTCACTAGCCATGATCGAAGCGATGGATATCGATCTCGATAGCCAAAGACCTTCCGAGGCACCAGGGAGACAACCGACCTACCGCATAGCAGTTCATCAGAATGGCAATCTGCTCATTGGAGCGCATTACACGAAAGAAATGGAGCTCGAACCTGGAGATACCTTTGATATCAAACTCGGGCGGAAAGCTATTCAGCTCGTCCGGACGGAATAGCTATTCCCATTCCCAAAACAGATGATTAATAGTCGATATCTTCGCTGTCTGCAATCTCAGGTACAGCGAGTTGGCCCTCTATGTCCAGCTGTCGAGCCAGCGCTTCAAAAGCAAAGATGTCGTCGGGAGCCAATGCCGATGCTGTGAGTTCGCTGCCAGAGAACTCCGCCACCACTTCCCCCGTCTGTGTACTTGCAATGGTGATATCGTTTAGGTCTCCATCGCTGGAAGCAGCTATCGACAAATTGGCCAACGTAAAAGTGACGATGCCGTTTGCCTCTTGTCCGTAAGTATTCAAAATGTAGGTAGCGACCGACAGGATTGCCGCCGCTCGATCGTCTGATATGTTTTCGGGCTCCATAAAGTTTGCGGATGAAGCCACGAGTACGTAGATTCCTGTATCAGGAAGTGCTTCGACAGCTTCTTCCAAGCTTTGAAATGTTCGAGCCAAGTCTACATTAAAGGTTTCGAGATCGTCGCTCCCTAAAAACTCTTCCGTTGAACTGTTAACCGCGTAAATTCGTTCGCCTTTTTCTGGAGCGAAGCTATCTACAGAGATATGCTTCCGGTAAGTAGATTCGTACTCCTTTGACACGACGCACAGCACCTACCCATTTGCATCTGAAACATACAGTATTTTACATAACTATTCA
>JBCBVC010000313.1:0-1776 GCA_039817845.1 Cyanobacteria bacterium J06642_2
GTAGCTCAGTTTCCAACGCTCCTTTAGCTGACGTACTTGCTCAAACTGCTCCAATTCTTGTCTGCTATATCGATGTTTTTTGGACGATATGCCTATGGCCTCGAGGGTTGCTTTGACAGTTTTCAAATTGAGTTCGTACAGTTGTGCCAGCTCAAGCTTTGTCATGCCGCTCGACTGTTCTTCAGACATTCGAAGGGCCATATCTGCTGGTGAGATTGAGCTATCGATATCGGGTTCCAATTGAAAGGCTCGGGCGATTTCGTCGTAGTTGAGACCTTCAATGGATTTCATCCATCGGGCAAGGGCAAAGTGCTTAGCTTCTTGCTCTGACAAGTGGGTTTGACGTGTCGGAATTGAGAGGGCACTCAAGGTCTCTCGAACGGTTGGCAAGGAGATCGCGAACAGTTGGGCTAACTCTTGTTTGGTGTAACCATTCATCAGTCTGCCGACATACAGAAGGAAGTTAGTAACTACTATATGCAGGCATACAGTAGTTACCAGTCGTCTTCTCCAGCGACGGGCAGTGACGAGTTGTGGCGAGCAGTGGCGAGCACCGCTCGTCTAGCGACGACCCTGCGAAAGTCGCCGCAAGATCGCCGCTAACCTGGCGACGATCTGCCGCAATTCGCCGTAAAAACTCGCCGCTACGCGCCGGCGACCCCCGAATTTGTTCGCTGCAAGCATCTCACCTTATCGACGAGGTCGTCGCTAAGAAAAACCGTTGCCCAGAGGTACTTTCAGCCGTTCTCAATCCCTCGTCGCACAGCCTCGCCGCTGGTCGTCGCTGCTATGTTTTTACCCCCACACAGTACGCCCAAAATTTTGGGCTGGGGCTACCGTAGTGGCAACGGGAAGCGGCGACCCTTTCGGTTCGCCAAGCAAGGACGGTTGGCGATGCTGAGTTCTCACAACATCTCGGCAGAGATGGGCTCCAATTACTACCAGCAAGAGAATTACTATTCCGACGCCGAGGCATCTTTTCAGTCTCGGTGGTGGGGACGTGGAGCGGAACGTTTGAGACTAACCGGTCAAGCTGACTCGGAGGATTTCAAGCAGCTGCTTGTAGGAAACCTGCCTGGAGGAGAGTCGTTTCGGCAGAGGCGATCAACCAGGTCGGAGTATCGCGATCGCGCCGGACTCGATCTAACGTTCAGTGCTCCCAAGAGTGTCAGTTTGCTGGCGCTGGTGTTTCGAGATTGGAGAGTAGTTGAGGCTCACAAGCAAGCAGTCGATCGCGTTTTGGAGTTAATCGAGCGGGATTATGCCGAAACCCGAGTCAGGTTGGATGGGAAGAGAGTTCCTGTTCGTACCGAGAATGTGGTGGTAGCTCAGTTTCATCACGACACCAGTCGGGAGTTAGATCCGCAGCTGCACACTCACTGCGTGGCGCTCAACATGACTTGGGCCAATGACAAGTGGTATTGCCTGACGAATGGGCGGTTGTATCGCGATCGCAAGCGCTTGGGGATGCAATATCAGGGCCAGCTGGCGAATCGGTTGGAGGCGTTGGGGTACGCGATCGCGTGGAAAGAGAATGGCTTGTTTGAAGTGGACGGGTTCTCCAGAGAACAGCTGCAGGCATTCAGCAAGCGGCGGCGACAGATCGAGGCCGAGATGAAACAGACTAGCTGGCAAGCTTGTCAAACTGCCGCACTGAAGACGCGCCAGCCCAAAAAGATGGTTGAAAGTTCAGAATTATTGAACTGCTGGCAAGAGGCAGCTCGGGTAATCGGGATCGAGATAGAGGCAATCTCGCAAAAACGATAAATGCCATAT
>JBCBVC010000314.1:0-1775 GCA_039817845.1 Cyanobacteria bacterium J06642_2
CCTGAATTTTGTGTAAGCGATCTAAAATCCTATCAACTCAGGAGATCGCCCCATGGCTCGCAAGAAAAAAGAACCGAATCGCGTCGATGATCTGTTAGACGAACTGCTCGAAGACTGCGTCACGCCCGAGGACATCCTCGGGAAGTCAGGCCTGATGGGTCAGATCAAGAAGCGCTTAGTTGAACGAGCGCTAGCCGGTGAACTCAACGCTCATCTCGACAGCGAAGACGCTGACGACAGAACCCCTGCCAATAGCCGCAACGGCAGCTCAAAGAAAACAGTCACCTCAACTGATGGTGACCTGGAGCTATCGATACCGAGAGACCGCCAGGGGAGCTTTGAGCCAGTCCTGGTGCCGAAGCACCAGCGCCGCATTGTCGGCCTTGATGAGAAAATACTGGCGCTTTACGCCAGAGGAAACAGTACGCGCGACATCAGCGCTCAGCTAGAAGAACTCTATGGCGGCGCGAAGATATCGGCTTCCGTGATTAGCGAGGTCATCGATAGCGTCAGCGCAGACGTTAAAGCCTGGCAGTCTCGCCCCCTTGATGAGGTCTATCCGATTGTCTATCTCGATGCGCTCTACGTGAACATCAAAGTCTCGGGCCGGGTGAGCAAACGCGCGGTCTACGTTGTTCTCGGCATCGACCGCGAAGGTGATAAAAAGCTGCTCGGCTTATGGATAGGCGAAGCTGAAACGGAGGGCGCTAAGTTCTGGTTGAAAGTGTTGACAGACATGAAAAACAGGGGGTTGCGCGATATTCTTATCGCCTGCTGTGATGGCCTTAAAGGCTTTCCTCAAGCGATTGAAGCGGTCTATCCACACACTCAGATACAGCTGTGCATTGTCCATCTGATGCGCAATTGTATGAAATATGTCCCCTGGAAGGATAGAAAGGCTGTGGTCGCTGACCTTAAACCCATCTATCAAGCTGCGACGCTGGCTGAGTCAGAAGCTGCCCTTGATACCTTTGCTGAAAAGTGGGACGGCACTTACCCAGCCGTCAGCCAGGTCTGGATTCGCAACTGGGAGAACGTCATTCCGATATTCGATTATCCGATGGAAATTCGACGCGTCATCTACACCACTAACGCTATCGAGTCGGTCAACCGCTCGCTGCGCAAGGTGATTAAGACGAAGGCTGTTTTCCCAAGTGAAGACGCCGTCTTCAGACTGATGTACCTAGCGATGAACAACATTTCGAAGAAGTGGAACAGACCGATTAAGAACTGGCGGGCAGCATTGTCGCACTTTGCTATCCTGTTTCCAGAACGCTTTTCCGCTTAAGTAAAAAAGCGCTTACACAAAAATCAGATCACTCTCAGCTTGGCCCTTGCCACATCTCCCAATAAGGCCGATGAGGCGATACTACTCACCGAAGATCAAATTGTCTCTATCTACGAAGTGAGCGGCCAGCGGCTGACGCCCGAGCCAGAAATGCACACCTTCGACTACAGCCTTGCACCGCGCCCATCTATTCCATTCCCCAATATTGAATACCGCATTACAGACGCTACCGAGCTAGATGAAAACAACCGCTTCTGGGTGATTAATTATTTCTTTTCAGGCGATCGCGACCTATTACCCGAACGCGATCCGCTCACCATTCGCTACGGACGCGGCGAAACCCATCGTCAGTATCAGTCTGTAGAGCGCCTCATAGAACTGGCCTACTCAGACAGCGGCATCACGCTTACCAATACACCACCCATCCAGCTAGAACTCACAGAGGCCGAGCGAAACTGGGAAGGCATTGCCCGCCTAGACAACGACG
>JBCBVC010000315.1:0-1759 GCA_039817845.1 Cyanobacteria bacterium J06642_2
GATCTGTTCGTGCGCGGCATTGGCGAGGCCACGGACGTAGTAGACAAGGAAATGTACAGCTTTCGGACGAAGGGTGAACTCAAAAATAGGCGGGCGAATCTCCTGATATCCAGCCAGCGAAAGCACATCCCTCGCTGCTCGCTCCACCTTCTGCCAAATGCCCACCTCATCAGGCAAAATATCGCGCGTACCCTTAACCGCCGACAATCCCACGAATGCTCTCCCACTCTGCACAAAACCCTAATTTAGACTAGGGTGCTCCAGCGAGTATAGGAACTTCGCAAATGAGACCAATCCTTATTCGCGAGCCGCACATAGTGGCGCGATTGCCATTTGCCCAGTTTCGATTTGCCCAGCCCGAAGGTGCTTTAACGGAGAGCGATCTTAGACCACGCAGCCCCAAAAGTAATACCATACATATATTACCCTCTCAGATTAAAACCGTAATGCGCGTCACAACGAAAGGACAGGTCACTATCCCTAGGAAGGTGCGAGAAGCCCTCGGCATCACGCCTCAAACTGAAGTTGAATTTGTAGAAGACAACGGTAAGTTTTACATTGTCAAAACACATGCACCTCAGCCAACCGGAAAATTTAAGCAACTTCGAGGAATTGCCACGGCCAACTTAACCACCGATGAAATTATGAGCTTGACTCGAGAGCGAGCGTGAACGGCGTTTTCATCGACTCTTGCGTGCTACTAGACCTGTTCACAAACGAGCCCAACTGGGCAGACTGGTCGGAAGAAATATTAGAGCACTACAGCCAAACCAACTCCCTCTTCATCAACTCCATCGTTTATGCAGAAGTTTCCATTGGGTTCGAGCGGATCGAAGATGTAGAGTGTGCCCTCACTGAACTGGATATCAAAGTTCTCGAGATTCCTCGCGAAGCTCTATTCCTGGCAGGTAAGGTTTTTCTCCACTACCGCAGAAATAAAGGAATCAAGCGATCGCCCCTTCCCGACTTCTTTATCGGAGCGCACGCCTCAGTCTCTTATTTCCATCTCGTCACCCGAGACATCAAAAACTACAAAAACTATTTTCCTCAGGCCAAACTCATTCATCCCTAGGACATTGAATTAGGAGCCAACCCTGTCTCGCGATTGCCACACCTCCATGCATTCCATTCAGACTCCCACAACCGTCCAAAGCATCCTCGCTCGATCGAAAGAAATCGGGTTTGAGATGATGTCCGATCCTTTGGTCGGAGCGTTACTCAAAACTTTGGTCGCGAGCAAGACCGCTGGTCAAATGTTGGAACTCGGGACAGGCACGGGATTGGCTACAGCATGGCTGTTGGACGGTATGGATGGGGATTCGACCCTTGTCACAGTTGAAAATGAGGCGCAGTACGCTACGGTCGCCCGCTTCCATCTGGCCTATGACTCACGCGTAACCTTCAAACGCGAAGACGCAGGTCAGTTTTTAGAACACCTGGACGAAAGCGATCACTTCGACCTCATCTTTGCCGATACTTGGGCAGGGAAATATACTCATTGCGATCGCGCCCTCAATGCCCTTAATCTCGGCGGCTTGTACGTCATCGACGACATGCTGCCCCAATCCAACTGGCCAGAGGGTCACGAGACCCAAGTGGCTCGACTAATTGCCCAGCTCCACAACCGCGCCGACTTATCCCTCGTCCAACTCGACTGGGCTAGTGGAGTCATCATTGCTACGCAGGGCAAACGCATACTCACCCGGCGAGGATGGTTGAAAGGAAATCGTTATCCCATCCAGCCTTAAGTCGTTTCGCC
>JBCBVC010000316.1:0-1745 GCA_039817845.1 Cyanobacteria bacterium J06642_2
GTCCATTATGAAGGGCACCCCGTTTGAGTCCTTCGCCGTTCGCGATGGTGTCGACCACAGTTCGGTCGAGGGGACAGCGGATAGCCCCTACCAGATACCGGGCGCCGCCTTTGGTGTAACAGACACCGAGAAAGCGACCAGTACGCTGTGGTGGCGGGCCGTTGGGCATACGCACACCGCTTACGTGATGGAGGTCATGATGGACATTGCAGCGAAGGCTGCAGGAAAGGATCCAGTTGATTTCCGTTTGGACTACCTAACCGGTGATGAACCTGACCAGGTGCGCAAAGCAGGCGTTTTGAAGCTCGTGGCGGAAAAGGCCAACTGGGGCAATGCGCCCGAGGGCCGTGCACAAGGCGTTGCGGTGCACAAGTCCTTTAACTCCTATGTCGCGGAGGTCGTGGAAATCTCAGGCAACCCCACCGATGGCATCAGGATTGAAAAGGTGACCTGCGCCGTCGACTGCGGTATTGCGGTCAACCCCGACGTGATCAAGGCGCAAATGGAGGGCGGTATTGGCTATGGCCTTGGCCACAACATGCGCGATCAGATCACGCTGACGGGTGGGGTCGTCGATCAGTACAACTTCCCTGACTACGAACCACTGCGCATCAGCGACATCGGTGAGATTGAGGTCCATATCGTCCCATCGGCAGAGCCGCCAACGGGTGTGGGAGAGCCGGGAACCCCACCAGCCGCCCCTGCCCTCGCGAATGCGATTGCCGCAGTAAGCGATCTGCGTGTTGCCTCGCTTCCGATGGATGCCAACGGCGTCTCATTCGTCTGAACAAGCGGCCCCCCAGCAACGCGCCGGGGGGCTTCACTTTTGAGACGGTTGCCGGTCGCCTCTGACAGTAAGACTTTCGCCGGAAGTCCGCTTTCGGACCAGAAATGAAAGATGGACAAGTGCGGCGGCCGTCAGCATTGCGCCAAAAGCGACGAATGCCGGTTCTTTTCCTGTTATCAAGACAGTGAAGAAAAGGATGATCGGGGGGCGGATCGCCACGCTTTGATTGCAAAACTGTCAATCTTTCCAGCGTGGCTGACCAAACCAAAGGCATCTACAGCTCCAGACGCCCGAAAAAAGTTGCGCTGGCCCTTCTTGTTTGCCGGGTACGTCGCCTTGTGGCGAAATACGCGAATGCGGAAAGCTCCACTATTGGCGGCAGTTATACTTACATTGGGAACCGTTCCCGCGGCTTCGGCTGAGGACGTGTCTTTCGAAGATCGCGTGCGCGCCTACATCCTCGACAACCCCGAGGTCATTGTCGAAGCGCTGCAAATTCTTGCCGAACGCGAGGCGAGAGCGGCCACGATCGCCAAGCTCGAGGCTTTCCCCGATCTGTTCACCGACGACGCTCGACTAGGTGAAGGCGCGGCCGACGCGCCTCTGCGGATCGTCGAGCTCTTCGACTATAAATGTGTTCCTTGCAAGACCGTGCATCCGACGCTGGTCTCGTTTGCGCAGCAGCATCCAGAGATACGCATCGAAATGCGGCACCTCCCCATCCTCACGCCGGGCTCGGAGCGCGCAGCGCGCTTCGCTCTCGCGACGCAGATGACGTACGGAAACGACGCGTATCGTGCAGTCCATGATGAACTTTGGGAAATACGTGGCCCACTTAACCCAGCCGGTTTCCAGCGCGTCGCCAACGCGTTGTCCCTGGACTTCCAGAAGATCGCGCCCGCTATGGAAAGTGAAGCGGTGACGGCGCGGATCAATTACAATCGGGATGTCGCAATAG
>JBCBVC010000317.1:0-1741 GCA_039817845.1 Cyanobacteria bacterium J06642_2
CCTCTCGCACTGCATCTGCCAGGGCCGAGCAATTCCTGACGCAGCAAACCCCACCGTTCCGTCACCAAAACGGCGATTCAAACTATCGATAACAGACAGGGCTATTTCATTCAAATAGAGAGCGAAGTATGCTCCAGGACTGAGAGCAGCGCCGCTGCGCCTGAGCCATGTTGCTGAATCCATGCTCTCGATAGCGATTGAGCGCAAAATTGCGCGCCAGTGCATAGGTCTGCACCAGCGGTGAAGTGCGAATGCGACTTTTATCCTCTCCCTGAGTCACATCGCGCACGTAATGCACCCGATTCTCCACTCCCCAATACTGGCGAATTCTTTGCCCTACTTGAGCCGCACTCTCCACAAATGAACTGATGAAGTAGCGCTCCTGATAGCTCACCTGCTCGTCTCCAGCACTCCGTTGCCGCCGCCGCGTCTGCACCCGCACCACCATCGTCAATCCCGGCCACTCGAACTGTCCTGCTTTCGGCTTCCACACTTGAGTGCAGCGCCGCTCAATCCGACCGTGCCCCTTGCTCAGCTCAACCGATTCTTGCTCCACGACAAACTGCTCGATGACCGACTCATACAAATGGGGATGATTCCCCTTGAGAGCTGCCAGATAGTGATTCTGGCTCTCGATAATCTGCCGACAGGTTTTTTTGGGTGTTGATGGCATCAAAGGCAAACACCACTCCTTCCAAGGCAAGCTGCTTAATGAACTCTGGCAAAGCAGTGATTTCATTGCTCTTGCTATCGACTTCATGGCTGGGCAGGATCAGTCCTCGTTCCACGATGTAGGCACTCACGAGCATGATGGCTGGATGAGGGTCGCAGTGGAGGTTATCATCTTCGCGCAGATAGGAGCCGCGCAGCACCTTGCCGTCGAGTGCCAAGGTTTCACCTCGCTCGGGGGCAATTTGGAAAAACTGGCACAGACAACGGGAGTACTCGCGATAATCGACGTTCAAGAGTACCCGACGAATCGTGCTGTAGGAAGGCAAACGGTCTTTGGCGGGCTTGAACCACTCGAGCAGTTCGGTACGGTAACTATGCAGCCAGTCGCCAATGGCCAGAAACCCCTGATTGCCAGCGACCACAGCGAGGGTGAATAATGCCAGACAGAGAGCTTGAGAGTGTCGCTGACCAGCCCGGCGGCGTGGGTCATCCAACTCAGCAAATGCTCTCACGATAGCGGGTTGAGACATCTCACCAATTGACTCAATGCCTCAGCATAAAACATCACACCTTAGAACGAAATAGCCCTGGATAACAGACATCAGCCCGCGATCGCGCTGTCGGTCTCTGCGCAGCTCGAACAGATGTCCCTGCTCGATAGTCTCCGGCAGCAGCCCCATCGCGATGACTCCCGCCTTCTTAAACCGATACCCTGCCTGAAAAATGACTTCAGCTCCATGCAGAGCATGTTCGAGCAGTTCTGGAGTGTAGTTGGTCGCTGTCGGCAAAGTCAGCGTCACGGCGTTCGAGTAGGGCTTCTCATCGAATGCACTGGTACGAGCGAATACCTGCAACAGCGTCGCCGCCTGCTGCTGCAATCGCAATTTTTCGCCGAGCCGGGTCGTCCGCAACGCGATCGCCTCTTTCAACTCATCCAACGATGTCACTGCTTGCCCGAACGAGCGCGAGACACAGGTTTCTTTCTTCGGCGGCGGGCACATCTCCAGCGGCAGGCAGGGTACTCCACGCAGCTCCAGTTGCAGCCTCACGCCGACGATGCCCATCTTCT
>JBCBVC010000318.1:0-1716 GCA_039817845.1 Cyanobacteria bacterium J06642_2
CTGCCGAAGCTGCCCTTCGTCTTCGCCCAGTGGAAAGAGGCCAAAGTTTCGCTCGATTACCACATCTCTTTTGAACGGCACTATTACTCGGTTCCCTATCAAAAGGTGGGACATCGGGTCCGGGTCAAAGCCAGTGAACATCAGATTGAGATTTTTCACCACAACGAGCGCATTGCGGTCCATGAGCGCTCCCGCAAACCCCATCGGCATACGACCTTACCAGGGCACATGCCGCCCGAACATTGGGCCTACAAACGACGCTCCAAGCAAACCTTCCTCGCTTGGGCCACCACGATTGGGCCAGCCACCGTGCACCAAGTGGAAGCAATCTTTGCCCTCAAAGACCACGAGGAACAGGCCTTTCGCAGCTTGATGGGTGTTCAACGGCTGGCCCAGCAGTATGGCAAACAGGCGTTTGAAGCCGCTTGTGCTTACGCCAACCACTTATCCTTGGTTGGATTCCAGCGCCTGCGCTCCAGCTTAGAAAACAAACGCACCCTCCCCGATGACCCGCCCTCTCCCGCTGCAGTGCCAACCCACCCTCACGACAATTTGCGCGGCCAAGCCTACTACCAATAACGCCAACTCATCGAGTTAAACCCTATGAATGCAACCACTGAGCAACTCCAATCCCTCAAGCTCCTCGGCATGCTGGAGGCCTGGTCCGAACAGCAATCTTTGCCCTCCTACCACGACCTCTCCTTCGATGAGCGCTTTGCCTTACTCGTCGAACGGGAGCACCTCAGACGACAGCACTTGCGTCAACAACGGCGGCTCAAACAAGCTCAACTGCCGCGCTCGGGCTCGTCTCTCGAATCGATTGACTATTCCCTCTCTCGCGGTTTCACCAAGGGCCAGATTCTTCAGCTCGCCCAGGGGGCTTGGCTCAGTGAACACCTGCAGCTCGTCTTGGTCGGTCCTACTGGCATCGGCAAAACCTTTTTGGCCACCGTTCTGGCGGAGCATCTCTGTCATCAAGGGCATCCCATCCGTTACTTCAAAACCCATGAGCTGCTCGTCGAACTCCAGCTCGCGAAGGCTGATGGCTCCTTCCCTAAGTTACGCAAACAGCTCAACCGCTTTGAGCTCATCATTTTCGATGAATGGTTACGCGACTCCTTGGGCGTCAATCAGGCTCGCGACCTACTCGATCTTCTCGATGACCGTTACCGAAAATCTTCCTGTTTGTTTGCCACTCAGCTCCCGGTCGAACAGTGGCATTCTCAAATCCAAGATCCGACCCTCGCTGACGCGATTCTCGACCGCATTGTTCATGACTCCACCCGGCTCACCCTCAAGGGCGAATCCATGCGCAAAATGACCAGTCCGATCTCCACTGCCAATGACCTCAAAATTCAACCCGAGTCTAGCTCTGATTAACCCCCTCGCTTCGCGCTTCTTGACACCACTCGTTTGAGGCGCGATCCTTTAGTTAATTTCAAACCTCGCTTCGCGCTTTCTCTGCAACCCTGCCGAAGTTTCGGTTACTCGCTGACCGAGGTGACAATCATTTTGCAACTTTCATGAGCCGGTCGATTCTTGCCGACTTTGGTATACAACTCATCTCCTTCCAGAGTCACCTCGCTCTCTGGGGACGGAGTGGGGGACCAGTTCTCCTGATGGTCGGCCAGACGCGCCTCCCAGCGAGCCACACTGCTGTGGGAGCTACCGCTGACTCGACCGGCAGCTCTGAGTCCTAATCCCTCACTGCGAGAC
>JBCBVC010000319.1:0-1715 GCA_039817845.1 Cyanobacteria bacterium J06642_2
AAATCAGATACAGTACAGGTCAGGATTAAAGATAATAGCCCCGGTATGCCACCCGCAGTTAAAGCAAAAATATTCGATCCCTTTTTCACAACCAAGGCAGTTGGTAAGGGTACGGGACTTGGTTTAGGTATTTGCTTCAAGATCATCGAACAGCATCAAGGCACAATTGAGGTTATCTCGGAGGTTGGCCAGGGTACTGAGTTCCTCATCACGCTCCCAACAGATACCTCGCTATCGGAGCAGGAAACAACACAGGCTGCTTAAACCGGATATGCGAGACTGTACATAATTTTGTGTAAGCGGACTAAGATCCTATCAATTCAGGAGATACCCGCATCATGGCTCGAAAGAAAAAAGAACCGAACCGTGTCGATGACCTATTAGACGAATTGCTTGAAGACTGCAACAGCCCAGAGGACATCCTCGGGAATAGTGGTCTGATGGGGCAGATTAAGAAACGTCTAGTCGAACGCGCCCTGTCAGGAGAACTCAACGGTCACCTGAAGACTGAAGCCGCAGAAGAAGCTCATCCCAACAGCCGTAATGGCAGCTCGAAAAAGACAGTACAGACAGAGAGCGGCGAACTAGAGCTATCGATACCGAGAGACCGCAACGGTAGCTTCGAGCCTGTTCTCGTGCCGAAGCACCAGCGTCGATTGGCTGGACTCGATGAGAAGATACTGGCGCTCTACGCTAGGGGCAATAGTACTCGTGATATCAGTGCCCAGCTAGCAGAACTCTACGGCGGTGCGAAAATCTCAGCTAGCGTCATCAGCGACGTGATAGAGAGCGTTAGCGCCGATGTCAAAGCGTGGCAGTCTCGGCCCCTCGATGAAGTCTACCCGATTGTCTATCTCGATGCGCTCTACGTGAACATCAAGGTCTCCGGTCGCGTTAGTAAACGAGCGGTCTACGTCGTCCTTGGCATTGACAAGGATGGTGACAAGCAACTGCTGGGGTTGTGGATAGGCGAAGCCGAAACAGAAGGTGCGAAGTTCTGGTTGAAGGTCCTGACAGACCTAAAAAACAGAGGTTTACGAGATATTCTCATTGCCTGTTGTGATGGCCTAAAAGGCTTTCCCCAGGCGATAGAAGCCGTCTATCCACAGACGCAAGTGCAGCTATGCATCGTGCATCTGATGCGCAATTGCATGAAATATGTGCCCTGGAAGGATAGAAAGGCCGTCGCTGCTGACCTCAAACCCATCTACCAGGCGGCGACACTCACTGAGTCAGAAGCTGCTTTGGATGCCTTTGCTGCCAAGTGGGACCAGACTTATCCAGCGGTCAGCCAGGTCTGGATACGCAACTGGGAGAACGTAATTCCGATATTCGACTACCCAATGGAGATTCGCCGAGTCATCTACACCACCAATGCGATTGAGTCGGTCAATCGCTCGCTGCGCAAGGTCATCAAGACGAAGGCTGTCTTCCCAAGTGAAGATGCTGTCTTCAGGCAAATGTACCTAGCGCTGAACAACATCTCGAAGAAGTGGAACAGACCGATTAAAAACTGGCGAGCAGCCCTGTCACATTTTGCTATCCTGTTCCCGGAACGCTTTTCCGTTTAAGTAAAAAAGCGCTTACACAAAATTAGAAACACTCTCCATAAAGCATTCCTAAGCGAGCATTCCTAAGCGGCTGTGGCGTTGCTCACTGAGCCGTATACTTCCATCAGCTGCCTGTAGTTACTAGGTCCTGCATACTGGCGCAGG
>JBCBVC010000320.1:0-1694 GCA_039817845.1 Cyanobacteria bacterium J06642_2
CATCACTTTATGCCTCAGTAAGTGATATCTGATGATCTGGCATCTGGCTTAGATAGTCAATTAATCGAGGTGCCCTAATGTTAAATTCAACAATTTTTGGATTCAGAGAGGAACATGAAAAGAATAGTTAGCGTAGTTGCAGCAATTTCTATTGCTGTCACTTTCTTCATGGGTATGCCTGCTTTGGCTAGTGCCGATCTAGATGTTGGAAAAAAGGTCTTTACTTCAAATTGTTCATCCTGTCACTTGGGTGGAAAGAACGTAATCATGGCTCAGAAAAACCTCAAGATTGATGCATTGGAAAAGTATTTGACAAATTTTGGAGACGCCCACGATGCTGGGGCGATCGCTTATCAAGTTACTAACGGTAAGAATGCCATGCCCGCATTTGGCGGTCGGTTAAATACCGATGAAATTGAATCGGTGGCTGCTTATGTCATTGCGCAAGCAGAAGCAGATTGGAAGTCATAGAGTTAACGAACGGTCCACTTTTCGGGGGTGCGTGGTGACCCCGTTCGAGCCTTTATTCCTGAGATTGGAGAGCGCATCCGATGGTTGTCAAATTCTATCAACGTTGGTCAGGGCAACTTTGGACTTTTGCGATCGCTGCGGTGACGGCCTGTAGTTTACTTTGTCTAGCGGTGAATGCGCACGAGCAGACTGAGATAGGGTTCTATCGAGACGTGCACGCGGTCAATCGCGGTGATTATGCGGTGGCGGTAACGGAATTTTTTGACTCGATTGGGCGAAGGGAGCACTCATCCGAGTCTTACGGCTATCTGTGTAGCGATCGCGGGTTCATCCACTCGTACCCAGCCGAATCGTCGCCTTAGTTGCACTGCTTAACCGGGGGTTGGCCTACCGCGAACTCGATCGGTTAGGCATAAGCCCGTGGTGCTCTTTATCGACGATGCTCACGACCTGCACAGCCTCACGCTGGTGGGACTCAAGCGCTTGATTGAGTTGACTTACCACGATGGCGGTCCCCTGTCAGTGGGGTTAGCCGGACATCCCAAATTCAAGAATGACTTGCGTCGTCCGGCGCTTGAGGAGATTGGCGCGCGCGCCACTGCTTTTACGCTCTGAAGGGATTTAAGGTGAACAGTTGGCTTATAAAGCGTTTTCTAGCCTGCTGAAGTACAACGACAAATGCCAAATAGCCAATAAACCAGTCAAGTGCATGCCACACTAGATCTAAAAAGGCTGTATCCAGTGGTTGTTGCATGAATGTACGACCACCGAGGTTGACCTCGACCAACTGGTGACACCTGAGGCGATGGCATTGTTGGCGGAAAGGCTGGTCACGCCATTGCAGATCGAGCAGTACTTGGGATTGGCACTCGAAGAAGCTTGGCGGATTGGCTAGAAGCCGGTGAAACCGGAAGTAACGGAGTTAGTTCTAGCTCAGGGACTCGATGACTTAGAGCCGCATCTGATCCGCAATGGGTGAAGCGCCAAGGTATTGTCTCAGTTGCTCAATATCAGAACGGCTGAAGTGCGCTCGTTTTTGTACGGGCAGCTCTCGGCAGGGCACACGCAAGACTTGCGCGAGCAGATGCTCAAGCTGGGGATTCCCGTCTGAAACGCTGATAACTGGGTGGCATCAGCACTGCCAGCTTAGTTGCAATTAATGTGAGCCAAGAGGCATCTCTCGTTGCACTTAGTGTGAGCCTAAAATTCGCATAATTGTGAGT
>JBCBVC010000321.1:0-1674 GCA_039817845.1 Cyanobacteria bacterium J06642_2
CCTATATTGTACAGGCAGTCTGGCGCCCGGGTGAAGTACAACTCGGGTCTTTTCATTACCACCAACCACTACCCGGACTTTGGGAACGAGAGAGACTGTGAAGTCATCAAAACACGCCTAGACATTTTCCAGACACGGTCCCTGCAGGAACGTAGCGACACCAGTGTGACCTGTGAATGTTCAACTCGTAAATTCTGTTTCTTTCCTTTTTCATCCTAAGGGCGGCCAGTTGAGAACGTCATGATGACCTTTGGTTTATTTTTTCCATTCGTTTATTCTTTTCTTTCTTTTCCCCCTTTGTAAGGTTGGCTGCGGAAATGTTCCATTACGTGGCGAACGAGTTGAAGGATACGCCGCTGTTTGACAACCAGCCGGAACCAGCACGTGACAAAGGCTCTATTTACAACGATGTCGACCTTTCGTCGGTGAGCTTGATAAGGTGACAAGCGAGAAGTGCGCGGAATTCGGCTTCTCTCAGAAAGTGGCGACCAGCCCCGAATAGAATTCCGCGGCGATCGCCAAGGCGGTAGACTATGTCGTGATGGACGCGGACGCGAGCGACGGTCTGCTGTACGAGCACCTGGTGTGAGACTCGCCCCTGTTCGATAACTACTCGGAAACCTGCGACGACAGCTACATCGAAAAGGTCTACAAGTTGGTGATGGACGTGGACGGATGTTGATCGGAGATCACCGTGTCACAGCAGGAGGTTCCGGAGGAGGTTCCGTACAAACTGGGAAGCCCCCGACTCGTTGTATGACGCATGGGCGATCCGCAAAGGCTGGGAGCGTGGTTGGTTCGATACGCACCGCTACAAGGTCATGTACTCGGAAAAACTTGACGTCGCAGCCACGCAGAGCCCGCCCCACAAAAGGACGAAGAAAGTTGTTCCGCCAAGCACCTCGAGTTCAGAAGAAGAGCAGCCAGACGACCGCCAATCGACGCCGGCAAAAGGCTCCCGTCGCACGCGGCCTCCTCGTCTCGTAAGCAGCAGCGACAGTATCGACTACTCGCTAGTCGCCAGTCGAAACGTCGGAAGAGGAAGACGAAAGTGCCGAAAAGAAAAACAAAGCATGGAACACGTGACGAAGAACGCCATCGAGGGCGATGGTGGAGAGAAAGAGCACGTGGAGGAGGAGGATAAAGTTAGCGAGGGCGGCGGAGGTGGAGAGAAAGAACACGTCGAGGTACAAGTATCGTTTGATGTCGTCAACCTCTACCCCTCAGTACCCATCAAAGAAGCAATTGACATCGTTACAATGATGCTCAAATCTGACGCAAGCCTTAAACAAAGAACTAAACTAACCGTCGATGACATCAAACAACTGAATTATGCCTATCCAAGTGCTACTTCCTATGGAATGATAAGATCTACCTACTGAGGAACTCAGCACCGATTGGTCTTGCCCTGATGGTAGTGATGGCTGAGGCACTTTTACAATATCACGAGAAAAATGCTATCGAAGAAGCATTACGAAAGACCCCTCCTGTTACACCAAAATCATTCCTACGATACGTAGACGATAGTCATGCTCGGTTTGTTACCATTGAACAAGCGATTGTATTCCAAGAGATCCTCAACAAACAAGACGAGAACATAAAATACACCATCGAAACAGAGAATGAAAAGTCGTTACAATTTCTCGACCTAAGCATCACCAACAACAACGGACA
>JBCBVC010000322.1:0-1669 GCA_039817845.1 Cyanobacteria bacterium J06642_2
TTTAACAATTTGCCAACGTCAAACTAGCGCTGAGATGCTGAACGGAAACACCATTTCGGCAGTAACCAGCTGTGATGCGCCGAAATCGGAACCGATGCGGCTTGATCTCCTGGGTTATGGTGAAGACGTCAGCGCACCTTTATTGAGCCATTCGATTCAAACGCATTCGGCAATTGCATGCCGACAAACGTCCTGCTATGCGCCGGGGTTGGCGAGGCGCTGTGGCGGAGTGGTGACGCAGCGGATTGCAAATCCGTGTACCCCGGTTCGATTCCGGGCAGCGCCTCCAACAGTTTTTCGAAAAATCTGCATTTCACGGGCATTCGTTTACGCGCTGTTAACCAATCCATATCAAATTCGTTAATGTCTTCTCTTGGAGACACCCACCATCACCCAACGCCTCGGCGGGAGCTTGCTCCCGCCATTTTTTTGGGTTGAGTGCACGTGGAGATTTGACAGCATGGAGCGGCCTGCTATTAAGCGCGCTCTCAAATAAAGCGATCCGCGATAGCTCAGTTGGTAGAGCAGGCGGCTGTTAACCGCCCGGTCGTAGGTTCGAGTCCTACTCGCGGAGCCATTCTCTAAAAGATATCGGATCGCTCAGCACGATGAAGTGTCTGGATTGAACGCGAAGTGCTGGCGTATACGACATCGGTGGTGGCGAATTGCAGGGACGGTTCAGAGGAATTATGTCCGTACTAGAAATGCCCCTAAGCACACAAAGCAGTCGTTACACAACCTCTTAGAAATCTGGCCAAATGGGGATTTGTTCGATAGCATTTGCCGTCGCTATTGAAGGAGGTTGGCATTGAAGTATGCTTTGATCTCATCGGTCCTGATGGTCGGCATCATTGCAGCGTCTTACTTCGCTGCAGGCACCATAACCATGAATAGCCTGACCAACGAAAACTCCATTTTTGACTCGTTTGAACAAGTCGACGGTACGTGGCTCTACTCTGACAAGATAGGCGCTGCGGCGGCCTCTGGTGTCGAGCGCGCACGCGTCGCGATCGGTGGTCCATTGGGGTTGTCTTCGAAAGAAGCCGTGTATTTCGTCGCAACCCAGGATGATACGGGCGAGCCCCTGCGGTCTCAATGCACATATCGGATAAGGGGCCAGCCAATTGATACAAGGTGGTGGTCGCTGACGCTGTATGACAGCATCACCCAACATTATGTACGGAACGCCGAAAACCGTTCGAGCTGGAACAGCGTTTCAGTTCCACGATCGGATGGTGAAAAATGGGTCATCAATGTTGCGCCCGCGCGGCAAGACGTTGCCTGGCTACCCACGCAACAAACTCCGGACAAGGGTTTTGAATTGATGCTTCGCGTCTACAATCCGAGCGACGTAATCCGCGCGACATTGCCGAACATTGCCTTGCCGACTGTGGAGCGCGTGTCGTGCTGAATAGAGTTCTCCTTTTCATTATGGGTGCAGCAATTCTCGGGGCGGCGACCTGTTACATCACGCGTGGTTTGGTGATCCGGCAAGCACCAATCAAAGTTATGTCGATGATCGAAGCCCGCATTGCCGCAGGTGCCGGTGGCTGGAATGCTTGTTTTCACAATCAGACTTATGGACCGAGAGCCAATGCCGCGAGACGGGCCAATCCGGACAGCATCATCAGCTCAATGGCATACGACCTTAGCGATGGACCCGTTCGTA
>JBCBVC010000323.1:0-1667 GCA_039817845.1 Cyanobacteria bacterium J06642_2
AGATCCTCTTCGCGGACGATGCCATCTTCGTAATCGCCGCTTGCGTCATAGCTGAATTCTCCCGTAACGCTAAAGCGGGCGATTTGACCCGTCCAATCGAATTCGTAAGTAACGACGTCGTCACCGCCCTGACTCAAGCTATCGACAGCAATGAGGTCATTACCGAAGCCGCCGGTAATGGTGTCGTTGTCTCCACCGCCTTGAATCGTGTCGTTGCCATTGCCACCGTTGATGACATCATCGCCATCTCGACCGTCGATGACGTCATCACCCACATCACCATTGATGAGGTCGTCGCGATCGCTACCGAAGATCGTGTCATTTCCAAGACCACCGGAGCCTTCACCGCCTTCAGTCCCGTCGCTACTTTCGAACCCTTCAGCGCTTTCACCACCGGCGTCGAAGGTGTCAATAGCAATGAGGTCGTCACCGATGCCACCAGAGATCGTGTCGTTGCCCTGCGAACCTTGAATGACGTCGTTATCGGCTCTGCCAAAGATGGAGTCGTCACCCTCTCTGCCGTCGATTTCGTCATCGCCTCTACCGCCATCAAGCAGGTCATCGCGATCGCTACCAAAGACCGTGTCGTTACCTGGGCCGGCGAAAACCTCACCGCCTTCAGAACCTGCGCCACCTTCGCTGAGCTGTTCGACCGTATCGGCAAAGAGTACCGTTGACGTTCCATTCCCAATGGCATAGTCGCTCAATGGATCGCCGAGCACAGCTTGGTCTTCAGAACTGACCTCTGTTTGCAACGCGAACTCTGCCGCAACGAGCCCATCAAACACTTCAGGCATGAATGTATCCGGCTCTGTATTGTCAAAGATGGGAAGAGTTAGAGATGCAGAGGTTGCCCCTTCATCAATCGTGAGGGCAAATCCAGAATTATCGAGGGATAAAGCGATCGTGTCAGGGTTGACGTTCTCTACCTGAGGACTGGACACAAAGGCTGGCAAATTCAGACGGTTGAGAATTTGACCGATGTTGCTATCCACAAATACGCGCAGACCGCCTGACGGAGCAGCATCACTCAGCTCAAGGGTGAACGTCAGTAACGTTCCCTCATCTTCGATCAGCGCATTCTCAGGGCCTGCGAAATCAGTGTTCGTGTTTAAGCTGACTGTCAAGCCTTCATTGCTTGCAGCCGCTTCGCTGGCCTCACCACCAGCTAGAGAGACAGCAATAGGACTGCCTATTTCATCTAGAGTGTCTTGAATGTCATCGAGATAGGTATCTCCAACTTTGCCCGTATCAATCAGTTCTTGAGTGGTTAAAGTCAAGAAGGCAATGTCTTCATGACTGCTATAGCCCAGCGGGAAGCCAAACTCGCCTGACCAATCATCCACATGAATGAGTGAAGATGACGTGGCTTTTGATTTGCTCCAAAGATTGAGACCGGTAAAGCCGTCGTCAACCGCCGTTTTTTCGCCTACGTTCAATCCGTCTGGTTCGGTGAAAATGCCATCCGTCAGGATGGTCTCCATATCAGTATCGAAGGCAAAGTTGAACTCTGGGAACGTCAAATGATTATATGCATAGGTTCTCAGTAAGTTCCCATCGGGATCGAAGAAGGAAATATCGAACGAGTCTAGATCCTCTTCGCGGACGATGCCATCTTCGTAATCGCCGCTTGCGTCATAGCTGAATTCTCCCGTAACGCTAAAGCG
>JBCBVC010000324.1:0-1663 GCA_039817845.1 Cyanobacteria bacterium J06642_2
TGATTGAATGCTTCTAGAATTATTTGAGGAGAGATTAGATTCAAGGTTAACGCTCCCGATAAGCGAGTTATCGTCATAGCTTAAAGTAGATAGAATGTCATCATCTTGCAACGGATTGGCGGGGGATATTAAATCAGGCATGAGAGGAGATCTCCTGAAAGAACTAGACGTGAGAACAAATGAAAAATGGAATAACGTGTAAATCCTCATAGTTAAATCGTGACAGGGGTCTCAAAATCAGTCAGTCGGATTCAATCGGGTCTCAGTATCGGAAAAAGTCGGATTTCGTCGGATATTTAAATAAAAGCGAGTCGTAACCCCGTCCAGAAGGTGCGATTTGTTGCTAAAACGTCAAACTTATCGCAGATCGATCTGATGTTCTGGCTAACTCATCGCTGTCCATCCGCTCTACAGAGCCGGTAATGCAATGAACTACGATACAGCGCTAGCATTCGTCGATAGCATGCTCGTCTCCCAAACGGGTAAGCACCTTTCCGACTTGCAAAGCGAAATCTTACATGGCACCTGGGAAGGGAATACCTACGAAGCGATCGCTCAAGCGGCTTACTGCACCGAGGGTCACGTTAAAGACGTCGCCGCCGATTTTTGGAAGCAACTCTCAGAATTATTAGGAGAACGCATCGGTAAAAAAAATTGCAAGTCCGTTCTGGGTCGTCACCTCTCGCTCCAGAGCCCGCCCGAGCTTTCTCACACTGTCACCAAGCCGCCCGAAGCCACTGCTCCACATCTGGACTGGGGCGATGCCCCCGACATCCACACTCTCTTTGGTCGCACGGAAGAACTATCCGCGCTCCAACAATGGATTCTGAGCGATCGCTGTCGCGCGATCGCCTTATTGGGTATGGGAGGCATTGGCAAAACTTCCCTGGCCTCCACATTGGCGCGAACCATCCAGACTGAATTCGACTGGATCGCTTGGCGCAGCCTGCGCAATTCGCCCACCGCTCGAGACCTGTTAACCGATCTTTTGAAAAGCCTACCCGCTCCTGACGCCTTCCAAATGCCTGCCAAATTCGACGCCCAACTGCGCGAACTGCTCGACCGCCTGCGTCAGGCCAGGGGCTTACTCGTTTTAGACAATCTCGAATCGATTTTGCAAGGTGGCGATCGCCTCACCCCTTTTCGACCAGGATATGAAGAGTACGGCGAACTGTTTCGCGTCATAGGCGAAACTGGTCACAACAGTTGCTTGCTCGTCACGTCGCGAGAACTGCCCCAAGGCTGGAATTGGCTCGCTAGCAATACTAAGGCCGTCCGCCAGTTTCCCGTTACTGGATTGTCGCTAGAGTCTGCGCGGGAACTCCTGCAATCGAAAGGAGAGTTCGCGGGGTCGGAGAGAGATTGGCAGCGTTCGACCGAACATTATGCGGGCAATCCCTTAGCCTTAAACATCGTCGCTTCTACCATCCTCGACTTTTTTGACGGCAGCCTCACGCAGTTTCTCGACTTTACTGCTAGAGAATCTTTCGTCCTTGACGATATTCGAGAGCTGTTGGATCGCCATCTCGATCGCCTCACTCCGATCGCTCGAAGAATCATGCATTATTTAGCGATCGCGCAAGAGCCTCGTTCGCTGCAAGATTTACAAGCTGATGCCCTCGAACCCATCTCTGCTGGAGACATTCTGCGCTCGCTTGCCTCA
>JBCBVC010000325.1:0-1654 GCA_039817845.1 Cyanobacteria bacterium J06642_2
TCTTCTTCTAGCTGTTTGAGGAATTCGAGCACTTCGGGGTCGTCTTTCCCGCCTCGGGCCAGCTCCTGCACCGCCGCGTACCGCACGTCGTAATGGTCATCTTCGCGAGCGCGCTGTTTGAGGATATCGAGCACTTCGGGGTCGTCTTTCCCGCCTCGGGCCAGCTCCTGCACCGCCGCTCGCCGCACGGCGTAAGCATAATCGTTACCGAAGTCCGTGAAACCTGTTAGGTGCTGTAACCAGAGTCTAGTTACGTCGCCAAGCAGTCCATTTTGCGCAATAGTTCGCACAGCATTGTCTGCAACATAAGGATAAGAAAAAGAGCTATTGGAACGGCGAAAAATGCAAGATTGAAGCCAGCTTGGAACATCTGTCCTCGCTGCCCAGGTAATGGCTATGGTATTGAGCACGGATTCTGCTTGTTTCTCTTCCAAGTCATACGTTGCTAGATGCTGCATTTTTCTAAATAAATTCAACCCAATAGACTGAATCATTGTCCGATTTCGCACCTCAGATAAGCATTCTGAAGCGAGGATAAGCGCTTCCGGCTCGTCAGGACTCCAGTAGCGATTCATCAAATATGCAATAGCCTTTGCCGCAACGCTCTCACCCACCAATCCTGAAATTAGCCGCAACACTTCATGCCAACTTTCATCTTGCCAATGCTGTTTGAATAAACCGATCAGCTCGTCTTCGGAAAGCGTTCGTTGCTTTTCAAACTGCTCCACAAAAGCGGTCGCACAAAAATATTCCAAGAAAGTACGATGCACGAATCCATAACGGTCTGCACCCACGAAACACAAAATAAAATTACGCTCCCGTAACTGCCGAATGATCCGCTTAGCTCTATCCCTCGCTTGAGCCACCTCCTGAAACTTCAAATAGTCCGTCAAAATACCTTCCAAATCGTCAGTCCCAACCAAATTCCCCTTCAGCCCCACCTCACTCGCCTGCATGTGCAAAGCCAAACGCTCCAGCATGGCTTGTTTGTCTTTGTAATCAATCGTGGTCGGAATCTCGTCATCAAAGGCAATGGCTCGCTCCACATCCCAACGATGTAACAACACCCGCGACGCTTGGTTGTAAAGCTCAGCCCGATCGCGCGGCAACTCCTGATTCCGATTCAAAATCGCCATCATCGTCAGTAACAACGGATTCTCCGCTAACTCCCGAATCCGCCCCGATCGCCCAATCCCTTTCCGCAACCGTTCCCGCTTCTGCTCTCGCTCCACGCCGGGCTTATACGTCAGCTCGTGCCACTTCTCGACAAACGTATCGATCTGCTCCGCATCCAAATCCTGCAACATGAAATGCTGAAACCCAGCATCCTTCAACCGCTGAAACTTATACCCAATCGGTCGCGACGTCACGATCGCCCGCACCCGCGCAAACCGATTGCTAAAGTGATGAATCGCCGTCACCACATCCTGCCGCTGCTTCGGGTCGAACACCTCATCCAACCCATCCAACAACGCAATCGCCCGCCCCTCATCCAACGCCGTCTTCAATCGCGTTTGATTGAGATGACAGGTAATATCACCCTTCGCAAAAAACTCCAAAATATCCCCACATTTCCCCAGGGCAAACGCATACTCACCCGGCGAGGATGGTTGAAAAGAAATCGTTATTCCATCCAGCCTTAAGTCGTTTCGCC
>JBCBVC010000326.1:0-1653 GCA_039817845.1 Cyanobacteria bacterium J06642_2
AGAGAACAATGACGGTGCCGATAGGGCTAATGCATTGCTAGAGATTTGGCGAAACAACTAGTGCAGCGTCAAAGCTTAATTTTGGGGTAAATGGAAGTCAGCTTACACCTGGCATCTTCGACTTTCATCTGCCAATCGACACCCCGCTGAGTGTTGTTGATGTCGGTTGACCAAGCTGCAATCTCTTCACGCAAGGTTTCAATATCGCCAAAGCGTCTACCGTCAACACACTGTCGAGTCATGGCGCTGAGTTCATTTTCAGCGACGTTGAGCCAGCTACCATGCTTCGGGGTGTAACAAAACTCGATGCGTCGGACGATGGCACGTGCCCGTTCTGGCTCGAAGGCTTCATAGAATGCGCCTTTGGTATGGGTATTGAGGTTATCGCAAGTGAGCACAACCTTTGGACAGTCGGCATAGCGCCCTTCCATTAGGGTCGCGACCTCAGTGGCCCAATCTATCTTCGTTCGACGTGGGCGTACTGTCGCCTGTCGCCAACCGACTAGCGGCTCAGTAAACATAAAGATGCTAGCTGTTCCTGCCCGCTCGTACTCATAGTCAACCCGTTTAGGATGCTTGGCACTCGCCTCAATCGGTGGCGTTATCTCTTTGTGCAACTGTACAGGCTGTTCATCCATACAGATAACCGGACACTCGGCGTTGTAAGGACGGGTATAGACATCCAACACTTCTTCCATTTGAGCCACAAACTCGCCATCAGCGGTTGGCGGTATCACCCAGTACTCTATTTTGCGATTGGTCATGCCGTTTTTTTCAGTGTCTGACGCACTGTCTCATGACTGACAGACTCTACGATACCGAGTTCAACGACTTTTCGCGCCAGTAGTCGCAGTGACCAATTGGCGTAGCCTTTGGGCGGTTCGCCTAGGCGTAGGGCAATCACTTCTGCTTCTTGTGAGCCATCGAGCAGCTTTTCGACCGGCGGATGCTGACGCTTCACGCCGTTGAGAACGGTGGTGAATCCTTGCGTAACCAACCGTTTGCGAATTTTCTCGACCGTCTGAGTGCGACAGTCAAACGCCTCTGCTATCCGCTCGTCAGTCCAGTTTGAACCGTTCGCATCCGCCTTCAACAAAATCTGAGCGCGTCTAACTTTCTGGCTACTGCCCGATAACTTCTTGATGACTTTTCGCAGTTCATCTCGCTCTGCGTCACTCAGACGGACAATGTATTTTTTCGGCATTGGAATGGCTGATTTTTCCTAACCGACGTCGCCATTTACAACATTGTTGCCTGCCCTCATTTTTAGGCTTGACGCTGCACTAGGGGCATGGCTAATTGAGATTGAGAGTAGCTTAAAGGGCACAAAATGCCGTCAATGTGGTCGAGAAATCAATCACTTTCATGGGTATGGCAAGGCCTTGCAACTTCGTCACTTGCCCTTGTTTGAGGTGCCCGTGTGGATAGAGATGCGACCGAAGCGCTATCGCTGTGACTACTGCGAAGGCCAGCCAACGACGACTCAGCAGGTGAGTTGGCATGAGCCGCGCAGCCCGAACACCAAACCCTACGAGCGTTGGCTTTTGAAACTGTTGATCAATTCAACAGTGGTAGATGTGGCACAAAAGTTGAACATTAGTGATGATTGTGTCACCGGGGTGATTGACCGCTGGCTGTCCCCCCAAGTTAATT
>JBCBVC010000327.1:0-1630 GCA_039817845.1 Cyanobacteria bacterium J06642_2
GACCAAGGCATGTCTCACGCGGGAATTATCATCGCGCCTCAACAGCGCTACACAATAGGAGCCCTGGTCCATCTAGTTCAGAAAATAGCAGCTGCTCGTTCAGCAGAAGACATCATCGGAAAGATAGAATTTTTGAGCAAGAGAGTGTCTCTAATTTTGTGTAAGCGCTTTTTTACTTAAACGGAAAAGCGTTCTGGGAACAGAATAGCAAAATGCGACAAGGCTGCTCGCCAGTTTTTAATCGGTCTGTTCCACTTCTTCGAGATGTTGTTCAGCGCCAGGTACATTTGCCTGAAAACAGCATCTTCGCTGGGGAAGACGGCCTTGGTCTTGATGACCTTGCGCAGCGAGCGATTGACTGACTCAATTGCGTTGGTGGTGTAGATGACCCGGCGAATCTCCATGGGGTAGTCGAATATCGGAATGACATTCTCCCAGTTGCGTATCCAGACCTGAGAGACGGCTGGGTAAGTCTCGTCCCATTTGGCAGCAAAGGCATCGAGCGCAGCTTCTGACTCATCGAGTGTCGCTGCCTGGTAGATAGGCTTGAGGTCAGCAGTCACGGCTTTTCTATCCTTCCAAGGCACATATTTCATGCAATTGCGCATCAGATGCACGATGCACAGCTGTACTTGCGTCTGTGGATAGACCGCTTCTATCGCCTGCGGAAAGCCTTTGAGGCCATCACAGCAAGCGATGAGAATGTCTCGCAAGCCCCGGTTGCGAAGAT
This sequence comes from Cyanobacteria bacterium J06642_2, assembly GCA_039817845.1. Classification (GTDB taxonomy): domain Bacteria; phylum Cyanobacteriota; class Cyanobacteriia; order Thermostichales; family PCC-7336; genus JBCBTL01. Next base: position 731 of record JBCBVC010000327.1, read on the forward strand.
CCGTGAGCACTTTGAGCCAGAACTTCGCCCCTTCGGTTTCGGCTTCGCCGACCCACAACCCCAGCAGCTGTTTGTCGCCCTCTTTGTCGATGCCCAGAACCACGTAGACCGCTCGCTTACTGACGCGGCCTGAGACCTTGATGTTCACATACAGCGCATCGAGATAGACAATCGGGTAGACCTCGTCAAGCGGCCTGGACTGCCACGCTTTGACATCGGCGCTGACGCTCTCTATCACGTCGCTGATGACGCTCGCTGAGATTTTCGCACCACCGTAGAGCTCGGCTAGCTGCGCGCTGATGTCACGAGTGCTATTGCCTCTAGCGTAGAGCGCCAGTATCTTCTCATCAAGTCCAGATAAGCGGCGCTGGTGCTTCGGCACCAACACTGGTTCAAAGCTGCCGTTACGGTCTCTCGGTATCGACAGTTCTAGCTCACCACTCTCTGTTTGTACTCGTTTCTTCGAGCTGCCGTTACGGCTATTCGAGGGCGTCTCTTCGGCGGCTTCGTTTTTCAGATGGCCGTTAAGTTCTCCGGCCAGCGCGCGTTCGACCAGACGTTTCTTGATCTGGCCCATCAGACCACTATTCCCGAGAATGTCTTCTGGGCTATGGCACTCTTCAAGCAATTCGTCTAGTAGGTCATCGACACGGTTGGGTTCTTTTTTCTTTCGAGCCATGATGCGGGTATCTCCTGAGTTCATAGGATCTTAGTCCGCTTACACAAAATTCTGCACAGTCTCTTGAGCAATTGGGCGTCTGGTCAAAACTAACAGTGGTAAAACACATGGATGCCTCACCAAAAGCAGACGTCAATAAAGCAACAGAAACATCCCGGCTATGGAACACCTCCATACCAGGTATTGAACTATTTGAAGCAAAGTTGCTTCACCATCGTTGT
>JBCBVC010000328.1:0-1627 GCA_039817845.1 Cyanobacteria bacterium J06642_2
CTAACGGCGAGCGGCACTACGGGTTCCTACAATCGATTGTAGGAACCTCAATCGCTATGGGCAGACCATTCTTATCGCAAACGGTTATGAAAGCTATCAATTTTCACGCAATTGCTTGTTTGCACACAAATGCGGGTGAATACCGGTGACCCAGCCCCCTGAAATCAGGCCATTGAGGTGCTAGTAATCCGTCCAAGCAAAGGATGGACTATGAAACGCAGATTTTCAGATGAACAGATCATTGGGATGATCAAGGAATACGAGGCTGGCGTGAAGGCGCAGGATCTGTGCCGGAAGTATGGGATCAGCGATGCCACGTTTTATAAGTACAAAGCCAAGTTCGGCGGGATGAACGTATCGGACGCAAAGAAACTGCGGGCGCTCGAAGACGAGAACAATCGTCTTAAACGCATGCTTGCAGATGCCATGTTGGACAATGCCGCACTGAAAGACCTCGCGACAAAAAACTACTGACGCCCGATGTCAAAAGACGGGCCGTGTCGGATGTGATGGAGCGGCACGGCTTGTCTGAGCGTCGGGCGTGTGAACTGGCTGATCTTCACAGGTCTGTCTTTCAGTACAAAAAGCAGGACCAAGGCGATGATGCCCTGCGCAAGCGGCTGCGTGAATTGGCAAATGAGCGTCGCCGGTTCGGGTATCGCCGTCTGGGCATCTTACTGGCTAGGGAAGGCTTTGAGGTGAACCACAAGAAGCTGTTCCGGCTGTATCGCGAAGAAGGGCTGACAGTCCGTCGCAGACGGTCGCGCAAGCGGGCTTTGGGGACGCGTAGGCCAATCCTGGTGCCGGATCGCGCCAATCAGCGCTGGTCCCTGGACTTTGTGTCTGACGCGTTTGCAGATGGCCAGCGGTTCCGCGTGCTGTGCGTCGTGGATGATTGTACGCGCGAGGCGCTGGCAACCGTCGTGGATCGTTCCCTATCTGGTGCCCGCATGACCCGTGAACTGGATGAGTTGATCCGCAGGCGCGGCCAGCCGGACATGATCGTCTCTGACAATGGAACGGAAATGACATCGCATGCCGTGCTGCGTTGGTGCCAAGAAACTGGTGTTGGCTGGCATTACATTGCGCCTGGAAAACCGATGCAGAATGCCTTTGTGGAGTCATTTAATGGTCGGCTCCGCGACGAATGCCTCAACGAACACATCTTCGGCAATCTCGCCGAAGCCCGAAAGATAATCGAAAACTGGAGGATCGACTACAACACCCAGAGACCACACACATCACTTGGCGGGCTGGCTCCGGCTGTCTACGCCAATCTCAACCGTGCCACCCGGCCTGCCTCGCTTGAGCTCCGCAAAGGCTCCGCTCAGCAGGCCTTGACCGCAACCATATCAACGGAAAAAAACAGGAACGGATTCTACACCTGAACGGCCCGGATCAGGGGGCTGGGTCAGTCATCGCCACTGACCTTGATGAGTTGACTGTTATGGTTGTAGGGGTTTGCTTCTATTCCGATAATCTGTTGGACAGTTGCATTGTAAGAGGACTTCTCCGCGCCAAGGTCATGAGCAGCAGAGACAGAAGCAATCCGTGCATCCAGGGCCGAAACATAGCTTTCAATTGAGCCGTTGTGCTCGAGGGTCTGCTGCGACAGGGATCGAACAAG
>JBCBVC010000329.1:0-1626 GCA_039817845.1 Cyanobacteria bacterium J06642_2
TATCTCACATTCGATGAACTAGCTCAGATCACTTCGCCAAGAGATGCACTGCTGCATAAACGCTGGAATGCTATGCCTCTGTTGGATGCTTCTCGTGAGATGGCGAACATGATCCCTGCGGCGATGTTAGAGGCGATATACAAATCCGTAGCGACACTTTTTCATTCTTGGCCTCGTTCGCCTACGCCAACACAAACAGTGTCTTCACATTTCGCCGCTACTGTGGAACATATGCCTGTTGCATCGGTTCAAGTGTTGCATGAGCCTGATCACTTTTTGTTTCGTACCTCAAAGAATGCGCCTCACGTTCGGACGAGACCAGCTTCACCACGTACGAAACGCTCACCTTCTGTGAAATCGCCAGTCCGTAAACTTCGTCCTATTTCGGCAAAGCGAACGTTCGTCCCCAAGCCAACTCAACAAACCTGGCTGCCTTTGCCGTCGGTCAAGTCGGAGAAATTTGCGGATGATCTCTATCGAGTTTGGTACCTGTCGCGAGTCTTCCCGTTGAGTCCATCATCGATCGAGCATCTCATTGCGGCAAATCCCGGCATCATTGGAGTACCTGCGGGTGCCTCCCGGCTTCTACCGTGGCTACCAATTGATCCACGGCGGCTCAAACACTCGGCTATGCCATCGGTACCACATACTCTGCAGTCTTACAGAAGTCACGAGTTCGAACCCCCCGGTTCGTGTTGGTCGCTAGACATCAAACACGCTACGGCGAAGTCCGTGCTCGGTTCCCGACCGTTCTTGTACGTGTTTGCGGAACTCTCATCTGGAGCTACCATCGTGTACTCCTCAGCACACATGGCTGCTGACAACACGCAAGACGCCCTCGCATTCTTCTGGCAAATGGCGCGCCAGCATTACTGTGTGACACCGAAGTCGATATCAAGTGATGCAGCTCACAATCTACATGCGGCCGCGCTGGACCAATGGAAAGCTCAACACGGACTGACATTCACCATCTTGGGCCGAGGACGCCTTCATCATACCAGCCCCGCTGAGAGGGCCATACGTCGCATTACACACATGGCTAACTTAGTTGGAGAAGGCTTACGTGGTTTAGTCGTGAAGGATCGACAAGTGTCCCCTGAGGATTACTTTGTTTTTGCAGTGTCATTTGCAGCAGTCATAGTAATCGGCTTCAGCGCAAGTCCTACTCTGCTCCGCACTGACAACATCTGCATCACACCGTATCGCTTTCTGACGCAGAATACAGGACCAGCCTTTTATGTGATTCCGTATGGTGAGTTAGTCTGGTACTCGACGGACGAAACGTGCAAGGAGAAAACTCGATGGCAGCAAGCTATCTACCTGGGTCCCGCAATCCCGAGGTATTTGCCAAATCTGGCATCGTCAACATCCAGCCCCACTCGGGAATCGTACATTCAATGTGTGGCTACGGGCAAGTTTCTCGTGCGTGGTCAACTCATCTTGGACTCGGACTACTTTCGTCCCCAAATCATGACCCGCCTGCGCAACCACGCCTTAGATGTGCCGCTCAAGACTGTCAACTCTCAACAGCGGCAGATCTTGCAGGAAATTGAACGGGACTGTCCCCAGAACTCCCACGAACCGTCAACCATTCCTCTCACACACTCTGACAATTCTGCCTCCACA
>JBCBVC010000330.1:0-1615 GCA_039817845.1 Cyanobacteria bacterium J06642_2
CTGAGAAATTTTGTCGAATGTTATCCCTTGCGATATGGCATAAGCGATCGTCGTTGTTGCCAGGCTCCCCAATGTCTCAGGCTAAAAAAATGGCATAAATGATCCCTTTTTTGACGTTCATGGTCCTCCAAGCTTCATGCCTTTACTACAAAATTAGAAGCAACGGAAAACAGAGTTCAAAATTAACATCCTCATAGTAGCGATAGAGGAATTAGTAGCAACAGAGGAATTTATTCCTCGTTAAATTTCTGCAAGGTACGCAAAATTTAGATGTCGCAAAAATGCACGGTAGATACGCTTATTTGCTCAATTTGAGCAGTCAAAGTCTAGAAGACATTCTGTGCGCATTGCAGGGCTTTTGCAGGGCATCTCGGCCCGAACCAAAACGCGCAGTTCTCTTAAAGACGTGAGCTTTATGATGATCAGAACAACCCTCACAACTACATTTCTCCTGTCCATCGTGTGCATCGGCTGTAGCGATGTACAGAAAGCCCAAACTCTCCCCAGTGACGAGTCTTCTTCCCTTGCCCAGGCAGTCCAAACTCCTCCCGATTACGAGCCTTATTCCCTTGCCCAGATCGCTGATGAGATGCGCTATCCGGCGGCCGAACCGCCGACGGGTACTGTCAGCCGCCACGGCGAAGTCGAGTATCTGGGCCATAACGTCTTTGGCCTGCATTGGTATGTCGAAGCGAATGACGCCGTCTGGCATTTTGTGACCGCGGGCGACCCTGTCAATGAGGCCATCCTGCTCGTACACGGTCACCCGGATACCTGGTGGTCGTGGCACGAGGTGATGGCGCTGCTGTCTGACGATTTCTACGTGATCGCCGTCGATACGCTCGGCTACGGCCAATCCGACAAACGACTAGAGCTGGACCTGACCTATGCGGGCGTCGCCGAGGGCCTTGAGGCGTTCATGGATGCACTCGACATCGACACCTTCAACCTTGTCGGCCATGACCGCGGCGCGGTGCTCGGCGACCACATGGTGGCGCGCGACAGCCTGAATCCGCGGATTCTCGCTTATCTGCGCATGCAACAGTCTGCCGATCAGCCCCACGGCTTCCCGCGCCCCGCCCATGAAGAGATGGCGACCGTGGAATTCCACGCCGACGAAGGCCTGATCTACCGTATCTATGACAGCAACTACTTCTCGGTCGATATGCCGCAAGATCACCGCGATCGAGCCCATTGGGAATACTTCTTTCCTGGAACAGCCGAGGCTTCGGCAAAGCTCTTTGAAAGCGCTGGATTTGACCAAGAACTGGAATTTCGCCTCGCAGAAGTCTTTCCGCGCATGACCATGCCGGTTGTATTTATGCAGGGTGCCCATGATCCGGGCCAACATCCCGAGGAGTATTGGCGCACTTCAGAGATGGTACCAAACGGTCAAGTCCTGATCGTGGACACCAATCATTTCATCCAGGCTGAAAACCCGGCACTGGTAGCAGAGACCGCGCGCGACTTCTTTGACTGACCAGAGAGGGTGAGCCGAAGAGATTCCGCTGCATAGATCTAAGCCGCCCTGATGGCACAACATTCCAGGGCAGCGACTTAACACATATCAACCCCTCAATGAGGACATCATGCCCCTTAAAGCACTCAGACTAAT
>JBCBVC010000331.1:0-1612 GCA_039817845.1 Cyanobacteria bacterium J06642_2
AAAGAAGGCCGCCAAACAATCCTCATATCCCTTCGACGAAGAGTGCCAGCGACGGATCATCGGATCCGTTCGACCGCCGGCCGGACCCTGCGGGTGTGTAGCTCAGGTGGTTAGAGCGTACGCCTGATAAGCGTAAGGTCGGAGGTTCAAGTCCTCCCACACCCACCATTCCATCGCGGTCGGCCTTTGGCCGGTCGAGCGCCCCGGTGGGGCGAGCGACGCGTTGGGATGCCCGACACCCCCTGGCGGGGGCCTGCGAGATCGTCCCCATGGGACGGTTTTGGGGTTGATGTTCGCGCCTTGCGGCGGGGACATGATGATGCGGCGTAGGGGGCTTAGCTCAGCTGGGAGAGCATCTGCTTTGCAAGCAGAGGGTCACCGGTTCGATCCCGGTAGCCTCCACGCATCACTCTTCGGTAAGCGCGCTTCGTTGGACACTCACTGTTGAGTTGTTGGGCGTGCCGATATTCGTTTGGACCTTTTGGCGGGCCTCGAGCCTGCCGGTCTGTTGACATCGTAAAGAGAGAGAACACGAGAATGCATTCTTGGTGTTCTACCGCGCTAGCGCGTTACTTGAGAACGGGGTGTGACGCCTCGTCCGATGGGTCGTGCTGGTGGTGTTGTTGGGCGTTGCGCTGGCCTTGTGCCGGTGATGCGCTCAGGCAGCGAAGCGGTAGCGCATGACAGGAATGCAGTCTTTCCAAGTCAAACACACTGACCGAGAGATCGCCATCGGCTTTGCCGAGCTGTTGGCGGTCTGCTGACGGGAGAGGTGGTTCGATGCGGTGCCGTGCGATGCTGGGTGTGAGGGTAACCTCGCGCTCAAGTAGCGAAGCGGTAGCGCACTAAAACCAGTCTTCTTCCGGATCGGATCAAGCGCGAGAAGGGCGTTTGGTGGATGCCTTGGCGACAAGAGGCGATGAAGGACGTGGTACGCTGCGATAAGCTTTGGGGAGCCGCGAACAGGCTTTGATCCGAAGATCTCCGAATGGGGAAACCCACCTGATGTTTGGCTGTTGTTTGGGCGCACGCCCGATCAACAGCTTGGACAGTCAGGTACTCATTACCTGAATCCATAGGGTTTTGAGAGCGAACGGGGGGAACTGAAACATCTAAGTACCCCTAGGAAAGGACATCAACAGAGACTCCGTTAGTAGTGGCGAGCGAACGCGGACCAGGCCGTGCTCAGACATAAGACGAACCGGATGGAAAGCCGGGCCGTAGCGGGTGACAGCCCCGTAGTCGTAAGAGAAGAGCCGTTAGAGTAGGGCGGGACACGTGAAATCCTGTCTGAACATGGGGGGACCACCCTCCAAGCCTAAGTACTCCTTGTCGACCGATAGCGAACCAGTACCGTGAGGGAAAGGTGAAAAGCACCCCGACGAGGGGAGTGAAACAGACCCTGAAACCGGACGCCTACAAACAGTCGGAGCTCTCTTCGGAGGGTGACGGCGTACCTTTTGTATAATGGGTCAGCGACTTGGTCTCACTAGCGAGCTTAAGCCGAGAGGTGTAGGCGCAGCGAAAGCGAGTCTGAACAGGGCGTTCAGTTAGTGGGATCAGACCCGAAACCGAGTGATCTAGGCATGGCCAGGTTGAAGGTGCGGTAACA
>JBCBVC010000332.1:0-1608 GCA_039817845.1 Cyanobacteria bacterium J06642_2
TGAAGGTAACTCATTTAATTTGGCCTGCGAGTGACTTTATGGAGCTTGAAATTTGACTTTTCAGGAGTCTTTAGCCCCATTCATACTCACCATAAGCGCTTGGCCATTTAACCGAATCGCGAGGGTTGCCTTTACCTCGATTCTGATGATAGCCAAAACCGGAATTGTACTGCTCTAGCATTTCGACGGTCTCAGAATGACGCGCAAGGTAGCCTTGAACCCTCGTGCTATTTGACCCACTGAGTTTCTGAATCACAGTCGGGGTGATCGCCCACTGCTCCACCTCGGGCAGTCCGGCATTGTGTTCCTGAAACGCTTCAATGCTGCGCCTGATTTTCTCGTCAGCACTCCCAGGGGTGCGATCGCCGTTCAAATCAGCATTGCTGGCCTTCGTCCAGTCGTCTGGGGTCGGCTTGTGGGATCGCTTGGGCTTTGGCGCGGCTTCAGCGGCCTGCTCTGCCTGCTTCTCTTTGAGTAGGTCGATATGCTTGCGAGCCAGATCAAGGCGTTGCTCTGCGTTATACAGCCTGCGCTCTAGCGACTCATAGCGATCTGCCATATCGAGCAGCTGGGCAATCTTGTCCTTGTGGGTGCCACTGCCGAAGGCGTCAAACCGTTCTTTCAGTAGCCCGTCTATGTGGACTGTGGCTCGTTTGTCGGCCAGGGGTTCAGCAGCTGGCTGGTTCAACTCATGCCGAAGAATCCCGATCGCTAGCGGTTGACCTCGATCATCTACGCAGTAGTAATCCTCATAGTTGGATGCAGAGCTCGCCCCCTGGTGACCCAGGTAGTCTTCAGCAAATGAGCCGATGGACTCGGACGGAGAGCTGAAGAAGTGATAGGCCACATTGGTATAGGCAGCTCGCAGGTTCTTGGCACTCAAAAACTTTTCACCCACAGGCGGCTGTAGGACTTCGCTGAAAACTCGCCCGATCTCACGGTTTAGGGTGCTGTTGCGCTGGCTATCTACTTTCGTGTTCTCCAGGTCTTGTAGCTCTTTCACGTCAGCGTCTCGCCGGAGCGTAGTAAAGGCATCGATCAGGAGGTTGGCAGGGACCAGGCTATAGATGGGGTAGCCCTCGGTTTTGCCCCTGGACTTGAGCTGCCCGGTGAACTCTACTTTGTACTTGCTGACGATCTCAAAGTCACCCGACTTCAGAATCTCGGTGGGTCTGCGCCCGGTCACGGCAATGATGCCCGCTGCGATGTCTCGGTAGTCAGGGGAGGTCAGGGCAGCTTTGGCGGCTTCGACCAGGGGCCATGGCTCAAACGCTATCCGATTGCGACGTTGCTCTTTAGTTTTGCTTTGGGTGGACTTTTGACGGGCCTCGTGGAACTCAGCACTATAGTTCATCCAAGTGAGCGCCAGGTGCTGATAAACAAGGCCATTCTGGGTCTGCTGGGGATAGCCTGTTTTCTTCGTCAGCTCCAGCTTTTCACCCGCAACCATCGCTGCGATCGCTTTGCGATAGCGCGTCATGTGCGCAGCACGGGTATTGGGGTTGGTGTACTGCTCTTCAAACCAGGCTTTCTCATCTTTACAAAGCTGCTCGATCGTCCGAGCACTCTTTGCCTGGGATAGCTTGGCCAGAAATAAGGGAACATGGG
>JBCBVC010000333.1:0-1602 GCA_039817845.1 Cyanobacteria bacterium J06642_2
CCGACCCACCCCGTCTTATCAGGCACCCCTCCAGAGCGATTATGTTCAAAGTCAAGGGGTGGGTCAACATTTCTCCAGAAAGCGATCGCACATCAGAGTGCGCCTAGGCAGCCTGAAAGACCGCTGTTACCTTGTTATCATCCCAAGGTTGGTTGGTCTTTACCATCGCGTTAAGACAAATGAGCAGCTTGCGAGAGCAGGCAATTAGGGCGACTTTCTTCGGTTTGCCCCGCGCAATGAGATGTTCGTAATAGGCCCGAATCGGCGGGTTGAAACGCCGTGCGCTCATCGCCGCTAAATACAATAAGCTACGAACCGAAGCCCGCCCGCCCCAAATCTTACGCTGACCGCGATAGCAGCCACTATCTCGATTGAACGGCGCCAGCCCCACCAGCGATGTAATTTGGCGACGAGTTAAGCTACCCAGTTCCGGCAACAAGACCAATAAGCTGGATGAAATCACACTGCCAATGCCTTTGGCTGACTCCAGGATGGCTTTACGTTCTCGATGAACAGCCGTTGATTCGCTCAACTGCTTAATTTGCTCATCAAGTTGTTTAATCTCTTCTGTGAGCCAATCAATATGCTTCGTGATGTTCTCTTTCGCGAGACCTTTCACTTGCTGGCGGCGATTCTTCTCAGCACTGAGCATCTCAACCAGTTGCTGACGACGATTGACCAAGCTTTTGAGGTCACTCTCAGCTTGGCTAGCAAACACCGTTGCTTTCGGCACTCTGCATAGGCCATAGTAGGCAATTACCTGAGCATCTATCGCATCGGTCTTAGCCAGCTTATCCATCGCTTTGGCAAAGTCACGCACGGGACGCGGGTTGACCACGCTGACGCGAAAGCCTTGCTGATATAGCGCGAAAGCCATCTCTGACTCATAGCCACCCGTCGCTTCACAGACAACAGCCACGTCAGTTTGGCTCGATAACTCCTCAGCTAACGAAGCAATGCCTGCTGGTGTATTGGGGTACTCTCGATAGCGCTGAAACTGCCAGTTATAGACAGATAAGCTGTCTTTACTGACATCGATACCTACCCAATTAAAGGTCGGTGAGAGGGCGACAGCTTTCATTTCATTTATCTTCTCCAATCGCGATACAAAATAAGGACTCCATTCTCTGCACTCTTTCTTGCAAGATACGGTCTCAGTCAAGGACCCAGGCGATTTTTCGAGTTCTCAGAGCGATGGATAGGAACGGTGAACCGGGCTCTGGAACGAACTATGATGATAGACTCATCATGAACTAGGGGATAAGGGTCTACCGCTCCTTTTCTCAACATACAAGGGGATCTACTTCAGGCAATGAGGATAAAGGTGATCGCTTTCGTTCTCATAATGCTTCATAGCCAGGAAAAATCCCCTCTGGAGCGGTGAGACCCCGCGTCGCTTTGCGGCGCTAGGGAATGCTCACCAAGACAGGGGTGCCCGCAGGGAGGAGTGGGTCGGCATTGTAGGCAACTAACCGATGTCTCATACTTATGTGTACAAAGTAGGGTGTAATGAGCACAGCAAAAGCAGCAGCTGATACGACTGAATTTAGCACAACAGTATTTGGCATTCGGCATCATGGCCCTGGCTCGGCACGGAGTTTG
>JBCBVC010000334.1:0-1597 GCA_039817845.1 Cyanobacteria bacterium J06642_2
TACAGATGCGGCATCTTGCAGGGCAGAGCGAACGACTTTGGCCGGATCTACAATGCCACTGGCAATTAGATCTTCGAGTACGCCTGTGAGTGCGTTGTAGCCCATGCTGCTGTCTGAGTCACGCACTTTCTCAACGATCACAGCGCCTTCAGCGCCAGCATTGTCTGCGATTTGACGCAGGGGTGCTTCGAGAGCCTTGAAGACAATATCAGCTCCAATTTGCTCTTCAGCGCTCAAGCCTTCTTTGAAGCTGGCCGCTTTTTTGCCCATGTGAATTAGGGTTGTACCGCCACCGGGGACGATGCCTTCTTCTACAGCAGCTTTGGTTGCACTGAGGGCATCTTCAATGCGCAGCTTGCGGTCTTTGAGTTCGGTTTCTGTCGCTGCACCCACTTTGATGACAGCCACACCGCCCGCTAGCTTTGCGATCCGCTCAGACAGCTTTTCTTTGTCGTAGTCAGAGTCGCTGCGGTCTAGCTCTTTGCGGATTTGCTCCACCCGCTTGTCAATGTCGGGCTTGTTGCCACTTTCTGACACGATCGTGGTGGCATCTTTAGTGATGGTGACCTTGTGGGCGGTTCCCAGCATATCCAAAGTAGTGGTGTCTAGGCTGAGACCTACTTCTTCAGAAATGACCTGACCACCAGTCAAAACAGCGATGTCTTGCAGCATGGCCTTGCGGCGATCGCCGAAACCAGGCGCTTTAATCGCGGCACCGTTGAGCACGCCCCGCATGCGGTTGACGACCAGGGTTGCCAAGGCCTCGCCTTCTACATCTTCGGCGATAATCAAAAAGGGTCGGCTTTCGCGGGCAATGCGCTCAAGTACGGGCACCAAGTCTTGAATGGCGCCAATCTTTTTATCGGTGATCAGGATGGCGGCATTTTCAAGTTCAGCAATCATCCGCTCTTGGTCGGTGACGAAGTAGGGCGAAATGTAGCCGCGATCGAGCTGCATCCCTTCCACAACGTCGAGTTCCGTGGTCAAGGACTTAGACTCCTCAACGGTGATGACGCCGTCTTTAGTCACCTTTTCCATGGCTTGGGAAATCATATCGCCCACTTCTTCGTCACTGCCAGCAGAGACGGTGGCAACTTGGGCAATAGCCTCGCCAGTGACAGGCTTCGCGATCGCCTGAATTTCTGCAACGATCTTAGCTACGGTCTTCTCAATGCCGCGTCGCAAACTCACGGGGTTGCTGCCAGCCGCCACGTTCTTCAACCCTTCGCGAATCATAGCCTGGGCCAAAACGGTGGCAGTGGTTGTCCCGTCACCTGCTAGATCCTTGGTTTTGGAAGCAACTTCCTGAATCAATCGAGCCCCGGTATTTTCCAGGGGATCTTCGAGCTCAATCTCTTTGGCAATAGTGATGCCGTCGTTGACAATCTGGGGCGCACCGAACTTCTTCTCTAGGACAACATTGCGTCCCTTCGGGCCTAACGTAATCTTTACCGCGTTTGCTAGGGCATCAACACCGCGTTCCAGCGCTTGCCGCGAAGCCTCGTCGAATTCTATAATTTTAGCCATATCCAGCCTTCTAGCTCTGCCGACAAAAACATTAGCACTCTAGAGTGTCGAGTGCTAACTTAGCCAGCTT
>JBCBVC010000335.1:0-1585 GCA_039817845.1 Cyanobacteria bacterium J06642_2
TGGCGGGTCATCATCCTGTGGTCTGGGTGTCGGACCTCTTCAGTGCTCAGAAAGCGCATCCGGCTGAGCAATGGCAAGTCTGCTTGGCCCATCAACTGCGGGATTGTCAATATGCCATCGACAGTGGCGATGACCTCTTTGCCCCACGCATGAAACGCTTAGGGACGCGCAAAGAAATAAGGTCCCAGCTAGGAGGGAGCGACCAAGACATTCCATTTCGGTAAAGTTTCTGAGCGTTGCCAGTGTTGTTCATACTCGGCTAATTCATCTTTCGGCACTGAGATGTGTTTTGGGTAAATCCCTTCAACGAGTTGTACGACGGGTGAAATCCCCTTCCAAGTCATCTTGGCAGCCCACTTGAGAGCGTCCTCAATGGTGTTGAGAATAGCGCCATTCCAATAATTCTCCAGCGCTGCCCAGCACCGCTCAATCGGGTTGTATTTGCTGTGATAAGGCGGATAGTAAATCAACCGCACCCGCAGTCTGGTGGTTTGGACAAACTGGACAAGTCGTTTGATGAATTGCGTCCGGTTGCTGCGAACCGCTGAACCGCCGTCGAGGTTGATGGCTAATTCACGGATGTCCGGATATTGATGCTGATGAGCCTGCCACCAGTCGAGGAGACAATCGACGATAAAATCACTGGTCTCAGCCGACTGGCCAAAATAGACTGAAAGCTCACTGCTGGACATGTTGAGGATCCCAAAAGGCACTAAAACCGTATCCCAATGGTCATCATGGTCATCCGCCTTCAGCGCTTCGAGGCGACGCGCTTTGCCCTTGCGAGAGAGATTCCCGATTTTGACTTTGGCTTTACTGTCGATGGACAGCCTCAAGACATCAGACGTTTGGTCGGCTACTTGATTGGCTTGGGCGACATGGGCAAAAATGGCGTCAGTTTCAGGCAGTTTCTTCTGCGGCTTTACTTTTTGGGTTTTTTAAGCCGATAGCCCATCCGATTGAGGATGGTTCCCATCGTTTGACGACAGGGCAAGTCGCTGGCAGCATAGCCCTTGATCGTTTGCAGGGCATCCAGCACCGCCTGCGCGGTGACCTTCGTGTAGGCAAACGTGTTCTTGAGTTGAGGGTCCGCTTGCGTGTGCGGTTCCACCAATTCCCGGATATCAGCGGCTAAGTCAGGTCGTTGCGCCTCCGTTTGGCGGCGGCCTCGACCCTGATAGTGACCTAAACACACTACGCCCGTACGACGTTCATGAAGCCCGAGTTGGACACTCTTGCGGTTCCAGCCCAGATGCGTTTCGGCCTGACGCGCCGAGCCATGGAAGTAATCCTCGGCAACTTTCGCCATGAAAGCTCGCTTCTTCGGCCCTGTTAACTTTTGAGCGGCGTCTTGAATCGTTGCTTTAATCGCTGCTTCGAGCATGATACCGAGTCACCCGATAGGACTGCTTGGTAGCTTAACTCACCGCTTCTCGAAAAGAATGTCTGGTATCTTATTTTCGAGCGAATCCCTTATGACTTAGGAGAGGGTAGTTATACACTGTTTCCCACTTACCGAAGTGGCACACTGATTACAGCCGGGACTGAGGCGACTGTCTTTATTCGAGGAGTGATACAAGACGCT
>JBCBVC010000336.1:0-1572 GCA_039817845.1 Cyanobacteria bacterium J06642_2
CGCAACAACGCTAATCCCGGCGGCCGCATCGACAATTTCGGTTTTCGGGTAGTGTGCGAGGCCGAGGGACTCTAAGTATCCCTTTTCTATTTTTCCTTTTTTCGTAGTTTTTAGCAGGATGATAGTGGCATCGTTGGCCGTCCTTGTCGGCCTCTACTCGCGCGGTTGGAGCTATCGCGGACGCAAGCTTTCCGCGTTTGTGGCGGGGCATTTGTGTCTCACTGATTGGTGCCGACCCTAAAACGCCGCGTCTCCCCGTTCCAAGGGGCGAGGTGCATGTCGCAAATAACTTTTTGCCTGAAGAGTTATATCGAACTCTCCGGGAACAAAGGCCGATGTTTGGTACGGAGAGTTCGCGAAACTCTAGGGGCAAAAATTTATCGTGCCTCGCTGGTCGCTCGGTTGCGCCACCCCTTTCCACGTGTCGGCTAGCGTTTATTCACGGGGTCACAATCATTGAGGATACTCAAATGACCCTTCAACTCAACGCTCTTAGCTCCACGTTCGCTGTTGCTCCTGTCGCTCAACGCAAACAAGAGGCCAAACTCAAGGCTTGGCAAGCGGTTTTCTTCACTCTCCGGTCCTTGTGCTGGGAAGCCTCCAAGTCCAAAATTTTCAAAGATGCCATCCAAAACGAATTGCTCGTGCCCCTCGCTCCGGGCAAGCGTCTAGCAGATGGTACTTGGTCTCGCCCAGAATACGACCAAGATGATATCAAAGCTGTTTACTCAGAGGCTTGGACTGAGTTCGAGACACAGTTTGATTTAGCCTTCGCTAAAGCTACCCGCGAAGAGATGCTCGCATACGCTCAATCCCGCTTTGAGATGACTGAAGCAGCCATTCTCGAACTCAACCGTCAGCGAACAGCAGAACGGTTCAATCGCTTATCTGAACAGCGATACCACTAACTCCGAAATTGATACTCAAATTCAATAGGGGCTCCATGCCCCTATATGTTTTGGTTTCTGTTCGTGGGTGTCTCCACAGCTATTGTTGGGTGCGTGCTCGCTACGCTGCGCCGCACCGCTTGATGGTGTGGATTCTGTTGATGTGGAAACGCAAGGGATCGCTGTTTGCAGACAACCAATACTAACTAGGAACTATTTCAAATGAAGTAGTCAACGAGAAGACCTTCGGATCGAGTGAAGTTCGGAAGGTCAAGCAAATGACAGAAAAAATTGAACAGAGCATTCGCTCCCTTGAAAAAGAACGCGAGTTTTATGCCGGGATTGGTGACGACGAATCAGAAGCTGAATGCTACTGCGATTTAGTCATGATGCGAAATCAGCTCAGAAAAATGAAAGAGCGATCGCAATGATTCGAGGATTAGGCGATCGCAGGAGATATGGCAGTCGTCAAGTAAATATTTTGCGCGCGGTTAGATCGCCAGTCGCACATCTATTCCGATGTCGTAGAAGGAGAGAATACTGATGTTATTGGCAAGTGAGCAAATTCTCGTTCGATATTCCGATCCCAGAGAGAGAGTCAGAACCAGTTTCCACCTGTAAATTATTCGGGGATGGTTACGCAGCATTGCTTTCATCGAACCAAAGTCGCTCCCATCTGCTATTG
>JBCBVC010000337.1:0-1570 GCA_039817845.1 Cyanobacteria bacterium J06642_2
CCACAGCTTGGCAGCGCGTGCGTTCAAGCGAGAAGTGCCAAAGGCAGGCGTCAGGTGACTTTCAGCATCCAATCCCAGAATCACTGGGGATTGAAACGAAAACGCAAGAACACAAATCTGCTCGTGCAGATGAGGCCACAACGAAACATCGTTGGGGTATGCGTGAGCGCGCAGAGCAGTCCGAAGCGTTGACAGTGCATTCATGGACTTGCGATGCCAGTTGGTGCTGTGGTAGTCCTGGCTATGAATACCAGCATCGACGTTGACATCCGTGATCCACAGGTTTGACGGAATAGTTTCCGGGGGAGATAGATAGGCTTTGACAGGTGTGGAGGTGCACGACAGTTTGCTGATAGCGGCCAAATCCAGCGAATGCGTCAAAGGTTTCACACTTAGAAAATGAAACCAGCGTATGCGAGATGTCGCAGCACCAACAGATGCAGCATCCAGGTAGGTGGTGACCGAGTAGAGTCCCTGTTCCAGAGCGCGAGCTCGAATCCGGGCGTGATGTTCCCACGACTCAGAGTGAGGTGGAACATTCTCTTCAATGAGGAGTTGAGCGCCAGATTCTGCCATGATCTCGAATCGTAGATCACCTCTGAAGAGGTCCGCAGTGCGAGACGTCGGATATAAATTCAACATCCGAAGAGGAGTCTCGTCCGTGCATGGAAATGACGCCATGATGACATCCAATTTCATGTTACGGCGGCGAAGCTTGCGAGGAACTGTGCGAGCATCACCAATGAATAAGGCATCTGGGAAGATCGACCGAGCCAAATCCAATTTCGACGAATCCCGTTCGCAAATCAGCACAACTTCGAAATTCTGTGCGAACCAGGGAAGATCGACGAAAACTCTTTCAGAAACGACACCAGCACATACAAGACCTAAGCGTAAGCGTTGCGAAGGAGCGTGATGAACTTGTGAGCGAGATGACGTTGAGTATGAGTTTTCGTACAGAGACGGAGGGACAGATCGATGTATCAGGGACTGCGGTGGAATCGAATCGGGCACGTTTGATGGTCGAGAGACAGGGCGCGATCGAAGCGGCGGGAATAACTCAGTCAGTTTGGCGAGAGCAGCATCCCATGAGAATGGCAAAGCAGTGACTAACGAGATGTGATTTTCGAATTCCGACACGTTCGCTATTGGGATGACGAGCAGACTGGCGTCACGTTGTACACGCATCGACATGAGATGTTTGTTCAAATGTTCAACCTGTTGAGGAACAGCGTGCGTGGTAGGAGGAACAACAAAGAGAAAAGGTGGAGCATCGACAGAGTCGACGAGTTGAATGCGTGTGGCACGCAAAACAGATGTGGAGAGAAGGAAAATGTGGGAATGGAAGGTGTCGATGAGGAAGGTGGGGATGGTGAGAATCATACAGTCATTTGCGTGGAGTGCGTGAGTGAATGGGAGGAAAGCTATGCCTATTTTGCTACAAACTACACTACCTGAGCCTTGTTGAATTCTAATCGGTTTGTCGAGGGGGCGAATAGACCAAGACATGACAGAAGGGTGTGTTGTTTTAGCAAAGCACATCGAAGCACCAGTATCAATGATAGCTGAC
>JBCBVC010000338.1:0-1556 GCA_039817845.1 Cyanobacteria bacterium J06642_2
GTCCGAGCTCAACAAAGACATTCGTCGCAAGTTCCAGAAACAGAAAGCGGAGCGCGAAAGCAAGGCGGACGCGGTGGGCAAGAAAAATGGCGCGACACAACGACCTAAAGTTGCGTCTAAGCCGACTGCGAAAACTTCTACTACTGCTACAACAAAGAAACGCACGGATGCGGCGAACGAGCGCCACGGTAAAGCAGCCAGTAGCCCTGGTCGCATTGTTCACTGTCCGTTGCACTCCAAATTTGGCAACCAGTTGTCCAGTCGATTCATCAAGGCACGTTGTATCCCTGAATGTCCTCATTTCAATCACGATACTACTTCGTCCACCACACGACATAGGAGTGATTCCCTTTCCAGTAGCACGTCCTCTACCGTCTCGTCACCCGGTCTTAGAAAGCGACCGGTCACTGCCGGTAGCGGTACCGTACTTGCTGCTCGATCGAGACCGCAAACTAAAACCACTACTAAAACAGTGCCTTATATAATCACTACCAGCAATAAAAAGACTGTCACGGCACGCCGGACTGGGCCCGCCGGCAGCGTCGCTAATGTTCGAGTTCGATCAGCACCTGCGACTTCATCGAAAGTGTTTTCGTCATCGACAACGACTAGAAAGCCTGTCCAATCATACTTAGTGCGGAATGGAATGATACCGGACCCCGGGAAGTCGCAGATTCCGTCAACTAAGCCGAAGAAAGTTCGGCAGAAGAGTTTCAAACTGAGCCGAACGAAATCAAAATCGTTCAAGTATAAGAATAAACCGTCAGTTGTTGCTAAGAAAACGATAACCAATAAAACTACTTACAACGAACCCGCTATGTATAAAGCAACTGTAGCAACAATGACAACAAAGCGAGCAAAACAAACTGTTCTTAGTAAAAACAATATGTCAAACGACGCCTCTTCTGTTGCTACATCCGAACTGTCCTCTGCCATGGAGAGTGATGACAATTATTCGACCACCGATTTTGAGACTGAAACTGAGCAAACGCACTTCTCCACGTCCGACGACGGCGATGGACACACGTCATCAGAGGACGTTGCCGTTCCCTATCCCAAAAAACGCACAGCTCCACAACCAAAAACTAAAAAACCGCTCCGACAAAAAAGCTTACGGTTGGCGGGACGTTCTAAAAGTCGTTCCAAATCGTTTCGCGTTAAGACAAAATCGGCGAAAATAGGTGCCGCCGCTACGTCCTCGTCAACGGCAACCGCGGGCAAAGCGAAAACGAGGCGACGCTTATCGTCTAAGAAATCTGACTCCTTGTTGAGCGAGGATAGTCTGCAATTTGATGACGATAGTCTGGGAGCCGCCGGAGGTCTTGGCACGCCGCCGCTCAGTATGAACGAACTTAACTTGAATTTCGACGATCTTGAGTTTGGTGAGGATAGTTTCGGTGACGATGAAGATTATGAAGGAGAAGGCGATTTGGAGTTTGAAACTGATGAACAACTAGTGGCCTACTATTTTGAATTGTTCAAAAAGGAGTTCCCAGAGATTGTCCAGCAAGCCAGCTTGACTAAAGAGAAAACTAACCATTTCCTCTTTAGTCAAG
>JBCBVC010000339.1:0-1545 GCA_039817845.1 Cyanobacteria bacterium J06642_2
CCTAAAGCAGTTGCTAGATCCACCTCGAGGTCTCGATTCTGAATATCAACAACTAACTTATACAGAAGTTCGAGCTGAATGCGACTCTCTTTATCCATCAAGACAAATCTTCCATTCTGGCTGTTACTCAACTGCTCAATATGTCTCTTTCGATTCTGTCAGGACTGAGATCTCAGCAGGAGCGTTCAATCTGATAAGCTGAGCAACCCCTACTCCAGCCCCTTCGTTTCGCCCTGAATGAACTGTCCCCATTGCATGTCAAGTGACACTACTCGCCTCAAGCGAACAACCAACCTTGGCTATCCCGTGTTCCGCTGTCATAACTGCGAGCACACCTTTAACGAGAGGACAGGAACGCCCTTCAACTTCGTTGAAGTCCCAAGCGACATAGTCTTTCAAGTGCTGATGTGCCGTCTTCGCTACAAGATGAGCCTGCGAGATGTGGCCGAGTTCTTTTTGATGAGAGGGTTTGAATTCACCCATGAAACGGTGAGGGATTGGGAGGAGCGTTTCTCCCACATATTTATCGAACACCTGAGAAGCAAACGTAGAGGAAAGGTGAATCGAAACTGGTTCGTGGACGAAACCTACGTCCGAATCCGAGGACGCTGGTGCTACTTGTACAGAGCGATCGACTCGGATGGGAATCTAGTGGATTCTAAGCTGAGCCAAAAGAGAGATATGGAAGCAGCCAAAGCCTTCTTCCGGCAAGCACTGGAAGTAGCCGAGCAGCCTCCCGAACACGTGGTTACTGATGGACTGGCATCTTACCCGAGAGCGATCGCAGAAGAATTGGGAACAGAAGTGGAGCATGAGGTTCGGGGCTGCCAGGGGAATCCTGTGGAGCAGAGCCATCGTCCGATTAAAGCCAGATACTATCCCACTCTTGGCTTTGGGGCATTTGATTCAGGAAAGCGGTTCTGCGAAGCCTTTGATGAATTACATCAGTATTTCAGGCCCCGTCAGAGGATGACAGAATACGTGTGCCTATCTGAACAGCGACAAACTTTCCGTCAAAGAGCTCAGGAACTGAAGTCCTTATTCATAGCTGCTTAAGTTCATTCAGTGCCAGGAGAAAAGTGACTCACTCTATAAGTTCTATATGGAGATCTCAATTCTGACAGAATCGGTGAAGACGTGAGTAGTTTTGAAAGCATATTAATATCTTGGTCTATTAAGTAGATGAAGATGACCTTATCCTTGACATCAATTTTATAGTATTCTAGCTGGCTGTATTTCTCTATCCCTCTACGGGCAATTTCTAAGTGTCGCGCCACTTCGCGAATCTCTTCCTCTCGACCCGGCCGCGAAACCAGCAGGTGCTGGAAGAAAGCTCGATCGATGGCGTTTCGTCGCTCGAGCGTCTCGACGAAGTTTCGTCGTTGGCTTTCCGATGATCCCGACTGCACGACGACGTCTGTTAGCCCCAGGTCGGCTACCAACCCGGACAGCTCGTCGCTGCTGAACGACCGCTTCAGTAGCTCGTGGAGCTGCACGAGTTTGTCGGCCTTCTCGGCTTCCTGGGGTCGTTCGACAAGCAGCTCG
>JBCBVC010000340.1:0-1545 GCA_039817845.1 Cyanobacteria bacterium J06642_2
ATGCCAATCTCGATTTCGGCCATATTCAACCAACTGCCGTGGGCTGGAGTGTAGTGAAACTCAATGCGACTGAGCAACTTGTCTGCCCGCTTTGCTCCCCAGACATCGACAAAGCATTTAGCGAAATGGGTGTTGAGATTATCTAACCCGATATGAACTTTCCGAGCTTGACGATAACGTCCCTGGAGCAAATGACGAATAAAGCGCACAAAATCGGGTTTCTTGCGGTGCGCTGTCACCTTCACTTGTCGCCAATCGGCTAACGGTTCGACCGCCACAAACAGATTGCGGGTGCACAGGTGGCTTTGCTGTCGAGCCACCTCAGTTAACAGACCGATGCTCCAACGACTGTAGCCGACTGGCGGAGCACTACAGGCCAAGGCCACCAGTTCCGCTTCTGCTTTATCATCATACTCACGAGGTCGACCGGGACGGGCTTGGTCCAACAGGGCTCGACCGAGACCCTCCGATAGGTAACGTTTGCGGATTCGCCAGATACGGGTACGGTCGATGCCCAAGACCTCAGTAATTTGGCTATCTAGCACACCTCGGTCAAGTGCTAACAAAACCTGCGCTCGTTGAAGCGTTCGCACTTGGCAAGTACCACTCGTGCTAAGGATTTCTAGGTGGTGGCGTTCCTGATCTTTGAGCTTGATCTCAACCCGTTTCATTAGCTGACTACATTAGTTGACTATATGTTTCATTGTTTTATATTTATTGTACTAGTACTGAGCGGTCAGTACCTTGCGGTAAACGATCTTGTCGGCTCCCGCTTCGTAGAAGTCACGGATTCGCGCTTCTTCCTCATAACCACACTTGCGGTAAAACGCCCGTGTGCGTTCAAAACTCGCCACTGTTTCTACCAGCAGCAATCGTGCGCCGCGTGCCGCCAATGTTTGCTCAACATAGCGCATCAGGGCTGTACCCCGGCCTTGCCCCTGGCGGTCCGGCCGGATGGCAATAAAGAGAAGGTTCCACGTTCCGTGTGTCATCCGCTCTGTTGCACAGTAGGCAGCCCCTACAGAGCCGTTATCATCATCGGTAATCCAGAAATGATCACTATCGCCTCTGAAGTAATCGGCCAGCGTTTTGCTCAATTCCTCAAGTTCATTCGGCTGGAAGCCAATTGCGTCATCCGCCAGTGCGAGCAATGCGGTCACGTCATCGGGTGTGGTCGATCGAATCATGAATTATATTACAACAGTTGTTATGATTTCAATACATAACAACTGTTGTAATATAATGTCAAGAGAACACTGGCATCTAGCTACAAACCGAGGGGCGCTATGAGTTATGACGATCGCCGGATTGAGGTCGCTGAAGCGGCTTGGCGGGTGATTGTGCGCGAAGGATTGGATCGCGCCAGCATGCGTGCGATCGCGCAAGAGCTTGGTACTTCGACTGGGGTGGTCACCCACTACTTTCGCAATAAAGAAGACCTCACCCTGTTTGCCCTGGAACGAGTGTTTGAAAATGTTCTGGCAGATATGAAAGCCTGTATCCGCAAGTGGCAAGGGATTGACAGGCTAGAGCAGATGATGTTTT
>JBCBVC010000341.1:0-1535 GCA_039817845.1 Cyanobacteria bacterium J06642_2
CAATTTCTTCTTTTGCTTCTTTTGATAATATTCGTTTTTGAATGTGTAGAAGAGTCAGAAAAAAAAATGTCGCTAAGTAAGCTGTCAATTTGAACCAATTTAAATCTGAAGCGACCTGCCCAAAATAGCCAAGAAGATCAAAAAGAGAGGTAATAGAGATGTCGACTGGTTCCATTTTCTGACAACATGATTGAATTTCAGCTTTAGAATCAAAATAAGTGTAACAGGAAACAACCGCAACTGATGACATATGAAGCTGGCCTGCCCCATCGGGGTGCTCCGAGCGATTTGTTAGTCTCGGCGGTTGATTGACAGCTCATGCCGCCATCGCCTTAGAGTAAATCGGCGTGATATTCTTTGGCAAGATGGCTTTTGGCGCGGGCGGCTGATAGCTGAGCGACGAATGGGGACGGACCGTATTGTAATGCTCGCGCCACCATTCGATGAGCGTTTTTGCTTCTGGCATTGTGTAAAAGAGCTCCCTTGCAAGCAGTTCATCTCGAAGTTTGGAGTTGAAGCTTTCGCAATAACCGTTCTCCCACGGACTGCCGGGCTCGATGAACAGCGTCTTGACGCCAAGCCGCCCAAGCCATTCCCGCAGAGCTTTTTCGATGAACTCGGGGCCGTTGTCAGAACGGATATGTTTTGGCGGCCCATGCACCAGAAACAGGTCGGCGAGAACCTCAAGCACAATTCGAGCGTTGAGGCGGCGCTCCGCTCTGATCGCCAAGCATTCGCGCGTGAACTCGTCAATCACGCACAGCATACGGAACGCCTTACCGTCATGAGTGCGGTCCATCACAAAGTCGTAACTCCAGACATGACCCGGATGTGTGGGACGCAGCCTGATACAAGAACCGTCATTGAGCCATAGCCTGCCTCGCTTTGGTTGTTTATGGGGAACTTTCAGCCCTTCACGCCGCCATATACGATACACACGCTTCTCATTGACATGCCATCCATCTCGGCGGAGCAACGCTGTGATACGACGATAACCGTAACGACCATATTGCTCAGCAAGGCGGATAATCGCTTTCGTCAGCGTTTTCTCGTCTAGTTGGCCACACGGCTTTTTGCGCTGTGTCGAGCGATGTTGACCGAGCACGCGGCAAGCCTGACGTTCTGAAACGCCAAGCTCTTTTATGACCCGGTCAACACATTGGCGGCGGCGTGAAGGGCTTAGAAGTTTCCCTTTGCAGCTTCCGCTAAGATCTGTTTATCGATGGTCAGCTCCGAAACCGCCTGGCGTAAACGTTGGTTTTCTTTTTCGAGCGCTTTTAGCCGCCTGGCCTGATCGACCCCCATGCCCCCATACTTCCGGAGCCAGCGATAGTAGGTCTGCTCGCTGATCCCAATCGCCCGCACGGCATGGCCCGTCGTTTCACCACGACCGAGGCGAACCTCAACTTCACGCAACTTCGCAATGATCTCTTCTGCCTTGGCTCTCTTGCTCATATTTCAGCTCCTTTTGTGAAGCCGAAACTAACTGATTCAATGGGTCACTTCCTTGGAGGCAGTCCAGCGGCATCGGCGCA
>JBCBVC010000342.1:0-1534 GCA_039817845.1 Cyanobacteria bacterium J06642_2
GACGCTCTTCTTCCATCGCGGCGGGGTCGTCTTGAGAACGGAAGTGAGGGAAGAGTCCTTCTTCTAGACCGACCAAAAAGACAACGGGAAATTCCAGGCCTTTGGCACTGTGCAACGTCATTAAGGTGACAGCGTTTTCTTGAGTTTGAGAGTTGTCAAAGTCGGTAGCGAGCGAGGCTTGCGACAAATAACTAGATAGCGTGGGAGCTTCGGTTTCTTCCTGGAACTGTTGAACCGCGCTGACCAGTTCTTTGACGTTTTCAACCCGGTTACTGGCTTCGTCAGTTCCTTGCGCTTCCAGATCGCGAGTGTAGTTTGACTCGTCAAGAACAGACAAAAGGAGATCGACTACGGGGGTAGATTCAGCGCGAGCGCGCCAGCTCTGCATCAAACTGACGAACTGCAGCACATTCTTGCTGCTGCGCCCCACCAAACTTTTCACCGAACCTTCATCTTCAAGTAAATCCCATAAGGGGATGCCGAGTTGCCGCGCGGCGTCTTGCAGTTTGCCAACAGTAGAAGCACCGATGCCACGGCGGGGAGTATTAATAATGCGGTTGAGACTGATAGTGTCGGCAGGATTGACGATCGCCCTCAAGTAAGACATTACGTCTTTAATTTCTTTGCGATCGTAGAACCGCAAACCACCGACGACGGTGTAGGGCACGCCCCAGCGCACCAAAATTTCCTCAAACGGTCGGGATTGAGCGTTGGTGCGGTAGAGAATCGCGAAGTCACTCCACAGGCGACCTTGATTGTCAGCTAAAGCTCGGATCTGACCGATGGCGAAGTTGGCTTCGTCAGTTTCGTGTTCGGCTTTGAAATACCGAATGTCGTCACCAGCCGGACGGGTAGCGCGCAGCACTTTGTCGATGCGCTCTGTATTCTGTTCGATCAGGGCATTAGCAGCCTGCAGGATGGTGGCGGTGGAGCGGTAGTTTTCTTCAAGCTTGACTAGGGTCTCGGTCTCGTTGTCAGGAAGACCGTCGCCGAAATTGTCTTGAAAGCCCAGCAGGATGCGATAGTCAGCGCCGCGAAAAGCGTAAATGGACTGATCTCCGTCGCCTACAGCGAAGACAGAGCGATCGCGCCAGTCCCACTCGGTGCGAGGACGATTGTTGGTGGCGAGCAGTCGCACGAAGTCGTACTGAGTGGGGTTCGTGTCTTGATATTCGTCTACCAGTACGTGACGAAAGCGGCGATGCCAATAGTCGAGGACGGTTTCGTTTTGCTTGAACAGTAGGACTGGGATGCGAATTAGATCGTCGAAGTCGAGGGCATTGTTAGCAGCGAGAGCATTTTGATAATGCCGATAGACTTCTGCAATGGTGCGACCTCGATAGGTGGGTTCTTGTCTCTCGAACTGGTCTGGGTTAAGTCCTTGGTTTTTGACACCATCAAGCGCATCGTGATCGAAACGCTGCGCCTTGACGATCGCAAGTTCAATCCTCGCTCCGTCCGCTTCGCCATCAGTGGTGCCAAAAACCAAGGACTTAACCCAGACCAGTTCGAGAGACAAGAACCCACCTATCGA
>JBCBVC010000343.1:0-1515 GCA_039817845.1 Cyanobacteria bacterium J06642_2
GATGCCACATCCATGAGCGTGAGTGGCGCGTATCTCAGTTCTGGCAAGGGTGTCCCTATCGCAGGCACGGTGCCAATGGCTATTCACGCGACCATCGGCCCGACTTGAAGCAGTTCGTAATGAATCTAGTATGTTGGGGAGATGGTGACATTCCCGCCTTCATAGAACTGGCTGACGGTAACCAATCTGATAAAGCTTGCTTCGCTGAAGTGATAGAACAATTTCAACAACAATGGGATTTCGGTGGTCTCTACGTGGCGGATGGAGCCCTCTACAGCGCCGATAACATCAAGCAATTGAACAGCTTGAGATGGATTTCGCGAGTGCCGATGACGCTAAGCGCAGCTAGCTCACTGATAGAAGAGATTGATGAAAGTGCTTTTGAGTCCAGTGCCTTAGCTGGTTACCGCCTCGCCGAGGTCTGCAACACCTATGGTGATATCCGTCAGCGTTGGCTCGTGGTCGAATCTAGTCAACGTCGAGTCTCTGACTTGAAGGCATTGGAGAAACGGTTAGAGAAAGCCACACGGCGTGCGCAAACCCAACTAGACAAGTTTAGCCGTCAGCCGTTTGCCTGTGAAGTCGATGCTCAGCAAGCTATCAATAAATTCGAGAAAACGTTGAAACAGCATCGCCTCACTCAGGTTGTTCTCGTCGAAAAACCGCAATATGACACACCCGGACGCCCGGCAAAAACAGCCATACCCACTCATCTCAATTATCATATCCAGGCCACCTTGACCCTTGACGCAGACGTGGTCGAACGTCATCAGCGCCGAGCGGGACGATTCATCCTGGCCACCAATGTGCTCAACTCGCCTGCGTTTGAAATAGAGGACGCTCACAGCCAGGCAGCGGAGGAACTCAGCCTCTCTGCGGACGATATCCTCACTGAATACAAAGCACAGCAAGGCGTCGAACGAGGGTTTCGATTTCTCAAGGACCCTTTATTTTTCGCTTCTAGTGTCTTTCTTAAGTCGCCTGAGCGCATCATGGCATTAGACTTGTTGTGAAATTAGTGTAGCAATGCTATTTTCAGAGGCAGGAGATATGAGCGTTAACAGATGCTGAACCTAGAGCGAATCAAGCAAGACGAGCGTTTACTGCGCGCTGTGACAGGGATGAATTTCAAAGCGATCGCAGCGCTTAAACCCGCTTTCTCTGAAGCACTCTCACAAGCATCCATTCCTCGTCGTAGCAAGCAACCCAGGCAACGAGCAGAGGGTGCTGGTCGTAAACCTAATCTCACCACCACAGAAGACAAGCTGATTTATGTGCTGTTTTACTTCAAGTGCTATCCCACGTTTGACCTGGCTGGATTGATATTCGATATGGACCGCTCCCAAGCAAATCGCTGGTTGCACCGACTGCAACCCGTGTTGGAAGCAGCCCTAGGAAAGAAGATGGCCCTGCCGAAGCGTAAAATTCGCAGCATGGCGGAATTCATCAAGTGCTTTCCAGAGGTGGAGCGGGTCATTCTTGATGGCACCGAGCGTCCCATTCAACGGTCTCGGG
>JBCBVC010000344.1:0-1496 GCA_039817845.1 Cyanobacteria bacterium J06642_2
GCAGGCGCGAACTCATACTCCCGAGCACTTTGACCTCTCGTTTCGAGGCTCTTCCTGAGGTCGGTGCAAAATGTCAGCTAAAGCTTTCCCCCTTCGAGAGAGCGCAGCTTATCGATGCCCTCTGGCAGAGTCTTGACCCGGTCGAACGAGCAATCATCGATCGCGCGTGGACGAAAGAATCGAGAGATCGCCTAGGTGCTTACCAGCGAGGCGAAATTGAGGCTGTGGATGGCGATCGTGTTCTCTCAGAATTGAAGGAAACATTACCCCAGAGATCGTTGGCTCGTAATGTCTCGCCAACCAGCGATCGCTCCTACAATGTGTAGAGATCTGAATATCCATACACAACACCCATGCGTACCAACATCGATATTGACGATCGCTTGCTTGAGTCTGCGATGTCTCTCACTGGCCTGAAGACAAAACGCGAGACTGTCGAATTAGCTCTCCAAACACTCGTCACCCTCCGGCAGCAGGAAACGATTAAAGCTTACCGAGGGAAACTCCCTTGGGTTGGCAGCCTTGACGAGTTGCGAGAAAACTCTTGATTCTGGTCGATTCCAGCGTCTGGATTGACTATTTCAACGGCTTGCCAACACCTGCAACAGACAAACTCCACGATTTGCTAGGCTGCACCCCGATCGCAATTGGCGACCTAATTTTGCTTGAAGTGTTGCAGGGATTCAAGCTCGATAGAGACTTTGCTACTGCACAATCCCTCTTCGCTTCAGTGCACATCTTCAACTTGCTAGATGCTAATTCAGCAGTTAAAGCTGCTCAGAACTATCGATTTCTTCGCTCTCAGGGCATCACAGTTCGCAAGACTGCAGACACCATCATCGCTACTTTCTGTATCGAAAATGGATTGCCGCTGCTGCATAGCGATCGCGACTTCAGGCCGTTCCAGGATTACCTTGGACTCACTGTACCCACTTAATTGATAGAAACTGTTTGGCGAGTGCGATAGCCGTCCAGATATAGAGTCCGCACCGAGAGCAATTGCACCTGAAACCTACCTGAGCGAATAGTGAGCGATCGCTTCCGCAACCCTTATCTTCTCCTACCTCCCTTCCCAGACCCACTTTAGACCCAACCCGTTTACTAGGAAACGTAGAGGACAGCACGTTCCTCCCACGTTCTACCCACTCCTGAGGTCTAAAGTCATGAAACGCCTCTCGCCCTCGGCACCGCCGCCATCTTCGGTTCCGCTCCCGCCGAGGCCCGTCCCGCGATCGTCGAGCGCCTAGCTGAAATCAACGCAACAGCACCGATAAAAACCACGGTGCTCTGTCCTTCAAAAGCCGCACGCTGCGCTAACTCTGTTCAGGATTACCGAGCGATCGCTAATTGAAACGCTCGAAATCGCGGGAGTTCGCTAGCCAACGGACTTCTTTTATTCTCAGGCGATCGCGCGGGCAAGTGGCCTCCAGCTCGGGCAGTGGGGAGGCGTCTCGCCTGCCCCTTTTTGACAGCGATCGCAATCTCGAACAGCAATA
>JBCBVC010000345.1:0-1493 GCA_039817845.1 Cyanobacteria bacterium J06642_2
CATGCCATCCGTGTACAACCGTCAGCGCCTCAATCGTTTTCCGATGATTGAGGATGTGCGCCAGCGTGCGATCGCGCGTCTGCCAGGGGCAATCCGAGGGTTCCTTGAAGGGGGTTCAGGTGACGAGACCTGCCTGACTCGCAATCGGGTAGGTTTCGATGAGGCGCAAAAGTCACCTCATCGAAGGCCGCCCGATTGCGAATCAGGCAGGACTCGTCACCTGAACCACATTCAAGGAACCCTCGGATTGCCCCTGGCAGACGTGCGATCGCACGCTGGCGCACATCCTCAATCATCGGAAAACGATTGAGGCGCTGAGGGTTGTACACGGGTGGCATGACGTTTGGCCTCGCTGTAGAGACCTGATCCAGCATCTGCATCAGCCCACCTCCAGTTTGGGCGGACAGACTTCCCAGATCTTAGGGAGCATTCGGCCATTATTTCTCGACGTCCGGGCCGTATACTCGAAGATCGCCCGAGCATTATCGACAAGGCCCGGATTAATTTTGACAGATAAATCACGCCGCAACGCCCTCATATAGACCGCCGTACTCAGCCAGATAGCATCCGGATAAAGAGCCGTCAACGGATCAGAGTGCTTCCGGTAATTTTCTAACAGGGTGTCTCGAACATGGTGCTCTTCGCCAAGCTGCTTGTAGTGACGCCAAAATTCAGTATCTTCGCGGGCGGTCGCAGCATACCGATGAAAGAGATAGTCAGCCGTATGGTCCAGGGTTCGAGCGGTTGCCCGCGAGAAGGTCTTAGCAGTTGTGGGCGTCACTTCATAGTTACCCCGTTCGAGCAAGCGATTCAGGGTCTGGATCGCATACTGAGCGTTGTAGAGCACGTTTGCCTCAAGCGGTTCGATAAACCCACAGGAGAGACCGATGGCACAGACATTTTGCTGCCAGCTTTCTTTTAACCGCGAGGGTCGCCACTTGAGCACACGAGGCTCTGTCAGCCCTTTATGATGACGCCAAGATTGCTTAAAAGCCGCCATCGCTTCCTCATCTGTGGTGAAATGATCTGAATACACATAGCCACTGCCCAGGCGGCTCGTGAGCGGAATGGTGAATTGCCAGCCAAATTCCCTGGCTGTACTGGTCGTGTAAGGAACCATTTCGGTGCGGTAATCGTTGTAATGAAAGGGACCCACACAGACGCTGTTGCAGAAAATCTTCTCATAATCGATCCGGGTAGTGTCAAAGTGACGCATCAGCGCCTGTGCAAAGCCCGTGCAGTCAATGTAGAGGTCGGCCTTAATGACCTCACCTGTGTCTAAACAGAGTTGTTCAATCCCGTCGGCATCCAGTTTGACCTCAGTCACCGTGCCAATCCGATGGTCAACTCCGTTTGGCAAAGCGGCATGATCCCGCACGATCGACGCCGACTTAGTGGCGTCGATATGGTAAGCATAGCCCGCCCAGCTCGACAGATAGTTGTGCCCTTCGTGGTCACGGGGTGAACACAGACCCTCGGCAAGCCCTGCAGCA
>JBCBVC010000346.1:0-1491 GCA_039817845.1 Cyanobacteria bacterium J06642_2
AGAGAACGGGGACATGTGCGTATTCCCGTTCGTCTACAACGGGAAAACCTTCTTTGATTGCACAACCGAGGATGACATCTCGGGCCGCAAGTGGTGTAGCATCAAGTCACACAACTACGACATGCACCCGCAGAAAGGATACTGTTTAGACGCCACACAACCAGCTGATTTGATCAAACAGACACAACTCCAAGCGCAAAAACAACGGATGGCGGCCGAAGAGGAGCAAGCCCAACTGGAGGCGCAAGCAGCTACACAAGTGGCCGCACTAAGGGACCCACTGGACCCGAACTCGGCGCCGACGGAGCCGATTAAAACGGAGGACGGGCGAGAGTGTCGATTCCCGTTCACGTACAAAGAGAAGATGTACTACGATTGTATCAACATTGATGAGCCGTCAGGTCGCTACTGGTGTAGTACGTCTGACGAGAAACAGGGCTTCGACCAACAACCCATCAAGAGTATCTGTGTTGATGAACGATTCCCAAAGCCTGCTGTTGTAGATCCAGTTGTGAATGAGGAAGCATTACTTGGAGGATCGATCGCTCTAGCCAACAAGAATCCATTGACACCGTTAGATCCTACCAAAGCTGGACTCCCAGACGCCGTCAACTCAATAAGTCCAGATAAAGCTCAACTAAGCTTAACTGCTCCACTCGCTAGCCCAACCAACCCGTTAGACCCGACAAAGCCTGCCACTGACCCCGAAAAGATGGCTGAGCAAGACAAACTTCGTGAAGCGCTCGATCCTTACAAGAATCTCAAAGACTACGCCACACCAGAAGACCGACTCAAAGCCAAAATCAACATGGAAGAGAAGCTGAAGATGGAGAAAGGCGAACCAATCTCAAATAACCCAGACCCTGACAAAGCGTTCACCGCCCCGACAACACTACCCAACGGAAACCCTTTTGAGCGGAAGAGTATTGCCACGGAAACCGGCGAACCGTGCGTATTCCCTTTTGTTCATAACGGGAAATCCTATTTCGACTGCACTTCGGACGACGAACCGACCGGCAAATACTGGTGCGCCACGACCAGCAATTTCGATCGCGACAAACGAAAAGGTTTCTGCGTTGATCCGCGCAACGAAAACGCCGGTGGTACAGCCAGCGTGGCGCAACTCAAGCTTGACGCACTGCGACGTCTCCAAAAAGGAGAAGACCCGGCCGTATCGCGTAACCATAACGACAATAACATCAACCAATACGGTATCGGCGGCATTGGAAGCCAATTCCTTTTAAGTAGAAAAGACTATTTACACTTGGCTGGTGAGGAGCTAGTGAGTTCCGACAGTGGACTCAAAATCTACGGAGGGAACAGTAAAAAGCACTCACGATGCGCTATTCCCTTCATCTACAACAGAAAGTCCTATTTCTCGTGTGTACCCTTCACTACACCACAGAAACAAGGCGAGAGTTGGTGTTCGACAAGCCATAATTTCGATAGAGACATGAAGTGGGGTGTATGTTGCACGAAAGAGAAGTGCGG
>JBCBVC010000347.1:0-1491 GCA_039817845.1 Cyanobacteria bacterium J06642_2
GCAGCGTGTCGGACACGCTGCCCAATAGCTGGTGCAGGTAGCCCAGTTTCGGTCGGTGCACTATTGGGCGCTAACTGCGTCCCGGTGGGCGCAGGCGTTGGCCCAGTAGAATCCGTAAGCGGTTCATAGCGGAAGATGTCTTGGTAGGCCTTGCGCTGCTCGTGCGTGAGGTTCTGCGGCGCGCGCGCGAAGGATTCATCAACAGTGGTATCCTCTAAGGAAGCGGCGGTGCATCCGAAAGCTTCGTCGAATAAAGTGTTTCCGCCCCACGAGGTTATGGTGCGAGCCGTCTCTGGATTGAAGATAAAGTAACCCGGACCTGGCTCAGAGTAACCGACAAAGATTCCAGCAGTTCGAATGCGCGAGCCCTCATTAGCTTTGTCATACACTACCACGTAAGCAGGACATCCCCAGATCCGTAAGTGATAGGTACGCGGCCTCACCCCGTATAGCATTTCATAGGGGGTCTTATAACCAGGGTTTGCTTTCGTGGGAGAGCGGTTGGTTACATATGAGGTCGTAGCTAGCGCGAAGTGCTGCAGAGTCGGAGGGCGCTGGGCATGCATAAGGACCGCACGCGCGTTTTCACCATCAGTGCGATTTCGGCGCTCGGCTCGGCCGTGAAAGCCCTTAACGTGCGCGACCGAGCGGCGGACTGTAATGCCGCGCGCGTCACAGATTGCCTGGAAATCCTTGTAATATTCACCAGCGCGGTCAACAAAGATGGTCAGGACTCGGTGCCCAAGTGAATCGACCCAGGACAAGAAGGTGCGGAGAAGCGCGGGGACCTCAGACTTGCGGCGCACCATGTCCCGGCGTCCCCAGTTGGTGTATTCGTCTAGAAACAAGTGACTGGCGACGTAACCACCAGGGACTGTTTTCTGCGAAAACTCTAGCAGATCAGCATGCACAATCTCAAATGCTTTAGTAGCAGGCTGCCGAGAAGTTGGGACTGGACTCAGCTGAATGGCTTTGCCATGTAGACACCCTCGACACGGATGCGACAAGTTTCCAGCAACAGCGTCAACATCCTGGACAACGCGTGGGAGGTGTTCGAGGTACTTCCGGTTCATGTGATTGAAGCGCAGATGCAGGAGATCAAGATTGGTCTTAGTCTGGATCGACGGCACAATCGACGACGTGGGCGCGGGCGGCGGCGCCTCAGTAGCATAAGATTCCTGCTGCGGCGGAAGGATTCGCAGAAAGATATTCAGAATCCCATTTCGCGTAACGATGGGGATCCGATTGCCAGTTTTGTGGTGCTTGAGGTACTCGCGTCGAGTGGGGTGGTGTGTGTACGTATCCCACCCCTGCCGCTTGAGAGCGGAGTGGCTGATGATCACTCGCGGAGAGCTAGGAACATAGCACGCGTTCTCCATGCGGACCACACCTAGAGGAGAGAGCTCAGTAAGGTTCTCAAAATCAGGAGTAATACCCCAATTGGCTGGATAGGCAAACACCAATGTACCACTGCGTGTAGCGGAAGAGGAG
>JBCBVC010000348.1:0-1489 GCA_039817845.1 Cyanobacteria bacterium J06642_2
CCCAGGGTCGTATGAGTCAGCCTGAGCAGCGCCATGCTGAGTATCGGCGAGAAACGCTGAGCCAAGGCGTCAGTTTAGACCTGGTGGCCGTACCTGGCGGAGAGTTTGTGATGGGGTCTCCGAATGCTGAAACGGGACGAGATTGGTATGGCCAATGGGCCGAGAGCTTAAAGGGTGTCAATGTGGAAGCGCAACATAAAGTAAAGGTTCCAGCCTTTCTGATGGGGAAGTACCCAGTGACCCAAGCGCAGTGGCGGGCCGTCTCCGCCCTGCCCAAAGTGTCGCAAGACCTGGAGGCTGACCCATCGAATTTCAAGGGCGATCAGCGTCCGGTGGAGCAAGTGAGCTGGGATGCTGCGGTGGAGTTTTGCCAGCGGCTATCGCGTCATAGTGGTCGTGAGTACCGCCTGCCGAGTGAAGCGGAGTGGGAATATGCCTGTCGAGCGGGGACGAGTACACCGTTTCATGTTGGCGAAACCATAACGACCGATCTGGCGAACTATAGAGGTACGGATTGGACTTATGAAGGGCACACCTATCCAGGTCACTATGATGACGGCCCGAAGGGGGAGTATCGCGAGCAAACGACGGATGTAGGCAGCTTTCCGGCTAATGGCTTTGGTTTATATGACATGCATGGCAACGTGTGGGAATGGTGCTTAGACCATTGGCATGAGAATTACGAGGACGCTCCGACAGACGGTAGTGTTTGGCCTGAGGGCGGTGAAGCCTCTTTGCGACTGCTGCGGGGCGGTTCTTGGTACGTCAATCCTGACGTCTGCCGCTCAGCCAATCGCTTCAGGTACGCGCGCGATTACAGGGGCAGCGATGTTGGTTTTCGAGTAGTGTGCGCGGACTCGTGGACTCTTGAGTAACCCTTTGCCCTCTTGCCCTCTTGCCCTCTTGCCCTTTTCTCTTTTTTCTTTTCCCTTCTTCACGCGCGTAGCGCGTTGGCGTAGCCTGTCCAATGCTCACCCATTTTGTCAGGACTTTTCATGAAGGAAGAATTGCCGATTATTCAGAAAACGTACGATTTAATCAAGTGGTATGTGCCTATCCTCAATCGTTTACCCCGAGATCATCGCTTCACACTCGGAGACCGAATGATTAGCGGCCTTTACGGCCTGCTCGAAGCACTTGTCCAAGCTCGCTACACGCGCGATAAACTCAGCCGTCTTCAGGCGGTTAACGCTAGCTTAGATCTCCTTCGTTACCAAACCCGTCTGTTGCTAGATTTCGAGCTGGTACCGGTGCGCCGCTATGAATACGCGAGTACCCTCATTAATGACATCGGTACCGACCTTGGCAGCTGGATGAAACAACAAAAGCAGGGCAGGGTAAGCGCATGAAACGCTACGGCAACCTTTGGCCTCAGATTATTGACTTTGAGAATTTACTGCTGGCAGCCCGTAAAGCCGAGCGCGGCAAACGCTTTCGTCCCAATGTCTTAGCGTTTAACGACAACCGTGAACGGGAATTACTCAATCTG
>JBCBVC010000349.1:0-1488 GCA_039817845.1 Cyanobacteria bacterium J06642_2
TTCTGATTATTTCTTAGGGCCTGTTCTACCAGCTCACGCAGTTCTTCGCCATAGTACTCAATCGTTTTCTCAGCCGTCGCTGAGTCCATATCAAAGTCGATATTGTATGCCAGAATTGGCTGTCGAGTAGGCAAGGTCGCTGCCCCGGCAACACCACCAAACCCCACCGCAGTTGCAAGCACCACCAGCACCGCAACCATCCAACGACGTGCCAGGTTACTCATACGATCTTTCGTCCTACTCATCACCATAATTTCCAAACTTTCTAGAAGTAACCGTCTATATCTGCTGTTGTCTTAGCGCCGTCATCATATTTATTTTGGCTCAATAGGGGTTTCAAGGAGCTAGCTAAGCAAGGTGCCCAACAGACTATCAAGCAAGGCTTTGCCCCTTTTTCTAGCATTGTGAACGAACTCGAAGAATCCTAAATAGATCGGCAGCTTCTCTTGAGAGATGCCGCGATGGGGTCTGAGCCAAGAGCGCAGCAGTGACCAGAATCCTTCCATCGTGTTGACATGGACTTCGCAAAAGCCGTCGCCGTCTTCATCACGGGCATATTCTCCAGCACTGTGACAAACGCTCTTATGAGTGTAGCCCCAAGCCTCAAGCCTGGCATAGATGTCGTATTCATCGGTGTAGATGAGTGTACCAGCACTCACCGTTGCCTGAATAATCGGTTTGATGGTCTTCTGTTGAACATTCGCAAGCATTTTAATCACCACTTCTCCACCGCGTTCAATCATGCCGAAGATCGGCGGCTTCTCTTTTTCGAGCGTACCGCGTCCCCGAAACCCTTTGAGCTTACGCCGCCGCCCTTTGCGGCCTTTTTTTTAACTTGCTCAGGTTGGCCTTTGTAACCTGCGGTGACGTAGACTTCATCGAACTCTACTGTGCCTGATAGCTGTACTTCTTGCCGTTTATCCGCCACTGCTTGGCGCAGTTCACTCGTCATCTGGTGGACGTCATCTTTGTGCAGGCTCAACTCTTGAGCAATCTGGCGATTCGAAAGATTGAGCCCCATCAGATACAGACAGGCCATCCAGGTTTGCAAGGGCTGATGGCGTCCAGCAAAAATGCTGCCCGTCAAGTCGTCAAACTGACGTCCACAGTCGCCGCAGACGTATCGCTGCCGAGCCGGGTGCGTCTCATGTTTGCCTCGCTTTGTTACCGATGCAGACTCACATTCAACGCAACAAACGCCGTTGGGCCACCGCAGTTGGCGAACTGTCTCGTAGCATTTGTGCTCGTCTATGAGTCTCGAAAGCGTTAGCATTGGAGGCGATGGGTGGGATGCTATTGATTTCACGCTAACGCGCACGATTCAACTGTGCAACCTCCCAGAAACAGCTATTGAGCCATGAAATTTACGATTTTAGGCGTAATCTCAAAAGGGGGTTGATATGCCATTGCACAGGTCTTCAAGTCAGGCGTCTTCTTTAAAGTAGTCTGAGACGTCATGCAAAGCTAGAAGAATCTCTTGTCTAGCTT
>JBCBVC010000350.1:0-1475 GCA_039817845.1 Cyanobacteria bacterium J06642_2
GCTCCACTGAAGACGCTTTTGCTCTTTGGCGGTCAGTGGCTGGCGAACCGAACGCACCCAGTTGGGGCGTCGAGCGATGGGCCACGAGCTCAAGGTCGGCTTGTCGTCCATCGGGCCGTGTTGCCACGCATGCAAGCTTCCGTACGGCCATTTATCAGGTGCATCGCACAATTCGGCGGTGAACGCGTTGCGTTCGACGTAGCGACAAACGGACAAGAAGTGCCCGTCGTCTTGAACGGGAAACGACTTGTAGCGGCCTTGATAAAGATGTCCCTGGCCCGTGGTGCCGTAGTGAGCGTTATAGCGCTGGGTATGTGTCAGGCCCAGCCACTGACCAAAACGGCTCATCTCGCCATCTTTCGTTGGTCGTACGACGAGATGCCAATGGTTTGGCATCAGGCAGTAGGAAAATAGCTCCAAATTCTCAGAGCGACGAAGCGCCTCGGAGAGTATTGCTTCGAACGCTTGGTAGTCTTCGTCTTTGTGGAAGATAGTCGCGCGACGATTGGCGCGATTGAGCATGTGGTAAATCACGCCCGCCTCATCGGATCGCTTCGGCCGTCCCAAAACGCAATGCTCGCAAGTGGGGAAAATCGAGACATACGCGGGCAGAGCTACCTGGTCAACCGGAAAAAGGTACCTGACACGAATGGCACTGCCGCTTGGTATGTAAGGACTTACGGCTTACGCAGCCACCTTTTTTTGGTGTTCGTCTTTCGCTGGGCCTGTGTATTGTTGCCGTGGGATCCTGAGCAGTGCTAGTACCTTTGGGCGTTTTTTGTTAGCCCTTGGCTCGGAGCGATCCGGCCGCTGACCAACCGGCTCAAGTTCGGCGAAGCGCTGCCCCAGCTGGACCATCGCTTGCGTCGGGCCGTGAACCCCAGCAGCTAGCCAAGTTGTGGAGACTTGGGTCAGGCACGAAGCAAAACTCATCGATCGAATGTCGCGGTTCGAAGCAATTCCGCTTTGAATCATTTTCACCCGAATGAGATTGTACGCCAGCATTCCTGCCCATAGCGTTGCTTTAATCATCTCGGGGCTCTTGGCCCGTAAATGTTCCATACCCAGCGTGCATTTGATCACCCGAATGTCTAGCTCCACGAACCACCGGCACCGATAGATGCTGCCAATCGTCTCGGCAATGCTCGCGTCCTTCAAATCGAAGGTCGTTGCGATCGTATAGCCGGTTGTTCGGAAACCAGGCTGATCAATTTTTATGTCCAGCAGATAAATCGTTACCTGTTCTGGCACGCTTGTGTACTCCTCTTTGGTCATCCAGTGAGGTCTTTCCGGTCGGCTCCAGGCCACCTTTCGCTGGCCCTTGCGAATCACTCTTGCGTCGGCGGGAAAATCATCACGCTTGTGGTGGTTCTTCATGACAATTTTGATGCCCCGTCGTTCGCATTCGACCAACAACCAAAATGTGCAGTGGTAGCAATCTGCGACGATGGTGTCTCCTGTTTGTAGAGAGTCGA
>JBCBVC010000351.1:0-1473 GCA_039817845.1 Cyanobacteria bacterium J06642_2
GCTGTTACTTGCTGTGAAAAGAACGGAGGTAACTACTCAGGCTTAAATCTTTAAGTTGATTGTCATCGCTTCAAAGGTTGCCCTGATAGGGTATTGTCAGTCATCATTAGGCGGTCTTAGGTTGGTCAAACGCAGGTCAAAATTCAATATCAGTGAAGCAGAAATCAGAGCTGTTTACCGCCAAGGCGAAGATGCGGTTGTAGAGCTAGTCGGTGCACTGGTGTTGCGGCTAGCGGCAGTAGAAGCGCGTTTAGGGAAGCTAGAAAACCAACAGAAAAAGAATAGCCGCAACAGTAGCAAGCCGCCCTCAGGCGACGGCTTTGGCAAACGTACTAAGAGTCTGCGAAAAAAGAGTGAGCGCAACAGCGGCGGTCAGCGAGGTCATCAGGGCAGTACGCTCGAATGGCGCGAGCAAGTAGACGAGGTCGTGACTTATGCCATCAACGGGTGTCATGAGTGTGGCGCATCGCTGAGGTCAGTGAGCGCAGTAGAGTATGAGCGACGACAGGTGCATGAATTGCCGCCGCTACGTTTGCAGGTCATAGAACATCAAGTGGAGGTCAAACAGTGCCCGGTCTGTGGGGCAATTAGTCGAGGCCTGTTCCCCGCTGATGTCACCGTGCCTGTGCAGTATGGCAGTGGCTTGAGAGGGCTGATAGTGTATCTGATGAATGCTCAACTGTTGCCTTCCGATAGAACCCGAGAAATACTCAGCGACATATTCGGTTGTGACCTCTCAGAAGGGACGTTGTACAACGCTAGGGGGCAGTGCTTTGAGCAGCTAGCGTCGGTTGAGCAACAGATAAGACAACACCTTGAGTCAGCAGCCGTGCTTCATTGTGATGAGACCGGGTTGCGTGTGAACCGTAAGCTGTGGTGGCTGCATGTTGCCTCAACCACTGAGCTAACGTATTACTTTGTTCATCCCAAGCGTGGCCTGGCCGCCATTGATGAGATGGCTGTGCTGCCGACCTTTCGCGGCATTAGCGTCCATGACGGTTGGGCCAGCTATTTCAAGTATTCGTGCAATCATGCGCTATGCAATGCCCATCATCTGCGTGAGCTGCGCTTTATCGCTGAACGCTATGAGCAGCCTTGGGCTACCGCAATGACCACCCTGCTCACCACGATTAAAGCTCAGGTCGATGGGGCGAAAGCGGCGGGGCAGGCGGCGCTGGGAACTACACAACGACTTGGCTTTAAGGTGCTCTATCAGGCGGTGCTTGCCAATGGATTTGAGGCGAATCCACCACCGACGGTGGCGGCAGATGCGCCTAAGAAGCGAGGCCGAACAAAGCAATCACCACCGAAGAATCTTCTCGACCGACTCCACTTACATGAATCGGCTGTGCTGGCCTTCATGGATGACTTTCGCGTACCTTTTGACAACAATCAAGCTGAGCGAAAGTCATCCATGAAGGCCAGCACAGCCGATTCATGTAAGTGGAGTCGGTCGAGAAGATTCTTCGGTGG
>JBCBVC010000352.1:0-1472 GCA_039817845.1 Cyanobacteria bacterium J06642_2
TTTCCGTCGAAGCGGAAGGGGCAAGCCAAACCTACGGCTGTTTATAAATTTGTGAAAGAGCATGGCAAAACGAAACGGATTAAAATAGGTGAGGCGATCCGTCACGTACGCAGCGCTTCGAGCTTTGATTACGCACTCAACAAGGCAGTTGAAAAAATTGTGCTTGCGCCTGCCGATGGCTATTTCGATCAGATGATTCATACGATGCCTGAAATCAAGGATGTCGGCAGAAGAGCGTTTCATGGGGTCTCTTCTCACAGCTTCCGGCGCTCGATGGCGATGTATATGTTCTATACGCTCAAGTGGGATGCCGCTGTTTGCATGGGCGTCACCGGGCATAAATCGCTCGATGCTTTCTATCAATACATCGACTACAAAACCGATGGGCTAGCAGAGATGATGCAGGCAATCTAAACTAATAGCAAGACTGGGTGAGGCTGGAAATAAGTGATGAACGATTCAAGCGTGAGGTGACCAGATGGGTGAAGCTAAGCGGCGAAAGTTGCTAGATCCGAACTATGGTCAACCAAGCTATTCGCATGGAGACCAGCTAGCATCAATCTATGTGCCTCGTATCACGCTGGATAAGACCGATTCGCTGCCAACCGCCGTGTCTGAGTATGAGGATTGCGTACAGGCGATTGTTGAAAAACAGCGAAAAGCGCTGTTCGCTTGCGCATTGGTATTGAAGGCGGACTACCCAGGAGAACAGCTATGTCTCATGGTATTGCGTGCTCCAGCTTCAGCCGAGCATCTGGCGCTGACGTTTCGTTCAACGACAAGTGTACAAACGCTATGGCGACAGACGCTCATGAGGATGAACAAAAGTGAGGCGATGGATGTAGATCAGCTATTCGCTGCCGCGAGATCCAAGCTGAAACCTGAGCAGTTTCTATGGACGCATCTCGACATCGATAGCAAGGGGGTTTGGGCGAGACTGGTGCCGATTGATGACAGCAATATTGCTCAGGTCTGTAACAACAAGACCCCGGCTTAGGTTAATCAGGGGTTTTATCGCCATCACGCAAAAAGGTTTTTTCAAAGCGGGTGCGCAAGAAACGGCTGAGGGTTGTGCTGGTCGGTTGAGAGGCCAGGTCGGGGCCATAGTCTTGCGGTATCGGGAGACTGCTATCGGTGAAGTGGTAGACCTGGTGAAAGTTCAGATCCTGCGTAAAAAACTGGCGCACTGCATCGGCATCCGACATCGCATAGTGAAGCGGTTGCAGATAGCGATAGCCATTGATGCCGATGGTAATGGCCCAGTTTCTGGCCATGAGAGCATATAGATAACAGGAACGCTTAAATTCTGGGCTGAATACCGCAAAAGGGCAAGCCGGGGGAGACGCTTATGATTTAGGCCGAGCGAATTTGAGGGTGATGCCGCCAGAGCCACTGAGTTCTCCGCCGGTTCCTAGAATGCTGAGCTGGCCCTTGGCATTTACCTGCACTGAGAGCGTGACTTCTTCGAGCTG
>JBCBVC010000353.1:0-1463 GCA_039817845.1 Cyanobacteria bacterium J06642_2
GCGATCTTTCACCGGCAGAGGAGGCAGTACCCGAGGGTGATATCAGAGCGGCTGCTCCGCCAACTGACGAACAGCCTGAAAACAATCGCACGAACGATCCGGCAGCTCAGGAACCAGCTGTAGTTCGAGACGTGAGCGAGCGATCGCCGGAATCAAGCCTGACGAGCGATCGCGTGGCCGCAGTGTTTCAGGCAATTCATACCGGGATTGGAAAGGTTTCGAAGCAAATAGCTGACTTACAAGAAGCTGCTAATGCGGTCGAATCGCCTACCCTCTCTAGTTGGATGCAGGCGATCGGGCAACAGGCTCGGGAGGCTGGCAAGGTCGTATTTACTCAAGCACAGCAAGAAGCCGAGAAACTAGCCGCAGTCGCTAAGGCTCAGGCGCTTGAGGCTGCCGTCGTAGTTGCCGATACGGCGGTTGCACGCGGCAGACAGGTCGTACGCGATACGACCGTTAAGGCCACTGCCATTGCTACGGAGATGGGTGGTGCGGCCGTTGTCCTGGGTCAGCAAGTTACTTACGAGACGACTCAAAAAGCTTCTGCGATCGCCAGTGATGCAGGCAAGATTGCGGTGGAACTCGGGTCGAATGCCGCTCGATCTGCAGCCTCTTTCGCAGCGGATCGAGCTTCAAAGGTCGCCAGTAAAGCAGCCGGGGTAGTTGCAGACAAATATGGAACTGTCAAAGAGGATGCGGGTTTGGCTCTCCAACAAGGAACGCAAACACTGCACTCTTCCGTCAGTAAACTTTGGAATTCCAAACGGGCGCGAGCTTCACAAGCGAGAGACCGGAGCATAGCTCAATTCGACTCCTCGGCGACTGGAAATTTGAATTTGGTGAAAGCTGCACGGTCTCTGGGTGACATCCTCGGACGGGCCAAGGCCACTATGACTCGCATTCCGGTACCAAATCCTCAGCGCGGGGTGGACCAACAAGCGATCGGTACGAACATCACGATCGACGACTCAGCCTTGCATTCTGAAAAGAATGTGTACGTCGTGGATTTAGGGGCTTATCTAAACAGCGATGAACCGTTGAGTTATCTGGGAGTAGGTGGAGAGTTCTCACTAGATCCGGCTTCAGCTCGGATATTTGAGTCGGTAGATAGTGCTCGAATTGATATTCCTGACAACAGTGAATATGCCATCATTGCTACCGACCAGCGGAATATTGAAGCGAGAGACCTTTCCAGTGACAGCGCTCAAAAGGTGCGAGAGGTGGCTCAGACCGTCCTCATGCATGAAGGTACTCACCAAGAGGGAGTACTGCTCTCAAACATTGATGGATGGGAGATTGCAGGCGAAGTCATTGAAGGATCGCCAATAGTGTCGGTATCTGCCGATGCTGGTAGCAGTACCCTGGCGATTTTTCATGAAGGCGAGCTGGTCGAAGGCAATCTCTCTCTCGAAGATCTGCAAGCCTTCCATTCAGCACATTCTATGATGCAGGCATTAGGCGAT
>JBCBVC010000354.1:0-1451 GCA_039817845.1 Cyanobacteria bacterium J06642_2
CTAATGCCGTTCGGAGTAATCGCGGGCCTCGTTTAGTAATCTTACCCAGGCGATTGGTTTGCCCAGATTGATGCTGCTGAGGAATTAATCCAGCATAGGCAGACACTTGCCGCGAGTTTCCAAATCGCTTCGGGTCATCCAAACAAGTGACAATCACTTCGGCGGTTTTACGACCAACCCCAGGAATCGTCTGCAACAGTTGGATCCGCTCCTCCTGCTTTGCAAGTATGTCTAACTTCCGTTCAATCGGTCGTGCCTCAGAAAAAAGTGGGATAGGAAGCAATGTCATTCCAGACCCAAGGTTCCATGGCTAGTCCTGCTCTCTGAGCAGCGGTATCTCGTGTGCGACTATGCTGCCATATCCAGTTGAAGTAGGTCACGACTAGGCGAGTAATACTCTCGGTCGTCTGCCAAACTTTAGCAAACTTATTCTGACGTCGATGCCAACGACCGGTCTGTTGCCGAATGATGCCATTGGTTCGTTCTAATCGTTGGGTGTTCTCTTTACCAACCCCATGGACGACCTCAGAGGGCAATGCTCGCTCATAACCAGCCCAACCGTCGGTGTACCATACCTTACAATCGGTTTTGCCTTCGGTACTGGTGATGAGTTCTTCTAAAAATGCATCCGTGTGCTTGCCCACTCGGGCCGTCAGGATCAGTCCACTTTGCTGAGCTAAGCTCACCCCTATCCAGCAGTCTCCCAGATTGATATCCTCAGGTCTGCAGTGTTTCTGTTTTTTTTACAAATGACCACATCTCATCGGCAATCACTTGGTCCGTCTCAATCTCCCTAACCTCTTCGTTATGAACTAATTGAGCTCGATAAGCCGCCGCATGGACGATGCTCACTACGGTATTGTAGGCGCGTTTGTTGATGCGACTAATGCCCCGTAGACTGCTCCCTTCTGCTTGCGATTGAAGGATCTTCTCGACTTCATCGGCACTGACCTGACGCCAATAGTAGAGAGTATCGAAGGTTTCGACAAACGTACGCGTGCAGTGGGCGCATTTGTAGCGTTGACTCCCTTTGCTGGTTTTACCGTGTTTGTGAGTCTTAGGATGGTCGCAATAGGGGCAATCCATTGGTTTCGGGTAGATAGCATCCCTTTACATGACGTTTCCCACACTTCTTTGGTTCACGACCTAACGGCTGACATGGTCAAATCCGGCGTTCCGGCAAAACACCTCGCGATAGTCCTGCAGAAAGCCCTTTAAGGTAGACCCAATCCCAACCAACGGACAATGCATCGATACGTTGATAACCACGGTTCAACTATTGTCCTAGATAGTCGAACAACCTAACCTTCCAAGTCGTGTATTTATCATGAGAACTGATAATTTGCTTGCTAAAATAGCTGCGTCAATTTTTCTTGGTAAGAATTGCTTAATCACTATCTTGTTTCTAAAAAATCAAAGTGATACCACTTCGATATCACACCGTATCAGAG
>JBCBVC010000355.1:0-1438 GCA_039817845.1 Cyanobacteria bacterium J06642_2
CGCCCGAGTATCATGGCCGTCGTTAGCCAGCTTGTCGCCTATGGAGTGTCGAAGCATATATCGTTGGCTCGGTGGTAATAAAAGCCTTATGCTCTCTGGCAAGCACGCAAACCTCACTCATGGCTTGACTGCACCTCCATTTGAACAGGCACTACGCATTCAGCAATGCTCAGGAGGTTATTGGCCTGGCTGCAGTGATGGAAGGGCTGAATTTGGGCTGACGGAATAATCTGGGGTTTGGGCTTACACCCCCTTAAAGGTCAATGTCAGTGACACAATATTCCTGCCGAAGTTGGCACCATAATCTTGCCGAGCTGACCTTCGCAGATATCATTCCTCCGTTCAGCATTCAGACGAAATGACACCATAATCTTGCCGAGAGTCTCATTTGCCAGCTTAGTCTTGCCGAGTTCCAAAGTTCAATTCGTCTTGTCCGGTCAACGGAATCTGGTCATGCTACTATCTGACTAGGACTAGTCGGGAAAGATCGTGGCTGAATCAACGCATAACTCAACGGCTCTCACTCCAGCTCCCTCAAGCTTTCCGTGCTGGAAGCTGGAAGATGCTAAAGCCCGATTCAGCGAAGTGGTTCGGCTTGCCCGCGATCGCCAACCCCAGCGCGTGACGGTCAGAGGGCAGGAGGCTGTGGTCGTGATTTCAGCCGAAGACTTCAAACGCTTGCTGCCGTTGATGCAGCAGCCAAGTCTGCACGGATTGCTGTCTCAATCTCCTCTGAGTCAATTGGAGTTCGAGCCGGAATCTGCGCGCTCGCCCGTTCGCGAGGTCGAGCTGTGAAGGGATGGCTACTCGATACCAACATCGTCTCCGAATTGCGAAAGCCCCACTGCCATCCTGCTGTGAAAGCGTGGACGGAGATGCAGCAACCCCAATCGTTCTATCTGAGTGTGGTGACCGTAGCCGAGATTCGCTTTGGGATCGAACGCGCCTCCAAGCCCTCACTCCAGAGGGAGTTGGCTCAATGGCTCGATGAGGAACTGCGTCCTTGGTTTAGCGATCGCCTATTGCCGATAGACGAAAATGCGATTTTGACGTGGCGCAAGCAGGTGGAGTTGGGTCGGAAACAAGGGTATACGTTCAGCCAGCCGGATTTGTTTATTGCTGCCACAGCCGCGAACCACGAGCTATGCGTGGTAACGCGAAACGTGAAGGATTTTCAGAAAGCAGGGGTGGCAGTATTCAATCCGTTTCTTTTCCAAGGAGGCAGAGCTTGATATGCCTACCACGCACCAGATAACGGTAAGACGGAGCTTGACACCATAATCCTGCCGCAGCGGAAAAAATATGGTGTCACTCGCAGTCAAAGAGAAGGGCAAGCATTTATGCCTAGCGGCTCAGGTAATGATAATCATGTATTATCGTTACCTGATAAAACTCGGACTACGTAGCCCGATAGTCAG
Organism: Cyanobacteria bacterium J06642_2; assembly: GCA_039817845.1. Taxonomy (GTDB): domain Bacteria; phylum Cyanobacteriota; class Cyanobacteriia; order Thermostichales; family PCC-7336; genus JBCBTL01. The sequence goes on from JBCBVC010000355.1 coordinate 1,419, forward strand.
AGCAGGCCGTATTCGTATGT
>JBCBVC010000356.1:0-1422 GCA_039817845.1 Cyanobacteria bacterium J06642_2
GCGTGACAAATCCGACTATAAATCAAGAGCCGAATTGTCAATCTGTCCCACTTTTGTTCCAACGCCCCATGGAAACACCCGTCGTCTTCGTACCCCACCCTCCAGCGCCCCAGCGAACCTGCCGAGACTACCTTAAGATGAAGAGAACCACCGTCACCGTGTGCCTGTTTCTAGCCCTGGCCATCACAGCCGCTGTCGTCAAAGCCAACCGAAGCCGTTCACCGAGCCGCAGCGGAAGCAGTTCCTGCAGCACGGCCAGAGGATCGACCCATTCGAGCAAGTCAACCGGCGACACGGACGACAACGAGATCTACGGGCCTCACCAAGGGTTCCAGCATTTGCCCAACAGGTGCGAGATCGAGGCCTACAGAATTCCCAGAAGCCAGAGACAGCGCTTCAGATACACCTGCCACGAGGGGGCCAAGTACGTCATCACCCACATCCCCAGCGGCACCCGGCTGATCCTTACTGCGGGCGCCTCCGACCTGTTCCACGCCTGCATCTTCACCAGCTTCTGGAGGGTTGTTCGCGACTGGAGGTTGGTTCTTCCCCAGAATGTGCTATCAATGCACGAACATGAGATGCTGCACGGACTGAACGATTTGGCGATGTGCGAGTATCCCTTTCGAACCGTGAAACTGCTGTGCAGGCAGTAGTCATAATGATGGATGGTCGAATAAAAAAGTAATCGTTTTGAATGACCGTCGTTAGTCTTCTTAATTGCGCGACTCCGTAAAAAAGGGGGTGTGACTGTTGCGCTGAGGTAGTCGTAGCAACGTCGGTGCTTGTGAAAAATTGACGCAAAAGAGGGCGTCACCTACTGTGAAAATGAAATTCAATGCAGGATACAAACGTTTTTTATGACACTGTCAACAGAAACAGGGCACTGAAGTTACCCACTTGTCAAGTAAACCGAGTCGCAAGATGATCTCGAATCGATATTTCAAAGGCCTAACAGCCCTTATTACTGCCTTATTACTGGTAAGGAAAAAGAATTTCAACGCTATTTGCGTGCAAGTTCGAATTTGTGATTTACGAATAAGTCGACTCAAGTCATTGGCCAAAAAACTGTCGATAGCGGGACTACTTCTTACAAGAGCCGCAAGGCTCTATTACGTGTTACTCGTGTACGTCCTTTTTGGGGAAGAAGGAACTTGATTGTGGGCACGGAACAAGACCAGTCGCCTTTTCATAAGCGAGCGCGCGCGCGCGAGCGCACGCGTAAAACGATGAAGTAAGAAGAAAAGATTTGACGTTGTAACCGACGTCTAATACTACTACAATACGCCGCGTTAGGCCAAAGAAGAATGAATTTTAAGCCTCGATCTGCTTTCGTAAGCATCAATTGAAGCAGCACGGGCAAAATGAATGAATTGTTACGTTACCATGCAATGGCATTTATCAACTCGTCCTAGACAGAAT
>JBCBVC010000357.1:0-1384 GCA_039817845.1 Cyanobacteria bacterium J06642_2
ACCGGCTATAGCATTGCGGCGGTGATGATCTGTCGTAATTTGCTGAACAATGACGTCGCTAGCGAGAATATAAGCAATACTGCCGATGATAAATACCGGTAGTGTACTCAGCGCGATCGCAACCATAGTTGCTCTAAACTTAAGGCTAGTGGTTCTGCTAGCGGTATGGCTTTTTCTTCCGCTATTCTCAATGAGATCTAAACGAGTATCGGTCGTGAACTAAAGAAGTGTGGGATACGTCCTCTATGATGACGAGTTCGGCCATGAGCAATGGATTGTCCCTTCTGTGATCATCCCATATCCCACAAACACGGCAAAACCAGTAAAGGTAGCCAGCGATATCGTTGCGCCGCCTGTCGTCGAACGTTTACCGAAACCTTCGATACGCTGTACTATCGACGCCAAGTGACCCCAGAGCAGGTAGGCCTTATCTTACAAGCACACGCTGAAGGCAGCAGTTTACGCGGGATTAGCAGGATCGGGAAGCGGGCCTACGGCACCGTCGTAGACATCGTTCGCAAGGCTAGCTACAAAGCGCAACTCGTACACAACGAAGAGATCAAAGATGTCGAGTGTGCTCAAATTACAGCCGACGAAATGTGGTCATTCGTGAAAAAAAGCAAAAACGATGTGAACCAGACGACATAGCGATGGGTGATTGTTGGCTGGGCATCAGTCTCGCTGATGAGAGTGGTTTAGTACTCAGCCTGCGAGTGGGAAAGCATACCGATGCGTTCTTGCAGGAACTCGTGGCTAACACAGAGGGAAAAACAGACTGCAAGCTTTGGTGTACAGACGATTGGGGTGGCTATGAGCGTGTTCTTCCTGCTGAGGTCACCCACTACATTGGCAAGGAGAATACACAACGGTTAGAGCGTACCAACGGCATTGTTCGTCAACAGACCGGGCGATGGCATCGTCGACAGAACAAATTTGGCAAACTGTGGGAACAGACCGAAACAACCGCTCGCTTGGTTGTCAGTTATTTCAACTGGATATGGCAGCACAGTCGAACCAAAGACACTGCTGCGCAAAGAGCTGGATTGTCGACACAGCCTTGGGTTTGGCATGACATCGCGACCTATCCCACGTTTTATTGAGGCACAATCGATTGACCCTTGAGAAACTCTTACCCTCAGTCCCTTGGGCAGGTCTGCTCAGACAAATCAAGCGAAATGTTGATATTGCCGCTCATTTCGGCTTTGAGATTCTCATCAAATCAAGGCCTGACATGGCTTATCAAGAATGGTGCAAGATGTGAGTTACCCCTTGAGTCGCCCGTGTGAGATGAGGAAACAATCGATGCTCGATAGGATTGTACTTGGAGGTATAGGGTGGTGGAGGAGACATAGTCAAATCTGGTGTACGAGACAAACTTAGGCAA
>JBCBVC010000358.1:0-1338 GCA_039817845.1 Cyanobacteria bacterium J06642_2
GTAAATAAAAGCCTGCTTTTATTTACCATATCGGTTCGGCAGCGACGGATATATATATGGAGGCGGTCAGTACACTATATACATGCACAAATATGACTGCCGCAAAGATATACAACGCCGACAGCTGACCTCAGCATTCGCGCCGCAGCTGTTAGCAAACAGTAAACCATATTTCATTATGCAGATGGGAGTTAGTGGTCGACGGGAACCCGGTATGCGTAAAGCTCTCCAAGTCATTTCAGCATCGCTCGCTGTTCTATTGATAAGCGACATGGCTGAAGCACAACAGATAAGCATTGAGGCCAATAAGAGTATCGGCGTCCCGATCCGAAATGGTGAGGCGTCCAGCGTCGTGATTGGCAACCCCAACATTGCAGATGTTGCCGTCCACAACGAGAATCTTGTCTTCATCACCGGTCGAACATTTGGCACGACGAACCTGCTGATTTACGACATTAACGGCAAGCAACTCTATTCGGGCGATGTCGTTGTCACCACATCCAATCACAGTGTTGTTGTTGTGAACCGGGCTGGAGAGAATCGCACATTTGATTGTGCTCCCAATTGCGAAGCCATTCTCGCAATCGGTGACGAAGCTGCTTATTTTGCTCGCAATTTCGAACAAACTGAAGGTCTTCAGAGGCTGAACGCCGCGGATTGAACCGCAATACGGTCGGCACACAGACAATCAGTCTGAAAATTTCGGCAAAATTTCGCCTATTGGCTTAATCGCCTCTCAACATCGCTTTGCTATTTCGGTCGCGTGATATGAACGGCGGAGTTCGTCCAAATGCGTGTTATCAAGCGACTAGCAGTAGTCACTCCCAAGCTGGAGACAAAGTTCCGGGAATGGGCGGCTGACAAACGCGGAGTCGCGGCCGTTGAGTTCGCGCTCATCGCAATCCCCTTCTTCTTCATATTGATGGCCATCTTCGAAGTTGCAATTCTATTCGCAGTATCGACAGCGCTCGAAAATGGCATCAGCGAGGCCTCTCGCGCGATCAGAACCGGTGAGTTCCAAAACAGCGGTGGCAGCGAGAGTACGTTCCGCGCCGCGGTTTGCAGCGAACTCCTCGGACTGCTCCCTTGCGACGCCAACCTTTACATTGATGTGCGCACCTTCGACAGCTTCGGCAATAGTTCGGACAATTCTCCAATCGATCCTGACACACAGGACCTGAATTCAGATGACTTTCAGTTCAATCCCGGTGGCCGCGATCAAGTTGTTGTCGCCCGCGTTTTCTATGAATGGGAACTGCTAACGCCGGGTCTAACGGCACCATTGGCCAATTTGTCGGGCAATAAACGACTCCTGCGCTCAACAACTGCATTCCGCAA
>JBCBVC010000359.1:0-1330 GCA_039817845.1 Cyanobacteria bacterium J06642_2
ACTGGCGATCGCGAATTTCAGCGGATCAATTTGACCGGGGCAGTTCTCATCGGCGCGCAGCTTGCCGGGGCTAACCTTGCCGATGCCGATCTGAGCAAGGCAGCAATGAACGGTAGCATTCTCAATCTCGCAAATCTACGCGAGGCTAATTTGATTGGAGCCACCCTGAGCGGCTCGCATTTGAGCAAAGCCAAGCTCGACAAGGCTTACTTAATTGGAGCAACTCTGAGTAAAACCATTTTGAATGGCGCACAGCTCAACGGTGCGATTATGAGTAAAGCGATCGCGATCGAGGCTGATGCCATTGGTGCCGTGGCCAATGATGTCGTGGCGATGGGGGCCTACTTTATTGGAGCCAACTTGGTAGGAGCCGATTTCACCAGTGCCGACCTGCGTGGGGCTTATTTTATTGGAGCTAATTTAGTTAGTTTGACGGCGATCGCGGCTGACATGCGCGGTACGACCTTGATGGAGGCCAATCTCAACCAGGCCAACTTGAGTGGAGCGTTACTCAACCGTGCTTTTCTAGTCGATGCCGATCTGCGAGGAGCCAATTTGGTCGGGGCCGATCTAACTGACACTATTTGTCAGGGAGCTTATTACGATGACGGTACCCGCTTTGACGACGACTTCGACCCAGTTGCGGCTCAAATGCGGAAGGTCGAACTCCTCGCGGCAACCTGACGTATCCGAGGAGTGGCTCGCATCAGGCGAGCTCGGCGGTGGCGCGAGATCTTGTCAGTGCGTCTCGAATGCGCTTCACGGTTTGCGCGTAGTTATCTTGCGTCAGAGCGGGTTGAGATCGTGCGATCTCGACCGATTCGGTAATATCAATCCAAGACTTGCAGCCACCATAGGCATCGCAATAGGGAATGGTGACAGGCGCGGGCAGCCGATACGCGCGCAGGAGGAGTACGCAAAGAGGCTGGCGCGGCTTCCACCGGAATCGCTCGCGGGCAAATTGGGGCGTCCAAATATGAAATGGCAGCAATGCGGCCAACTCTTCCTCGTTGGATATTTCGATAATTTCGGTAATCTTTGCCCAAACAGTTAGCGTTACCTGTTCGGGGTGCCAACCGGAGGGGACAGGCTGAACTTGACGGGCAAAGGTAGGGTCGAGCAGGTCAGGTTTTTGGTGCTCGTAGGTGGGATAGAGCAATACGCGATCGCGCTGCACTTCAAATTTGCCCCTGTGTTCTCGGATACCACCTTTCCTGAGCAGTACAATCGTCTTACCTTGCCCGAGAGCGTCAACGGCAATCGCCCATTCTTTGAGCGCGAGCGTGAGAACGGAGTCAGCTTTCATCATCATTCAGCCGGTGAATTTCAG
>JBCBVC010000360.1:0-1302 GCA_039817845.1 Cyanobacteria bacterium J06642_2
TGGAATAACTGGATTGCCTCTATCACCTACGCAAGCGCTCTTCCTGGCGACAGGGCATCCGAAACTTTTCCGTTTGGAAATAAGTAGGGTAGAGGGGGAAGGCGCGGTTTTCGGGCATGAGTTGCGATCGCTGTCATTACTACACTGCTAATCCCTATCTCCTCTGCGCGGTTCATCCGGTCGAGTTGATAGGCGAGCGTTGCCCGGATTTTATTGAAGGGAAGGCAATCCCTGACGAGGAGGAGCTTTGGACGCCCGAAGGCATGGCTTGGTACGGGGACGATCTCATCGCGATCGCTAGTATCTGGGCTGAAGTGAGTGATGCGGAGATTGAGTATCCGCCCTCTCATCCCTACTGGACGGGCGCGTGCCCCCAATGCAAGGCTCCTTTTTCGTTCGACGATCCGCCCATTCATTACGATTGCGATCGCTGTGGGTGGATGGATGTCTATTCCTGTCCTTAAGTTGTTGAGATGCGATCGCTAGGAGGATACCATGTGCGGACGGTTTGCTCTGGCTGCGGATGCCGAGACGATCGCTCATGCTTTCGCTCTTTCACTCGAGCGCGAGATCCCGCCGAGATACAATATTGCTCCCTCTCAGCCGGTGGAAGTGGTGCGCGCGAACGAGCAACACGAGCGCGAGTTGGCTATCGTTCAGTGGGGCTTGATCCCTTCCTGGGTTAAAGACCTCTCTAAGTGGAAGCCACTCATCAATGCTCGGTCCGAAACCGTGGCGGAGAAGCCTTCATTCCGTGCTGCGTTTCGTCGCCGTCGATGTCTGATTCCGGCCAGTGGATTCTACGAATGGCAGAAGGTCGAGGAGGGCAAGCAACCCTTCTTCATTCACCAGCACGCAGAAGAGGGCGATCTCCCGGTCTTCGCGATGGCGGGTTTGTGGGAACACTGGCAGAGACACGACGGCAGCGAGCTGGAAACCTGCACGATTTTGACCACGGCGGCCAACGCAAGCATGAAGCCGATTCACGACCGGATGCCTGTTATCCTCGCGCCGGATGACTACGATGCGTGGTTACTGACCGACGAGCGCGATGTCGGAGACCTAGGAGCGCTTCTGCATCCCGTTGATGACGAGTGGGTGTCAGCCTATCCCGTCTCCACAACAGTCAATAATCCCCGTCATGATGGGTTCATCTGCATGGAACCTTTGCTGAATTTGGCCTGAGCCCCCAGTGAGCGATCGCTTTTCTAACCCTTATCCTTTGCTGCCCCCATTCCCAGAGCAGCTTCAGACCCAACCCGTTTACTAAGAGATGTAGAGGACAGCAGTTCCTTTCACTCC
>JBCBVC010000361.1:0-1287 GCA_039817845.1 Cyanobacteria bacterium J06642_2
AGGTGCTCAAGCATCGGTGTGCTTATCTCAATGGGCAGCTTCTGTCTGCCTGACTCTGCAAATCTGGGATGCACCCTGCAGCTTGCAGCTGCGCGATCTCGATCTCCTAAATATGCGTATCGTCCGGCGATCTTATCTTGGGCATGAATCCGAAATTCTAGATTTGAAAGTTGCTCGGTTACGGGGAATAGGCGATCGAGTACTTCTGCAGTCACGTTATATCCGCGTCGAGAGCTTGTGGATAGGCTAAGTGCGCGAGATGTTGCGCTCCCCGTTTCCGAAAAATTCGTATCTGCCCAAATCAGTGCATCTCCCAAGATTTTGGCAACCCGCTCGTGTTGTTCCAGTCCGGAATAGAGCGTGGCGATCTTGCTTCTTTCTTCGGCGTGTAGTGCCGTAGAGGTGAGTTTGGCCTCCATTGTTTCAATAATTGCCATTGCTGCTTGGGCTACAGCATCAGCCCGCTCACGGTCGTCTATTTTTGTATAACTAGCAGAGATAAGAATCAGGATCTCAACCTGAGCCTCAGGGTCTGGCATTGCTTGTGCGATCGGTAAAGATCGTTCGAGAAGTTCGCTAATATTCTGATACTCAGAAATACGAGAAGCCGTGCTAAGAATGCCTTCCAGAGTGGATTTTTGTTGGGTGGGAGATGAAATTTGCTCGATAACGGTAAACGCTTTCAACAAACTTGTTGACGGTGGTGGTTTGGTACTCCAGTTGGCATAAGCCCGTGCCACGGCTCTGAGACTTTCTGATCTGACTTGCTCGTTGCGAATATTGGCAGCAATCGGTATTAATGCATCGATTTGGGCGTTCGAAAGCTCGCGATCGCGAATAGACATGAACGTGCCGAGTGCTTGGATTATCAGCACAGCTTGCCTGTCAGCACCTGGTGTGGAGGCAATTAGAGGCAATGCGCGATCGCTCAGGGCGATCGCCTCAACATACTCCTGCCTCTGAGCGCGGACGCTAGCGATACCGATCAAAGCGTGGGCTTGGCTGGCTTCGTCCTGCATTGCCTCGGCTATGGCCAGAAGGCGATCGAGATGGGTGGTGCCATCGCCTTCCACAGATAGGCGGGAGGTATACGGTGCGACAAGAGCGAGGGCCTGAGCTTGACTCCAATCCGGCTGGATGGTTTCGAGGATTGCAATCGCGCGATCGAGTTCAACGGCAGCTTCGTCCGGTTGCTTCTGGTTAAGCAAACTCATACGAAATCCGTTTACATGCGCCCCTCAACCGGGGAAAGGAGTTTAATCTGAGTGAGAAGACGTTGAGCTCAGA
>JBCBVC010000362.1:0-1266 GCA_039817845.1 Cyanobacteria bacterium J06642_2
GGGTGACGTCTCTGCTGCTATAGCTCTCTCAGGGACTCCAAATCTACCCTCTCTACCCTAGGTGCAAAAAGTCAGCTGAGTTGTATTTGGAGAAGAAGCGGGTTGCGCCGTTACAACCCGATCTGCTTGGAGAACGGCTGGTCGAGCGCGTGTTCGCAGATGACGAACAAATTCGTACGGCTTGGGTGCAGTCGAGTGACTCATCTGACTTAGAGAAGGGGTTGACGGTGCTCAATCGACTGGCAGCGAGGAAACCAGATGCGGAGCAGTGGTTGATGGAGGTTTTCGGGCTGGATTTAGAGCGATCTGCCATCGCAGCTGTGTCTGTGGCGATGGCAAATGGCGACCCGATTGGGAGAGTGCTAGCAGATTATTTATTGCTGCATCCAAATCGAGAGTTATCTGAGGGATTGATAGAGCTGATTCCCGAGCAGACAGTTGCCTTACGAGAGCTGGGTGCCACAACAATTCAACAGGCAATAGCGAGTAAGGAGCTAGGGAGAGAAGAGCAAGCCAGACTGCTGAATAACCAATGCTTGAGGCTCAGTCAGTTAGGACGACAAGAGAGAGCTTTGGAGGCCTCTCGAGAAGCCGTTGAGATTGATCGCGAGCTCGCGAATAATCGCCCCGATGCCTTTTTGCCAAACCTGGCCCAGAGCCTAATCAATCTCGCCATGATACTCGGCGAGTTGGGACGACGAGAGGAGGCTTTGGAGGCTGCTCGAGAAGCCGTTGAAAATTGTCGCGAACTCGCGCGTACACGCCCTGATGCCTTTTTGCCAAACCTAGCCTTGAGCTTAAATAATCTCGGCAAGATGCTCGGCGATTTGGGACGACGAGAGGAGGCCTTGGAGGTTGCTCGAGAAGCCGTTGAAAATTGTCGCGAACTTGCACGTACCCACCCCGAGGCATTTCAGCCCAACCTAGCCTTGAGCCTAACCAATCTCGGCAAGATACTCAGCGATTTGGGACGACAAGAGGAGGCCTATGAGGTAGCTCGAGAAGCCGTTGAAAATTGTCGCGAGCTTGTGCTTACACGCCCCGAGGCATTTCAGCCCAACCTAGCCTTGAGCCTAACCAATCTCGGCAAGATGCTCAGCGATTTGGGACAACGAGAGGAGGCCTTGGAGGCTGCTCGAGAAGCCGTTGAGATTTATCGCGAGCTCGCGCGAAACCGCCCTGATGCATTTCAGCCAAACCTAGCCTTGAGCTTAAATAATCTCGGCATGATGCTCAGCGAGTTGGGACGGCGAGAGGAGGCCTTGG
>JBCBVC010000363.1:0-1189 GCA_039817845.1 Cyanobacteria bacterium J06642_2
TTTCCCTTGATGACACAGCCCAGGAGCACTCTCAAACGTAAGCTGGTTGCCTAGTTTGACGTCTGTCAGTGGCATTGCACTCTTAGTGCTGTTAACACGGTGGTTTGCCACTGTGATTGGTAGTGTCGTAAGTGCGCCGAGCAAAGCTCGGCATTGTTAGTGTAGTGAAAGCCCCGACCCTATAAGCCCTAGTTAGGCGATAGGTACTAAGTGTTGCGTTATCATCAGTAACGGTGTCGTCTAAGCCTTGCGCTACTTGAATTCTAGGGAATGGACGCAACTGGACTCGAACCAGTGACCCCCACGATGTCAACGTGGTACTCTAACCAACTGAGCTATGCGTCCTCAGGGATGCCAGCATATCACAAGTTTTTGTCAGCTCTCAACCGAACGTGAAGCGGCTGTCGAGCCCCTTCACCGATGGCGATCGCTGAAAAACTTGAGGCAAGATATTGACGGAAGTAGACCTACTCGGCCTACTATAGTAGATCGCTGAGTTTATTTTTCATGGTGGCAAGCTGCGAGCTTACGGGCCTAGTGGTTTTCTCCCTGTTGACGGATATACTGCTCAGTCATGTCGTAGCTGTTGCGTTCTCATTCGATATACCTGGAGACTTTTAACGCATGTCCCGCTTCACTGGCCCCCGTTTGAAAGTCGTGCGTCGCTTTGGCGGCCTCGACCTACCTGGCTTGACCCGCAAGCGGCCTAAGAATGCAAATCCTCCCGGCGTGCATGGCGCGGCTCGGAAGAAGAAGTCGGAATACGCCATCCGCCTCGATGAAAAGCAGAAAGTTCGCTACAACTACGGCGTCAGCGAAAAGCAGATGGTGCGCTACATGAAGCGAGCTCGTCGAGCGAAAGGCTCGACAGGATTAGTGCTGCTGCAAATGCTGGAAATGCGATTAGACAGTATCGTGTTTCGCCTCGGTATGGCTCCCACCATCCCCGCCGCACGTCAGGTAGTCAACCACGGTCACATTCTCGTCAACGGTCGCCGCGCCACAATCGCCAGCTACGAGTGCAGAGTAGGAGATAAAATTACGGCCCGCGATCGCAAAGCCTCGCGACAGTTAATCGCAGAATTCGCCGAGTATCCAGGGCTCTTCTTGCCTGATTATTTGGAATTCGACAAGGCAAAGTTGGAAGGCACGATCAAAGAACTTCCACCCCGCGAAGCCATTAGTGCTC
>JBCBVC010000364.1:0-1181 GCA_039817845.1 Cyanobacteria bacterium J06642_2
CAACTGGTTGCGGGTTTCGGCTCCCGTGTGAATTTGTCTGAAACCCTCTACTGAGCTGCCATTCCATCAATTCATCCTCAAGCGGCTAAAGTCCTTTAGGTTGACGCTCGTGTGGAGTGGATGATGGCTCAATCTCATGCCTGGCAATGGATTCCAACGCATCTGACCTTAGAGCAGTTCGAGACTTTTGTCTTGCCACACCTTCATACCGGAAGTCGCGGACCCCAGCCGAAACTCGCATTGCACGCGATATTCAATTACATCCTCAGACTGCTTTACCTGGGGTGTCAGTGGAAAGAACTTCCCATCGATAAAGACAAAGATGGGCAACCGGAGATCCACTACACTCGAATTTATCGTGCTTTTCGACGCTTCGAAGCTCATGGGTGTTTTGATGCCATCTTTGCAGAGTCTGTGTCGAGACTTCATCAGAAAGGACATCTCGATATCAGCGTCATCCACGGTGATGGGACGACGACTGCAGCGAAGAAGGGTGGCGATCAGCTTGGGTTCAGTGGGCACAAACACATCAAAGGCGACAAGGTGGTTGCCTTCTGCGATCGCCACTGCAATGTCATCGCTCCGTTTGTGACAGCCCCTGGCAACCGTCACGAGTCCCCGCTGTTGAGCGAAGCTCTCTCAAACTTGACATGCATCGCTCAAACGCTTGGACTTGAATTGAGCGATACGACGGTTAGTCTCGATTCTGCCTATGACAGCCGGAAGAACCGGAAAGCCATATTCAACCGTGGCATGATTCCAAACGTTCCGGAAAACCGGCGCGGGAGAAAGACTCCAAAGCGGGGACGCAAGCGTTTGTTCAAAGCCGCGATATATCAGGAGAGGTTTTTCACCATCGAGAGAGTTTTTGCCTGGGAGGACAAATTTCGGCGTCTATTACTGCGCTTCGAGCGGATCAGTCAGTTGCATTATGCCTTGAAGAGTTTGGCGTACACGATGATTAATCTCCGGCATTTCTGCAAGAGTTAAGTTACTCATTAACGATACTTTCTTTGTTCTCGTTAGTAGAGAGCTAAATTTGCTGTGCAATGAATCTATAAATGTAGAGAAAAGGGACGAGAAAAACTCCCGAATCAGCTCGAGTAAACAGATTGAGCTCCTAGATTTGCTATGCAAGTTGGTAATTCCGAACGCAGACATCTAAAACCCGCAACCAGTTG
>JBCBVC010000365.1:0-1146 GCA_039817845.1 Cyanobacteria bacterium J06642_2
AAGCCGAAGGCGCGAAGTTCTGGTTGAAGGTACTCACAGACCTGAAGAATCGGGGCTTGAAAGACATTCTCATTACCTGCGTGTGTGGGTAGACGGCTTCTATCGCTTGTGGAAAGCCCTTGAGGCCATCACAGCAGGCGATGAGAATGTCTTTCAGACCTCTGTTCTTCAAGTCTGTGAGCACTTTCAGCCAGAACTTGGCCCCTTCGGCTTCTGCTTCGCCTATCCACAGACCCAGCAGTTGTTTGTCACCCTCTTTGTCAATGCCCAGCACGACGTAGACGGCTCGCTTGCTCACTCGTCCTGAAACTTTGATGTTCACATACAGTGCATCCAGATAGACAATCGGGTAGACCTCGTCTAATGGTCTAGATTGCCATGCTTTGACATCTTCGCTAACGCTTTCGATGACGTCGCTAATCACCGTCGCCGATATCTTTGCTCCACCGTAGAGTTCTTCGAGCTGAGCGCTGATGTCACGAGTGCTGTTGCCTCTGGCATAGAGGGCCAGAATCTTCTCGTCAAGCCCAGCAATGCGGCGCTGATGCTTTGGCACCAGAATCGGCTCAAAGCTACCGTTGCGGTCTCTGGGTATCGACAGCTCTAGTTCTCCGTCCTCTGATTGCACGGTTTTCTTCGAACTACCGTTACGGCTGTTCGGTGTAGCTTCTGCGTCTGCGGCCTCGTTTTTGAGGTGACCGTTGAGTTCTCCTGCCAGCGCACGTTCGACTAAGCGTTTCTTAATTTGCTTCATCAGTCCACCTTCACCCAAAATGTCTTCTGGGCTTTGGCAGTCTTCAAGCAGCTCGTCGAGTAAGTCATCGACGCGATTCGGTTCTTTTTTCTTGCGGACCATTGTGCGATCGCCTCCTGAGTTGATCGGATTCTAGATCGCTTACACAAAATTCAATACAGTCTCCTTCCTGACGACGATTGACACTTGGCTCGACCCGATTACCAACTACTTTCTTGAAGGTCTCAATAGTGGCTTTGTTGAAGGGTTTAACAATCGTGTGAAAGTACTTAAACGGCGATGCTATGGCATCTTTGATGTTGGGCGCATTTTTCAACGCCTGACCCTCGATACCAAGGGGCTTGAACTGCTTGGCTATGATTGAACACTATATCTAGGGGGCGACCACTCGA
>JBCBVC010000366.1:0-1117 GCA_039817845.1 Cyanobacteria bacterium J06642_2
GGAGCAAATGTTGATTGCGCTTGGCAAACTCACGCTGTTCGTTGGCTTCTTGGCCGTAAACCTTAATCAGAGCGATACCGTTCATATCTTCTTGAATCAGCTCGCTCATTTCTCCCAGCCGATTTTGCACCACCATCTGCTGGCGGCGCAGGCGCTCGCTAGTCAAACTCACCAGCACCAGCATGAGGGGATACACAGATAAGGCAATCAGCGTGAGCTGCAGGTCGAGCGCCAACATAGCAGGCAACGTCAGGCCATAGGCAAACACTGTATTGAACATGCTCAGTACGGCAAACCCCAGGAGTCGCCGGACGTTTTCGACGTCGCTGGTCGAACGGTTGATGAGCTCTCCCACGGATTGACGCCCGAAGTAAGACGGCGGCAACGTCAACAGGTGCTGGAAGATTTGTTGCTTGAGGTCAAATTCAACCTGACGGCCCACGCCAAACATCCACATGCGTGAAGCCGTGCGGACGAGCGCCATCACAGTGGCGACAACGGCAATGACGGCTGCATAGACAGCAACTCGACCGACTTGCCCGGACAATTCGCTCGGGCCGAGGCGATCGACTATGGTGCTGAGGTCGTCAATGGCAACTTTGACGTACCAAGGTAGAAATACACCTAATGCATTAACGAGAAGAAGCGCTAGGGCACCTAACCACAGGTCGCGTTGGTAGGGTCGAGCGTAGCCTACGAGTTTTTGAAAAGAAGAACCAGCCATGGCTCTAGCTTAAACGAGAGCGGGAATGCCTCACTGCGCGAATGCACGGCATTGAGCCGCGACAAGAATGGTTCTGACAGTCAGACCAAACGGAATGGGATGGCGGCCTAACGATTTGAAGCGACAAGATTGCACGTTAGCGATCGCGCCTCTGGCTCGCAAGCTGAGCACAGGTACCTGAAAGCGCCCCAATATGTCGCTGTTGACTCCAGAGATCGCAACTCTAAGAGATTCAACGCAAACGCTTGCGGTGAAGCTTCTCCGGTAAATCTGGGATTACTAAGGAGTGGGAGTGCGGGACGTTAAATCGCAACTACTATGGCGGCTGCCATTTCATCTAGGACGCTTTCTGGAGGACATACTCCATGGCATCACGCAACGAATCGAAGTGTT
>JBCBVC010000367.1:0-1105 GCA_039817845.1 Cyanobacteria bacterium J06642_2
CATGTCATGACCCAGTTGGGTGGTGGACGTATCCGTTCCTGGGCGCTTGCTGTACAACGCCTTGATCGTGAAGTTGCTGAGAATCGCCGTATTCGCCATGGAACTCTCGTTGGAGTTGCGGGTAGAAATGCTCCCCGAGCAGCTGCCGTTGTACCTATGGGTAGCCTCCTGGGTCGTCGTCGGCAAGCACGGCCACATGGGAGAGCACTAGGTGGCAGACGGCGCCCAAGCGAAGCCGAACGCCAACAGAACCAACCTGGTGGAGGGCTTCACGAACCTGCAAGAGCTGCAGCTGTCGCACCAAGTGCTACCCGTGGTCGGAATGGCCGTTTGCGACATCCCGGTGACGATAGTGCTGAAGTGATGTTTCCAGCTGCTGGAATTGCTGGTGGTCCTCAAGATGTCTTACATGGTGGACGACGAACCACGATTCGCCCCAGAGGCACCCCCATCCCCGTTGAACCCCGTCGTCCATATCGCGCGGAAAGCAATAGACGGTGTGCACAAGTCAGGACACGGCTTCGTCGAAATTACCCAATGAGGGCAGCTGCCCGTGTTGCAAATCTTCGAGTATCCCAAATTTTTGGTGGGTCGAACCAAGAAGCATTGAGTGTGACTGGGCAACGACGTGTTGAAAGTGATAATCGAGCAATAGCAGCTATTGAAGGTCCCGAAAATTCGCGGAGCTTGGCGGGCCCCATTTCAAGTCGTAGGGTAGCTAGGAGCTTGAGTGGATGGAGCCGAGAATCCCTGGAAGCCGCCGTCCAACGAGGGGTTGATAATGCAAGTCGATCGGCAGTACCAATTGCACCTCCTGTGGGGTTTGCTTCGGAATCTAGCGCAGAGCAAGTAGAACCATTAACAGCTCGTTCACACCGAGCCCGAATTCGTTCATACCGAGCCCATCTTCGTCGTTTGACGACAGAACAATCTCGTTTGGCTCAGTGGGTGGTAGAAGCGCGATCTCGCTTTACTCAATTGAGGGCTGAAGTACGTGAAAACTTTCACAACCAGGTGGCAGCGCAAAATGTGGACAATGAAGAGCTCGCAACGCAACAGGGGGTACTCCAACATCAGGACGCCGTCATCGGACGAATGCTCCGGG
>JBCBVC010000368.1:0-1080 GCA_039817845.1 Cyanobacteria bacterium J06642_2
GCTACGCCGTGCCCTTACTCGCCGATCCCAAACGAGTGAAGCAGTGGCTTCGCCACAAAGGATTTCCGGTCGCTCCATCTGAGGAGTGGGACTACTGCACGGCGTAGCGGTTGAGGTGGTTGCGTCCGTGTTGGCCGAATCGAGGGCGATCTCGTTCGAGCAAACAAGTAATCGTCACGCCACTCTGACGGAGCATCCCTGGATATGTGCGCCATTCGCCTTCCAAAAGCACGGAATGCGTTTCGGGCTTGAGAGAGCAGTTCTCGCGCTTCAGCCATTGCGCCAAATCCGTTTGGTTGACCTCTCCCGAAAAGTCCTGAATCAGAGCTAAGCCGCGATTGCGTTCTTCTTGGGGATAGGGAAACTTTTTGGGATCTTTGTAGAAATGAGCGTCCAGTGCACGACCGCAATACTTTCGATTCAAGCGTCCTAATCGCTGAATGAGAGCTGCCGGGGGAGCGATTTGTGAAACTAGCAGCGTGGCAGATAAATCCAACGACATTTCGGCCACTTGAGTCGCGATCGCCAACACGGGTTCTTGTTGCTCTGGCTTGAATGCATCCACCACCTCGCGATGATGTTGCACGCGGTCTTCATAGCGATAGCGACTGTGATAGAGCTTGGCATTCAGCCTCCGCCGCTGTGCCTCCTCGTACACTCCAACCGCCGTACTCACCTGGTTGCAAACCCAAAGCACCTTTCCTTCAGCTTGGAGTTCGGCCTCAACCCGCTCCCAATTCGGCTCGTCCGCCTCGTGAAACCGATAGCGAGCTAAGTTTTCCAAATCGGCTGGCCCCGATACGATCGCAGGGGTTTCGCCGATGGCATTGGCGATCGCATCCAACTGTGGCTGCAAAAACGAAGCCGACATCAGCAGCGTAGGCGCTTGGACGGTTTTCAAAAAATTCAGCAACGCCCCGAATAGAGACCTGTCGTAGCAATGCACCTCGTCAAACACGAACGCTGCATTTGCCAAGGCGGGAAAGCAATACATCGGGCGGCGATGGCATTGCATCCATCCCAGCACCGTATCCACCGTGCAAATCGTCGCCTTCTTTTCCCACGCCTCAAACGAATGCA
>JBCBVC010000369.1:0-1077 GCA_039817845.1 Cyanobacteria bacterium J06642_2
CGGAGTTTACACCCCTCCTCAGTTTTTGAGGCCATTCACAAAACTCTAAGGTCCAGGCTCAATTGTAGCTTACGTAGCCTTTCGCTTCATCTTCATTGGCAGTGGCTCTAGTTGGCAAAAGTCTGGCCAAGCGAATGCTGACGGTTACCACCTAGCACGCGCTGGCTGCTTCACTTGCCCAATGGCATTATTCTAAGAATTTATACATCTTGAACCAAGTCCTTTCCTTCAGCGAGTCGATGGTTCACTGAATTAATTATTCCTGAGCGCTTGACAAAGTCTATTGAGCTCTGTTGAGCGCCTTCTGTTGCGCCTTGCTGACTGACATCTGGTTCAGCCCGTTGTAGCTCAACTCGGTCCTGTTCTTGGGGTGGCAGCGGTAGAATCCCCATCCCACGTCCTCGCGTCGTCTCTCCAGCAGCACGTGGCGGTCGGCGGCCTCCTCGAAGACCTCGCGGGCCTTGGTGACGTCCATGATGCCGGTGCCAAAGCAATCAGTCTCGTTATGACCGCGGTAGCCGCAAGTTTTGCAGCGCTGGGCGAGTGTTGGGCACACTTGCGTGAGGTGATCCGCCGGGTTGGAGCACATCTGGTACTCGCAGGAGTAGTGGACAGTCCTGGTCATCAGGATGGACCTCAGCTGGAGGGCGTAGCGGTCGCACAGGAAGCTGCCGTCAGTGCGGTGGCGCCTGGAGTGGCGCGTGGAGCCGCAGAAGGAGCAGAACTTGTTGAGGACAGGGTGCCTCCGGCTGTAGTTATCCTCCCTGGTGGTCTTGCCGTTTTTGAACATGGTGCCCTGCTTTCGCCGGTAGCCGCTCTTGTCCTTGGAGCTGGCGGGGCCAACTCTGGCTCCGAACTGTTCGGCCTGGATGAGCTGCTGTGCTCTCTGGAGGTCCGCGCTCGAGATGCCGTCGGCGTTGCAGTGCCCGGCGCTGCAGGGGGTGAAGCGGATCATCTTGTTCCCGGCCTTGACCTCGTACTCCTCGACATCTTCCATGGCGACGTCGTGCTGCTCGAGCGGTGGCTCGATCTCCTCGTCTGATGACGAGAGCTCGGGCTCGTCTGGTTCTGCTGCTG
>JBCBVC010000370.1:0-1028 GCA_039817845.1 Cyanobacteria bacterium J06642_2
CAAGCGTCGGCAGTGGGCCAAGGGCAACGGAGAGGATGCGCCACTGCAACAAGGCGGCCCTACAAGGTCCATCTGGGGTGGCGGTGTGCGCACGGGCATGAGTGCCTTCTTCGGGCACGGTGGCGGTGGTGGCAGCAGCAGCAGTGGTACCGACGCCAAGAAGGATAGAGAGCAGAACTTTACCACCTACACGAGTGGTGCAAACGAGGACCGCGTGCGAGCACAGGAGGAGCGTCAAGCGAGCGTGGCAGACAGTCAGGTCAGTCAACAACGCCACTTCCTTGGCGATTTGCCCTTCTTCCGCCACTAACCTGCCGCTGCATTGCCTGCCACCAAGCCCCCATCTTTAGCGAAGAAGACATGAGTCCTCTGTTGGGCAACCACTCCGAGACTTGAGATCTTTACTTCTGTTGTTCGGTGTTTGTGGGCGCAGCGTCCCCGTCAGCGCCGTAACTGGGGCTCACCGCAGAGCTTAGGCAACAACTTCCAAGAGATGCTGGGGCGAGAGGACGATGAGCTCTATTACGAGCAGGCTTATGGGCACAGGAGTCGGTCGGGTCGTTCCTCAGTGTTTCGGGACAACCACGACGACGACGACGACGACGATGATGATGACGATGATGATGATGACGGCAATGTGATGCTCGGCAGTACCGTCTTCCCTCCAGGTACGGCAACTTTGCACTTAGAGCGTAGAACTTGTCTTGCGAGTAGTGCAAAGCTCGAGGACTTCGCTGGGCGTCCCATGTGTGGGACTACTTCCGGTGCAGGCGAAGAGTTAGGGTAGAGGAGCCAGAACAAGTTGCCTAAGTGGTGTTTGTCACAAACAGGTGGCATGCGAGAGCTCCAGGAGGCGGCAGAGCTGGAGCAGATGTCGAGGAGTCCAGTGATGAGCCCGGTGTCTACGTCTCAAAGGCGCCTAGGCAGCTTATTACAATCCTTCGACGGTCATACAAGTCAACCCGGGTTGATAGAAGAGGACGGAGTCCTTCTTGACGATGATCGTGATGACTATGCCTATGACGATG
>JBCBVC010000371.1:0-1016 GCA_039817845.1 Cyanobacteria bacterium J06642_2
CGACAGTTCCCCGTTGTTCAACAGGTCTATCTGCCCTCCACTCAACCTGTTGGGTAATCCCTTTTCGATCTACTGAGACTGTCACTCTAGACTTGGCGAATATTTTCAACGTAGACGTGCTCTAAGCGAACGGGACTGCGGGAAATTGAGTCAATCTGAATGCCCGCAAAGCAGTCTAGAATATCTTGCCATTCCATCGGGTGGGGCAGCCAAAACGCCAGTTCGTTGCCGTAATAACGATAAGAAAAGCCGCGAGCTTGGCCGCGAGCAATGGCTGCATCTGCATTAGAAGTCTGCAACGTCACGATTTCCTCAGCAGGAATGCAAGATCGCAACTCCTTCAGAGTGCCTTCTGCCAACAGTTGGCCTTGCTTGATAATGCCGATGCGATCGCACAATCGTTCGGCTTCTTCCAGTAAGTGAGTGGTTAACAACACCGTAATACCGTCGCGTTTCAATCTTCGAATCAACTCCCAGATGTCATACCTCGCTTCAATATCGAGTCCGGTCGTCGGTTCGTCTAACACCACTAGTTTGGGATTGTGAACCAGCGCGATCGCCGTACTCAAACGCCGCTGCATCCCGCCACTCAGTGTTCCAGCCACGCTATGGACGCGATCGCTGAGATTGACAGCCTCCAAACAAACTTTAAGACGTTCCCGCCGCTCGGAGCTTGAAAGCCCGTAAAGACGCGCGAAAAAGTCCAAATTTTCAGCACAGGTGAGGCCACCGTACAGCAGATTTTCCTGGGGCGCGACACCAATTAGGGGCTTAGTCGCGTCAGATACTGGGCGTCCTGCGATTTCGATGTCACCGCCGTCAGGCTGCAGTAAGTTACACAAGATATTGATAGTCGTGGTTTTTCCCGCACCATTGGGACCTAACAACCCGTAGATTTCCCCAGCTCGTACTCGCAACGACAGCTCGGAAAGTGCGCTGCGATCGCCATAATGCTTGCTTACTCGCTCCAAACACAGCACGGCTACAGCCTCCTCTCCACCGCCACCATCCGACGA
>JBCBVC010000372.1:0-938 GCA_039817845.1 Cyanobacteria bacterium J06642_2
CGCTCGGCACGGGCAAGTTCTACCTCACCCACTTCGCGGTCATACGCAAGGACAGGCTGTCAACCAAGGTCAGACCAGTTTTCAACGGCGCGCTCAAGTTTGGCGGCAAAAGTCTCAACGATGCAGTCTTGGCCGGCCCCAAGATGATCAACGACATCGTCGATGTATTGCAGTTCTTCAGGCGAGAGAAGGTGGCACTCAGCTGCGATATCAAGGAGATGTTTCTTCAGGTCAGCATGACCCCGGAGGATCAAGCTTACCACCACTTTCTCTGGTCCAAGTCTGGCAAGATCGAGGAGGCTGAAGAGTATCGCTGGCGCAAGCACATTTTCGGCAACGCCGGATCTCCCTGCGTCGCAATCTACTCGATCAAGGAGTGGGCAAGGCGCCGTGCAGACATCTACCCGCTCGCAGCCTTCGTGGTCGAGAACGCTACCATCGTCGATGACAACCTGATCAGCGTGGAAACTGTGGCCGAGGCCAAAGAGACTATCCAGCAGCTCAAGAAGCTGTATGCGGAGATCGGGATGGACATCGCCAAGTTCATGTCAAGCCACCCCGACGTCTTGTCCGAGCTGCCAGAGGACGAGAGGGCGCCCACCATGGACCTCGCTGACCTGCAGGAGGCCACGATGACGGCGCCCGCCGTCAAAGCGCTCGGCATTTATTATTCAGCAGCGGACGATGCTTTTTCCTTTCGCAAGGACCTGCCAGAGAAGATGACAGTCTGGACCATGCGCAAGCTGCTGAGTTTCTACGCCACGCTGTTCGACCCGCTCGGCTTCATTTCCCCAGTCGTCATTCAGGCCAGGATCCACTTCCAGAAGCTGTGGCCTCGCGGCTACGGATGGGATGAAGAAATACCGGCCAAGGAAGTAGAGGATTGGATGAAATGGCTGGAGAGTCTGCCAGCATTGAGCCAACTCAGCATTCCTCGC
>JBCBVC010000373.1:0-824 GCA_039817845.1 Cyanobacteria bacterium J06642_2
AGGCGAAGAAGGACGTGATAAGCTGCGAAAAACCGCGGGGAGCTGCACATGAGCATTGATCCGCGGGTGTCCGAATGGGGCAACCCGGCATACTGAAGGTATGTCACCCCGCAAGGGGGGCTAACCCGCTGAACTGAAACATCTAAGTAGGCGGAGGAAGAGAAAACAAGAGTGATTCCGTGAGTAGTGGCGAGCGAAAGCGGAACAGCCCAAACCAATGTTGTTTCGGCAATGTTGGGGTTGTAGGACTGCGCTATTGGTAGTGCGATGAACTGGAACGCTTTGGAAAGAGCGGCCGTAGAGGGTGAGAGCCCCGTACAGGTAAAGGACATTTACCATAGCAGTATCCTGAGTAGCGCGGGGCACGTGAAACCCTGTGTGAATCCGGCGGGACCATCCGCCAAGGCTAAATACTCCTGGGAGACCGATAGTGAACCAGTACCGTGAGGGAAAGGTGAAAAGAACCCTGAACAAGGGAGTGAAAAAGACCCTGAAACCATACGCCTACAAGCGGTCGGAGCCTTCGGGTGACGGCGTGCCTTTTGCATAATGAGCCTACGAGTTACTTTTACTGGCAAGGTTAAGCACTTATGGTGCGGATCCGTAGCGAAAGCGAGTCTGAACAGGGCGCCACAGTCAGTAGTAGTAGACGCGAAACCGTGCGATCTACCCATGGGCAGGTTGAAGCTGTGGTAACACACAGTGGAGGACCGAACCCGTTGACGTTGAAAAGTCTTGGGATGACCTGTGGGTAGGGGTGAAAGGCCAATCAAGCTCGGAAATAGCTCGTACTCCCCGAAATGCATTTAGGTGCAGCGTGTTAT
>JBCBVC010000374.1:0-823 GCA_039817845.1 Cyanobacteria bacterium J06642_2
GAATGAAGAAGATACAGTAGTGGTTGAAGCAGACCAGTTTGTAGCATGTAAATTACGTTTGACTGATGTTGTTGTTGATGATGATGTTGACGACGACGACGATGATGTTGAATTGATCCCAGGTGGTAGACAATCCATGGATTGGTGTATTAAACTAATTCTCTCATTTTATATTTTTTTATCAAAGGGATCAATTCAACATCATCGTCGTCGTCGTCAACATCATCATCAACAACAACAACATCACAAAAGTTGTCGAATGAAGAAGATACAGTAGTGGTTGAAGCAGACCAGTTTGTAGCATGTAAATTACGTTTGACTGATGTTGTTGTTGATGATGATGTTGACGACGACGACGATGATGTTGAATTGATCCCAGGTGGTAGACAATCCATGGATTGGTGTATTAAACTAATTCTCTCATTTTATATTTTTTTATCAAAGGGATCAATTCAACATCATCGTCGTCGTCGTCAACATCATCATCAACAACAACAACATCAGTCAAACGTAATTTACATGCTACAAACTGGTCTGCTTCAACCACTACTGTATCTTCTTCATTCGACAACTTTTGTGATGTTGTTGTTGTTGATGATGATGTTGACGACGACGACGATGATGTTGAATTGATCCCTTTGATAAAAAAATATAAAATGAGAGAATTAGTTTAATACACCAATCCATGGATTGTCTACCACCTGGGATCAATTCAACATCATCGTCGTCGTCGTCAACATCATCATCAACAACAACATCAGTCAAACGTAATTTACATGCTACAAACTGGTCTGCTTCAACCACTACTGTATCTTCTTCATTC
>JBCBVC010000375.1:0-763 GCA_039817845.1 Cyanobacteria bacterium J06642_2
TGAAAATTTCATAAAGCCCAAAAACTGTTCAAATCGACTCTAAGTCATGTCTAGTGATGGAAATCACCAAAGAAGAGTCATTGCAAATTTTCATCAGGTCTTGTTAACACGTTCACTGCCAAAGCTTTTTCGAAAATTGGAAATTTTGTTGCATTTTCATTGCATTTTTAGAATCTAGACTAAATGTCCTTTCTTTTGATACCCAACTTTATGCCCTTAGAAGCAAAACTTGACCAGAAATCTCTCTTGAAAGTTAAAGAAATGACCTAATTTTCAAATGCAAAATTTCCAATTTTCGAAAAAGCTTTGTCAGTGAACGTGTTAACAAGACCTGATGAAAATTTCATAAAGCCCAAAAACTGTTCAAATCGACTCTAAGTCATGTCTAGTGATGGAAAACACCAAAGAAAAGTCATTGCAAATTTTCATCAGGTCTTGTTAACACGTTCACTGCCAAAGCTTTTTCGAAAATTGGAAATTTTGCATTTGAAAATTAGGTCATTTCTTTAACTTTCAAGACAGATTTCTGGTCAAGTTTTGCTTCTAAGGGCATAAAGTTGGGTATCAAAAGAAAGGACATTTAGTCTAGATTCTAAAAATGCAATGAAAATGCAACAAAATTTCCAATTTTCGAAAAAGCTTTGGCAGTGAACGTGTTAACAAGACCTGATGAAAATTTGCAATGACTCTTCTTTGGTGATTTCCATCACTAGACATGACTTAGAGTCGATTTGAACAGTTTTTGGGCTTTATGAAATTTTCA
>JBCBVC010000376.1:0-673 GCA_039817845.1 Cyanobacteria bacterium J06642_2
AGTAGCCGTCAAGCTGCTTCTGACGTTTTAGCTACCCAGAATCCAGTCGTAGTCAGTGCTTTCACGTCCAACTTAAAACTTTGAAAGCTACATGTGTTATAGCTAAATTAGCGGCGTGATTGATATATTTAGGCGCACACACTTCAAATCGCGCTGTCGATTTGGAAATTATCAGTGTTGATGTTTTAACGCAGCCTGCCCGATCGCAAAATACTCACCACCAGCCACAGTCCTAGCAAGCTGGCAGCGGCAAACAGTACGTTGCTGAGCCAATAAACCTGGAACGACTGTTCTCCAGAAGATAAGATTGCTGCTCCAATTACTAATGAACCAACCACAATGCTGTAAGACAAGCGATTAGCAGAATCTTATCTTCTGGAGAACAGTCGTTCCAGGTTTATTGGCTCAGCAACGTACTGTTTGCCGCTGCCAGCTTGCTAGGACTGTGGCTGGTGGTGAGTATTTTGCGATCGGGCAGGCTGCGTTAAAACATCAACACTGATAATTTCCAAATCGACAGCGCGATTTGAAGTGTGTGCGCCTAAATATATCAATCACGCCGCTAATTTAGCTATAACACATGTAGCTTTCAAAGTTTTAAGTTGGACGTGAAAGCACTGACTACGACTGGATTCTGGGTAGCTAAAACGTCAGAAGCAGCTTGACGGCTACT
>JBCBVC010000377.1:0-669 GCA_039817845.1 Cyanobacteria bacterium J06642_2
CCCATTTGATTTCGAGTCAAACGCCTTAACCACTCGGCCATTGCAGCCCAACGAGGCTGACCAGCGTCTGTCAGAGACCATTCAACTTCAACATTTTTGCTTCACAAATCTAATGCATTCAACGATGCCTAGCCTGGGCAAAGCTCTAACGCTGCGAGTAGGACTCGAACCTACGCGGGAAGATCCCATTTGATTTCGAGTCAAACGCCTTAACCACTCGGCCATTGCAGCCCAACGAGGCTGACCAGCGTCTGTCAGAGACCATTCAACTTCAACATTTTTGCTTCACAAATCAAATGGGATCTTCCCGCGTAGGTTCGAGTCCTACTCGCAGCGTTAGAGCTTTGCCCAGGCTAGGCATCGTTGAATGCATTAGATTTGTGAAGCAAAAATGTTGAAGTTGAATGGTCTCTGACAGACGCTGGTCAGCCTCGTTGGGCTGCAATGGCCGAGTGGTTAAGGCGTTTGACTCGAAATCAAATGGGATCTTCCCGCGTAGGTTCGAGTCCTACTCGCAGCGTTAGAGCTTTGCCCAGGCTAGGCATCGTTGAATGCATTAGATTTGTGAAGCAAAAATGTTGAAGTTGAATGGTCTCTGACAGACGCTGGTCAGCCTCGTTGGGCTGCAATGGCCGAGTGGTTAAGGCGTTTGACTCGAAATCAAATGGG
>JBCBVC010000378.1:0-99 GCA_039817845.1 Cyanobacteria bacterium J06642_2
ATCGTGCGTCTGCGCTCCGTGAGCTGTCGAAGCAGTTGCCAGAGCTATTACCGGAAGCGTTAGCGGTCACCCGT
Organism: Cyanobacteria bacterium J06642_2; assembly: GCA_039817845.1. Classification (GTDB taxonomy): domain Bacteria; phylum Cyanobacteriota; class Cyanobacteriia; order Thermostichales; family PCC-7336; genus JBCBTL01. The sequence continues at coordinate 75 of JBCBVC010000378.1, forward strand.
GAGATCGCCGATGAATCTTATCGTG
>JBCBVC010000378.1:199-549 GCA_039817845.1 Cyanobacteria bacterium J06642_2
CGTCTGCGCTCCGTGAGCTGTCGAAGCAGTTGCCAGAGCTATTACCCGAAGCGTTAGCGGTCACCCGTGAGATCGCCTCTGAATCTGATCGTGCGTCTGCGCTCCGTGAGCTGTCGAAGCAGTTGCCAGAGCTATTACCGGAAGCGTTAGCGGTCACCCGTGAGATCGCCGATGAATCTTATCGTGCGTCTGCGCTCCGTGAGCTGTCGAAGCAGTTGCCAGAGCTATTACCGGAAGCGTTAGCGGTCACCCGTGAGATCGCCTCTGAATATGATCGTGCGTCTGCGCTCCGTGAGCTGTCGAAGCAGTTGCCAGAGCTATTACCGGAAGCGTTAGCGGTCACCCGTGAG
>JBCBVC010000379.1:0-664 GCA_039817845.1 Cyanobacteria bacterium J06642_2
TATTTGTCGCAGTGGCATGGCCACCTTAACTTTTGACCCATATTGACCTTCATATCAAGCCTGACGGAGCACTAGTTTGAACATAGAAGCATTGACTGCGGCTGGGTTCTGAATCGCTAAAACGTCATAAGCCCGCTTGACGGCTGAACTTCTAGCAGCGATGTAACCTTCATTTTGCAGCACTATCCTTTGCTTTGGATGCGATACAGCTGTCCATAATCGTCAGTTTCCTCTGGTTACCGAGCTTCTTTGGCCAAGGGAGATTTCTCCAGTCAGGTTCGTGGAGTTCTCTTTCTGCCCACATATGCAGGCGATCTATGGAGAGCGCGATCGCCAAGATGGATAGAAATAGCTCATCTTATGACTTCAAGATCTGACTTTATATGACTTTTTCATGCCTGAGCTGACGCGCGCTCTCGATAAGGTGAGGGTGTGCATCGGAGAGACTTCGGTTCTCGGTGCCGGAGAGGAAGAGATAGCGAGGTTTCCTGGTTAGAGATTTCACTCCCAAGGTTCTAGGTCTTGTATTTCAAGATTTTTTCGATGACACTAGGTCGCTGTTCGGCTTGGTGATGGGAACATACATATGGGCACCTCGATTAATTGACTATCTAAGCCAGATGCCAGATCATCAGATATCACTTACTGAGGCATAAAGTGATGA
>JBCBVC010000380.1:0-662 GCA_039817845.1 Cyanobacteria bacterium J06642_2
GAAGGGATTGGCCAAATTACAGGACCTGGTTGAGGGGTGGAAGTTGGCCAGCCTGCACACTTAGCAGGAAAAGTCAGATCAGTTGCTCCCGTAAATTCTCACAGACGTGAGGTAGGACCTATACGGAACGTAATATCCGAACGCGCTATGTCTATCCATATCTATCCACATATCTATCTATCCACATATCTATCTATCCATATATCTATCTATCCATATGAGGCTTGTGAGCCCCCGACTCTATCGAAAGGGGGATTCTGTTTACTTTAAGGTACCTGTAAGTGCTTGAGTAAAAGATGGAACACGTCAATCGCCTCAATGGACGCACTCGGCAGCATCTCAGACTGTTGCGTGATAAACAGCGGTCCTGCTTCAGGGGAGGGCGCGGCACAGCCGTGGCAGCCTTGAATTAGCGTGGCATCGAGAGGAATGACGTCGAGCAGATACCGGAATCCCAATTGTTTCTTCAGTAGCGTCCAACCTATTTTCAGTTTGGGAAATTTCAACTCCGGATCGACAAACATCTCAACGGGGTCATAGCCTGGCTTGCGGTGAATGTCGACTGTGCGAGCGAAGTCAGGCGCTTTGCGATCGCTCGGGAGAGCTAGTGGCCATCTCTGAGCCAGATGCGTGGTTCACCTACTACTATTGGCTGGACGATC
>JBCBVC010000381.1:0-655 GCA_039817845.1 Cyanobacteria bacterium J06642_2
GCGATCTAGCAGGTGTGTTACCTTCTGAAACCTCCTTACGGACAACACCTTCTTCCACAATCTCAGCCACTGCGGTTTGCTCAGTTGCCGCGATCGCCGCTTCAACAACGTCTGCGGCCTCAATGGGTTCGACAGGGGTGACTCTTGCAGGCAAATTTGAAAGGGAGTACGTATCGATAGTGACGTTCGATTTGCGATCGATGGCAAAGATCTTCTCTTCGCCGAGAACGATTGAGACTTGTTTATCGTTGCGCGGAGTGTCACTCAAGGCCGACCGCACATTAGCTAATTCCCTGGCATCTCTAAATCGAATGTCTGCGACCTTACCGGCCTCCACGGTAGCGACCTTTCGAGAGCCCACAGTAATTTTGAACGTTGCTTCTTGGACGCTGGCCTCAATGATGTCGATGGTCTGCTGGAGCAGCCCTTGCAGTTTGGCGCGCTCGACAGCAAATTCAGTAGTATTCGCCACGATAAAGCTCCTAAATTCAGATTTGGTCTTTCAGTGCGCTGGCGACGTGCTCGGGTTTGACCAATACCTGCGGCAACATTGCTCCTCCCAAGCGATCGAGGATGACGACATCGCCAATTTGTACGTACGCCCATTCACCGTCGATTTCGAGCATCGTCACGTCGGTTTCGTCTGGGACTAAAT
>JBCBVC010000382.1:0-649 GCA_039817845.1 Cyanobacteria bacterium J06642_2
TCGGAGCTTATCAACTGTGTTTGAGAGTGCGAAGGAGCTCAAACGGGCGTATGAGTTTTCGCCAACCCCAAAACTAGTGTTCCGTCAAGAGAGTATTGAGGGATAAAGCCGCTTGAGCTTAATCCGTGCATCGTTAGTGGTAAAGCGCCAATCAATCTTGTGAAAATGACGGTTTCGATGGCTTTCCCACGCAGCCACCTGGTCCTGCAAGCTCTGTTTGTCAGGCATGCGTCGCTCCAGACACTGACGAGCCAACACGCTCAACTCAATCTCGGCCATATTGAGCCAACTGCCATGCTTGGGAGTGTAATGCATCTCCAACTTGTCGAGAATGCGTTTCGCTTCGGACGCTGCGAAGGCCTTGTAGAGTGACGCAGGGACGTGCGTGTTGAGCTGGTCGTGAACTAACCGAATCTTGATGGCATGGGGATAGCACTCATCCACCAGATATTTCATCTGCTGAGCATAGTCGATGGCGGTGCGTCGCTCCGTCACTTCCACATGTCGCCATCCCCTCAAGGGTTCCGAAAACAGAAACAGATTGCAGACCCCCTGGCGCTCGTATTCATAGTCCTGACTTTTCCTGCTAAGTTCTGCAGCCCAGAGAAGACAGTCGTTGTAGCCTTGGGTCTTCTGCCTGGCTAAAGTT
>JBCBVC010000383.1:0-631 GCA_039817845.1 Cyanobacteria bacterium J06642_2
ATTTGGACTTCTACGATTGTTCCTTTATTTCAAAATATTGTTAGCAGATAATTTTACAGAACAATTACTTTTTTAAGAAAGCTTCGAAATGTTTCCAGGTTACTTACCGTATTACTTCGATTTAGCGCCGCCCTCGAATAAGCGCCTCCCTCGATTAAGCGCCGCACTTTTTAAGAAAAATATTTAATAAGCGCCGCCCTCGAATAAGCGCCGCACCTAAAATTTCAAAATAGTTTTTCTTCAAAAAACTGCTGACTACACGGTTGTTATTGGAATTAATACCTGATAGAGATCAAAAAATCAAAATATTGTTTGAATTAAGCAGGGAAAACAGTCATTAAAGAAATGTATAGTATTAATACTGCTCTGATTTGAAGAATTGATTGATAGAAAGATGTAAAACTAAGCTTCTTTGATGGTGTTTGAGTTGATATTTGCAATAAGCGCTGCCCTCGATTAAGCGCCGCACCTAAAACTTCGAAAATTTAATAAGCGCCGCGGCGCTAAATCGAAGTAATACGGTACTTGTTCATACTTTGTATTGCAAAACAATTTTTTGATTGGGCCTTCACATAAACACATAAATAAACATAAACACATTTTTTTAAGCAAAAAGTTAAAAACTGTTAAA
>JBCBVC010000384.1:0-603 GCA_039817845.1 Cyanobacteria bacterium J06642_2
GCAAAAATTCCGGCGAGTGGGTAGACGTAGTTACCGAGACAGCAATAGGTGCTGAGACCGTGGCCGATGGGTCCACTACGAGGACTTCAGCAACCGACGCCGAATTCGAAGAGGATTCCGACCCCGCCGTGTGAAAAGAAGGCGTGCGCGAGAGGGCGTCCGCTGCGGGAACAGAAGCATGGACGAGAGTGAAATCGAACTCTGCCAATTTCATGATCCAGCGGGCATGCATACAACGACCACCATCGCGATCCGTGAAGAGCCAAATTCATTCCGAGCATCATCCGGTACGATAAATGGGCGAGTATAGGAAATCTACCGGTCAGCAGAAGGCGCAGAGTCAGAGAATAGCACACAAAGGATCTGAGGCAAAACGACATCGTGAGGCGAACAGGCTGACACGTAAAAAGGAATCTGAGAAGCATCATGCGGCGCGGAACAAAGCACTCAGAAGCAACACGGAGCGGGATTTGGACCATGGGGAGCGGGAAACCAGATCAAGAACACGCAAACCGGAGCAAGAAAATGAGACGAACATACCGCAGGTGGCACTTTAGCTTTACATACCCGGCAAGAATGAGCAACACGACGGTACTACAATAG
>JBCBVC010000385.1:0-597 GCA_039817845.1 Cyanobacteria bacterium J06642_2
GGCGAAACGACTTAAGGCTGGATGGGATAACGATTTCCTTTCAACCATCCTCGCCGGGTGAGTATGCGTTTGCCCTGAATAAAGTGAGCCCTTCGGCATTGTCTGAACCCATAGTGAAGGGCAGATCGAACAGGACTGTAAGCTTACCCGAAGCAAGATCCGACAAAGTGTCTCGTTCGTGCTCGATCGCGTTTTCTAGCAAGAATATTTGCATGGCTCCAGTTAGTGTCATCGTCGGTCCCGCCAGAATTATTAAGTCTTTGCCATGCAAGCAAAGCTCGCGGATGCCCAAGCCATTAAGGTCGAGAAAATGTTTCCGGTACAAGACTCCGTCATCTGGGGCCGCTAAGTTCAAGGTTCCGGGTGCAGAGGTTTCCACCCTTAGCTCCAGGAGAAGAGCCCAGCCTCGCAGTACGGGACCTCGCAGCCCTATAAATACTCGGTTACCGCAAACGGCTAACCCCTCAATATCAAAGCCGTTATCTTTTGAGGGCAGTCCCATCTGGAGAAACGGTCCCAGATGTCAATGCCACTGACAGACGTCAAACTAGGCAACCAGCTTACGTTTGAGAGTGCTCCTGGGCTGTGTCATCAAGG
>JBCBVC010000386.1:0-565 GCA_039817845.1 Cyanobacteria bacterium J06642_2
CTAAGTACCCGGAGGAGAAGAAAACAAAAGTGATTCCGTTAGTAGTGGCGAGCGAACGCGGATTAGCCCAAACCATTGATGTTACGGCATTAATGGGGTTGTAGGACCACGTTATAGGAGTTGTAAAGAATTAGAATCCTTTGGAAAGAGGAGCCGTAGACGGTGATAGCCCGGTATAGGTAATTTATAATGAATTAGTGGTATCCTGAGTAGTGCGGGGCACGTGAAACCCTGTATGAATCTGTGGGGACCATCCCATAAGGCTAAATATTCCTAGAGACCGATAGTGAACCAGTACCGTGAGGGAAAGGTGAAAAGAACCCTGAATAAGGGAGTGAAAAAGATCCTGAAACCATACGCTTACAAGCGGTCGGAGTCACGCTTTGGCGTGATGACGGCGTGCCTTTTGCATAATGAGCCTACGAGTTACTTTTACTAGCGAGGTTAAGGTGTTCAGCACCGCAGCCGTAGCGAAAGCGAGTCTGAATAGGGCGCTATAGTTAGTAGTAGTAGACGCGAAACCGTGTGATCTACCCTTGGGCAGGTTGAAGCTTTGTTAACCCAA
>JBCBVC010000387.1:0-562 GCA_039817845.1 Cyanobacteria bacterium J06642_2
GAGGGGACGAAGGGTTCCCGCCTCAAACATCGGCATCAGGGTTTCTAAAAGCTGCCGAATGGTGGCCGTATTCTCTAGAGAGATATCGAGCATGTCAAACGGCTCGTAGCGCACATCCGGGCGCTGCGCCACCATCTGATCGGGGCTCCAGATACCGATTTTGCCGATTTCAACAAAGCGTCCCCGCTGCCCCAAGGCCGCTAGAGAACTGGGAATGAACTCCCCGTTGAGGGAATTGAGTACTACGTCAACGCCCTCACCCTCGGTGGAGTTTGCGCAGGAGATTCTGACGGCCACCGAGGGTGAGGGCGTTGACGTAGTACTCAATTCCCTCAACGGGGAGTTCATTCCCAGTTCTCTAGCGGCCTTGGGGCAGCGGGGACGCTTTGTTGAAATCGGCAAAATCGGTATCTGGAGCCCCGATCAGATGGTGGCGCAGCGCCCGGATGTGCGCTACGAGCCGTTTGACATGCTCGATATCTCTCTAGAGAATACGGCCACCATTCGGCAGCTTTTAGAAACCCTGATGCCGATGTTTGAGGCGGGAACCCTTCGTCCCCTC
>JBCBVC010000388.1:0-558 GCA_039817845.1 Cyanobacteria bacterium J06642_2
GCGTTTTCGTCCTGGGGTATAGAGCAAAAGACGAAAACGCAGAAACCGCGGAAAGTAAAAAGTACTTGAAACTATTGTTCCACAAGTAATAGGAAAGTTTTATTTTTCCAAATTAATAACTTTTAAAGCAATTGGGATAGAATTATCATGGAAATAGCTATTTCCGCCATTTCCGCCATTTCCGCCATTTCCGCGGTTTCCGCGGTTTCCGCGTTTTCGCCCTGGCCGGTTTATCTTGTTATATTAATTATTATTATTACTACCAAAAACTACTACAAAAATAAAAACAAGAAAAATAAGAATTAATATAACAAGATAAACCGGCCAGGGCGAAAACGCGGAAACCGCGGAAACCGCGGAAACCGCGGAAATGGCGGAAATGGCGGAAATGGCGGAAATAGCTATTTCCATGATAATTCTATCCCAATTGCTTTAAAAGTTATTAATTTGGAAAAATAAAACTTTCCTATTACTTTTGGAACAATAGTTTCAAGTACTTTTTACTTTCCGCGGTTTCTGCGTTTTCGTCTTTTGCTCTATACCCCAGGACGAAAACGC
>JBCBVC010000389.1:0-549 GCA_039817845.1 Cyanobacteria bacterium J06642_2
GGAGTTTGGAGCTGATGCTGCAAACTCCTCTTCATAATCGATTGATGTCTTCTTCAATGCATAGTTTGAACATCCTGGTGATGAAACTCCTCCCTGGAGATGTACACACAGCTCATGTACTGATGGTTCCTTGCTAATATCATTATTTTCCCACCAAAGAAATCTAAGATACTTCCGTTGCTCTGCTGGAACTTGCACTTGATAAAACATCTTCTCAATATCTGCCATAAAGGCTATCTCATCTTCCCTGAATCAGGTCCTGACCTAACAAATCAAATAGTGGGTGTGCTGACCAGATTCAGGGAAGATGAGATAGCCTTTATGGCAGATATCGAGAAGATGTTTTATCAAGTGCAAGTTCCAGCAGAGCAACGGAAGTATCTTAGATTTCTTTGGTGGGAAAATAATGATATTAGCAAGGAACCATCAGTACATGAGCTGTGTGTGCATCTCCAGGGAGGAGTTTCATCACCAGGATGTTCAAACTATGCATTGAAGAAGACATCAATCGATTATGAAGAGGAGTTTGCAGCATCAGCTCCAAACTCC
>JBCBVC010000390.1:0-548 GCA_039817845.1 Cyanobacteria bacterium J06642_2
GCAGCTCAAAATGTTCAGCAATCTCAACCAGTTTTTGATCGAGGACACCTGCGAAAGCCAGCAGCTGATCGCGTTGGTTATGCAGAGCCTTTCTGAGTTTGCGAATCGTGGGGTGCTGCTTGGACTCTCGCTGTTTGAGTTCTGCCACGATGAAGTCAAACAGCTCCTGACGCACGGCCAACGATGGGCCAGCTAATTCGAGTACATCGTGAGAGAGCCACTGCAATAAGGTCTTGATATCTTGGGTGAGGGTTACCAGTGCTCGCTCTCGGCGTTTTGCGTGAACTAGCTGACTCGTCTTCTTTCGAGTCACTCGGTTAGTCAATTTGGCTTTGGCAATCTGCTGCTCGAGTTTGAGGCGACGTGTTGTGGCCCCTTGGGCTTGTCGAGCCAGACCATTGGCAACCTGCTCAAATTGATGTTGGATATGAAAGACATCTCCATGACAGGGCGTTTCGGGCATGACTGCTTTTTGACCTGCCCGTAGCGCACTGCCGCCATCAGCAATCGTGTGGTCTGGGTCAAAGCCTTGGTCGATGACCTCCAGG
>JBCBVC010000391.1:0-541 GCA_039817845.1 Cyanobacteria bacterium J06642_2
TATCGTATAAGTTCTGTTCAAGATAGGTTTCTTTTTGCTCTTCCAGAAGCAGCTTGGTTAATTAATCGAAGTGCCCTTAAGCCTTCACAAGTGAAAACTACACTCTTTCGCAAAATCGGTAAGCGGTGTCAAACTCACTAAAAAGGTAGGAGATTGACACCGCTTTGACTGAACTTAGGGTCTAGTAAAGAGGTGGTGCGGCTAAGCTACTAACCTTTGTATGAGAAGGAAGCGCCGCCGAAACAGGCTCAGAAGGATGAATTGAAGCTAAGGCCGTGTTGCTGCTCCTCACCTGCGCTACCAACTGATTGGTTTTGACATCGTAAATGTCGGTCACCAGCTTGGGGTAAAATCCGATACCAATGATGGGGAACAACAGGCAGGCAATCACAAAGACTTCCCGAGGCTCAGCATCGATCAGCTCCTCATGCTCTACCAGTTCCTTATTCTCGGGGCCAAAGAAGATTTGGCGCAGCATAGACAACAGATAGATCGGCGTAAGGATCACCCCAATCGCGGCTAGACCAACCACTATGACTTT
>JBCBVC010000392.1:0-540 GCA_039817845.1 Cyanobacteria bacterium J06642_2
CAAATTCAGTAATGATCCTTCCGCAGGTTCACCTACGGAAACCTTGTTACGACTTTTACTACCGATTGAATGGTTTAGTGAGATCTCAGGATTGGCGCTGGTGGGGTGGCGACACCTTGCCAGAATGCCGAGAATTTGCTCAAACTTGATCATTTAGAGGAAGTAAAAGTCGTAACAAGGTTTCCGTAGGTGAACCTGCGGAAGGATCATTACTGTACTTTGACACTTTGTGTTATACACTGTGAATTGTATTAGTTGTATGTTGAGATGGACCGCAAGGGAAGTCTCCACACACCCTATACTCTATACACAAATTGTCAAAGTACAGTAATGATCCTTCCGCAGGTTCACCTACGGAAACCTTGTTACGACTTTTACTTCCTCTAAATGATCAAGTTTGAGCAAATTCTCGGCATTCTGGCAAGGTGTCGCCACCCCACCAGCGCCAATCCTGAGATCTCACTAAACCATTCAATCGGTAGTAAAAGTCGTAACAAGGTTTCCGTAGGTGAACCTGCGGAAGGATCATTACTGAATTTG
>JBCBVC010000393.1:0-538 GCA_039817845.1 Cyanobacteria bacterium J06642_2
GAGTTGGCGCTGAACGCGATAGGTGTCGTTCCACGTCTGAAGCGATCTCTGACTATTTTTGAGCTGCCCCATCTCTTTGAGTTTGTCTGACCAAGCGTCGAGCATGCTGCTCAAGGCTGAGGCTGTACCAACACCAGCTCTCTGCATCAAATTTCTCAGAATATTGCCTTTTCCCTGGGCGTCTTCGATAACCTTGACGTGCTCGTCGCGGAACTTTTCTAATGCTCGCTCCGCAACTCCCAGGCTTACCTGTTCGTGATGCCAACCTGTTACCTGGCCTTGCTCGTCACGAATGATCTTCAGGACTTCGCTAGAGTTCGTTGCATTATCTCTGTAATGCCCAACCATTTGGCTGCCACTTGCGTCCTCGAATGGAATCGACCGACCGTCGCGGTCTTCAATGGCATAAAGCTTTTCGGGGTTCGTTAGCTTAACTATTTTTCGAATATCTGGCGATCGTTCTGAGGATTCCATAGTCAATTCCGCTGCTTACGCCTCTACTGTTCCCGCCGAACATACGCTGGATAGCGACATGACA
>JBCBVC010000394.1:0-531 GCA_039817845.1 Cyanobacteria bacterium J06642_2
GCCTTGGTAGGCTTTTACCCCACCAACTAACTAATCGGACGCGAGCTCCTCTCAAGGCAAAAAATATTTCACATTGCTGCATATTGGGTATTAGCAGTCGTTTCCAACTGTTGTCCCCATCCTCGAGGCAGATTCTCACGCGTTACTCACCCGTCCGCCACTAACTATAAATAGTTCGTTCGACTTGCATGTGTTAGGCATACCGCCAGCGTTCATCCTGAGCCAGGATCAAACTCTCCATGATGAACTTACTCCATCAATCTAAGTTGATTTGTAGCTCTTTTTTCTTTTCGACCATTCCTTTTATGAAGATTCTATGAAGTTTTTAGCTTTTCATTAAAATCTTTCATTTGGGGTGGTTTTTGATTGTTCTCTATTCAAAAAACTATGTGTTTTAAAAACCGTCAAACTATTGTATTGTCTAGGTTCTGTCCGCTGTTGACTCACTTGCGTCTCTCAACCGCGCATTTACCAATATAGGGAAGATAAATAACAAAGTCAACCCCTTTTTTGAAAAAACTTTGGTTTCAG
>JBCBVC010000395.1:0-526 GCA_039817845.1 Cyanobacteria bacterium J06642_2
TTCGAAGCGAATGACACTATGGTAGATCCCGCTCAAATCCTTGGCTCGCAACTCATCCCCGAATAATTTACAGGTGGTAATGACTTCTTGGGCACGAGTGGCCCCCTTGGCCACTTCTACCGGTTGGAGGTTCTCCTGAGCGAGCACGGCACCGACTTGGTTGGCGATTGATTTGATTTTGTTGTGGTTATTGACCGGACGTCGACGAACCGTCAACTTCTCTAGATTCGTCTGCGCTTTACGGTAGCTGTATAAAGCGCCTTGCTCGCATTGCAACTTGGCTAAGTCGGGGTGGAGCGTCGTACCGAAGACTGACGTCGTTGTGGGAGTGCTTTGCCAACCACAGTCTGGATTGGGACACTTGTGTTTTTGAATGCGGACTTTATGGTCGCTAAAGACAGCATGAAACTTGGATTGATCGATACCGGCTATGACGAATGTCCCAGGTGTGGTCACGCACTCAGCAAAATGGGATTCGCTCAATCCAAGTTTCATGCGGACTTTATGGTCGCTAAAGACAGCATGA
>JBCBVC010000396.1:0-515 GCA_039817845.1 Cyanobacteria bacterium J06642_2
TCAGATCTTCAGGAATCTCAGGTAGCGGGTCGGGCAGCTCTGCACGTTTTGCTTCAATAATTTGAGCGAGTTCGGTCAGCTGCTGCTGGCGCTCTTGCTGGGCCTCTTGCAGCTTTTGCTGCTGCCATTCAAGCTGCTGATACTGGTTGCGCTGGTCGCGTAGCTGGTGCTCGGTGCGATCGCGTTCGGCCTTTTGGGTGGAGAGTTTTTTGTCCAGCTCAGCTAGGGAGCCCTGGGTCTGGACGATCTGCTGCTTGAGCTCAGCTTGCTCGGTGGCCAGGGTAGACTGCTGGTTAATCTGGGTCTGCTGCTGCTGGCGCATCTGCTCGACCTGCTGATGGGCTGTCTGGATTTTTTCTTGAGCAAGCAGCTGTTGATTTTCTAAATCTTTTTGCTGTTGCTCAAGAAAAAATCCAGACGGCCCACCAGCAGGTCGAGCAGATGCGCCAGCAGCAGCAGGCCCAAATCAATCAGCAGTCGGCCCTGGCCACCGAACAAGCCGAACTGAAGCAGCA
>JBCBVC010000397.1:0-514 GCA_039817845.1 Cyanobacteria bacterium J06642_2
AGTTCAGATGAGACATGTCATCAATAGGCAAAGTTACCAGCTGCCTTGCAAAGCTAGCACAACTTCAGGTAGTCTTGATAGCCTTCATCAAAGTCTTTTCGAAACAAGCAGAATGACGGTACGGGGATATAGCTCAGTGGTAGAGCATTCGACTGCAGATCGAGAGGTCCCTGGTTCAAACCCGGGTGTCCCCTGTTTCTTCTAAGGTTACAGTAGGAAACATAAGGGTTCCAGATAGGCTGGGCCATCGCAGCTGCAACCTGGCGGTGACCCAGCCTATCTGGAACCCTTATGTTTCCTACTGTAACCTTAGAAGAAACAGGGGACACCCGGGTTTGAACCAGGGACCTCTCGATCTGCAGTCGAATGCTCTACCACTGAGCTATATCCCCGTACCGTCATTCTGCTTGTTTCGAAAAGACTTTGATGAAGGCTATCAAGACTACCTGAAGTTGTGCTAGCTTTGCAAGGCAGCTGGTAACTTTGCCTATTGATGACATGTCTCATCTGAACT
>JBCBVC010000398.1:0-514 GCA_039817845.1 Cyanobacteria bacterium J06642_2
TGCACGTTCGTCTTGACTCCCGTCCTAAATACTATGGCTACTCACCCTACAAACAAGTCATCTAACGAACCGTTGCACTGGAACCGCGAACCGCAGGAGTTCTAAAATCACCTCGTCCGCCGCCGTCCAATGCACGAGAGGATTAGTCCAATCTAAGAAAGATGGTTAGCCAGCGTTATAGAATACGGATTTTCGGCAATCTTTATAGGTTCATGAGGGCTGGAAACACGCTTAGCTTTCAGCAGATGATTCGCAACCACCCAAAGTCTTTTAAACAGGACTTACGCAAGAGCCATAGAAACGGAAGGATGCTGAGGCAATCTTGAAATTATTGCGCCGATTGAGCTCATTCACCTCATGCCGTACCTGAACATTTTATAGATTTATACGAGAGAACTTAGGTTGCTCTTTCAGCTCCAGATAAACCTCGGTGATCGCTCTCTATTTCCTCAGGCTCTGACCACGGTAAAACAATGGTAAATGTCGTTCCAACCCCCACTTCACTATCCATCTG
>JBCBVC010000399.1:0-513 GCA_039817845.1 Cyanobacteria bacterium J06642_2
AGCTTCCCAAAAATCAGTGTAGCAAACGGCGCATTGACGGTAGAGAGGCGGCATCGAATCCCACAAGGCTTGGGCACCAGAACCAGAACGATCGCCGATATGGACACCGACAATTTCGCGCGTGTCGCGATTGATAGCCAGCCAAATCCATTGCTTGTTGCCCTTGTTTGCGACAAAGGACCAGGCTTCGTCACACGCAATCGTCAAGCGCCCTTTTTTTGAGCACTCACTTTTACCTGACGCTCAACTTGGTCGTATTTGGCATTGACATATTGCTGTAGCCAGACCTCTGAAACCTCTGCTACACGGGCAATGCCTGCCAGAGGAATCTTTTCGAGCAACAGTTTATCAATTAAGTGCTTGGTGGCCTCATCAATGATTTTGTTTTGCGGATCTTCCACGAACTGCCGTAAACAGTCTTTGCACTTATGATTCTGTTTACCGTTGTGAATTTTGCCATTTTTGACAATGTTGGAGGAACCGCAGTCGGGACAAGGGGGCAAGGTAAAAGAC
>JBCBVC010000400.1:0-509 GCA_039817845.1 Cyanobacteria bacterium J06642_2
GTCAAAAATTAGAATGATAATCATTCTCAGTCTATCATGGTGATCGCGAATCGGGTGCTTTCGCGAAGGGTGCGGTTCTTCGACTTTCACCTGCCGCAGGAAATGTTTTGCATGAAGGGGATTTTCTGGTCCAAAGCGAGCCCAGCTGTCACTTTTTTCAACGCTTATTGTTTCAGGGCAACTCGGTGCATATTCTCGTGACTTCGGCGGCAGTGATGTCCACTTCGGCCCCCCCCACTTCAAAAGACAAAAAATGGGTCTACCAGACAGGTAATAAAAGCATAATCTACAGACTCATAAATGAAGCAGAAATGTCCCGGAAAATGAGGGGACAAATCGTGATTGTTTAAGAAAATGAGATCAGGTCTTCACCTCCTGTTCGATTGGTTTAAGTTGACTGGTCAATTTGCGCATGGATTCGCCCTTGAGGGTGAGTCTCAAGGAGTCATGAACAATACGGTCGAGGATGGCATCAAAAGATTCAAGATCCCACCCTCGCCGATGCCATC
>JBCBVC010000401.1:0-507 GCA_039817845.1 Cyanobacteria bacterium J06642_2
CATGCCTGCCTGCCATCCTTCCCCTCAGCAGAGTGCTGCCACTGCTGAGGGGCAGGCATGGCAGCTTTCTGTGTTTTCCCCCCTACTGAGTCCATGCCTGCCTGCCCTGCCTTCCCCTCAGCAGAGTGCTGCCACTGCTGAGGGGCAGGCAGGGCAGCTTTCTGTGTTTTCCCCCCTACTGAGTCCATGCCTGCCTGCCCAGCCTTCCCCTCAGCAGAGTGCTGCCACTGCTGAGGGGCAGGCATGGCAGCTTTCTGTGTTTCCCCCCCTACTGAGTCCATGCCTGCCTGCCCTGCCTTCCCCTCAGCAGAGTGCTGCCACTACTGAGGGGCAGGCATGGCAGCTTTCTGTGTTTTCCCCCCTACTCAGTCCATGCCTGCCTGCCCTGCCTTCCCCTCAGCAGAGTGCTGCCACTGCTGAGGGGCAGGCAGGGCAGCTTGCAGTGCAGAGTCCCTTACAGAGTCCCTGGCTGCCTGCACTGCCTTCCCCTCAGCAGAGTGCTGCCAC
>JBCBVC010000402.1:0-506 GCA_039817845.1 Cyanobacteria bacterium J06642_2
TAAGAAAAATTGTTTTCAAAGACAATGCTGGACACAATATATTGCGAATCTTTGAGAACTGACTCGGAATAATTGTCAAAATTTGTTAGTCAAAAATTTCGAAAACTTGTAATTTTTGTGTAGTTCTGCAAAGATTCGCAATATATTTTGTCCAGCATTGTCTTTGAAAACAATTTTTCTTAAATAACTCGTTCCAGACCCCTTCAAATTTAGTTTTTTTGATTATTTGCACAATTCCAGGGCTTTTCCTTTTGATCAAAGTTAAAATTACTCAAGAAAAATAATTAAAAAAACTAAATTTGAAGGGGTCTGGAACGAGTTATTTAAGAAAAATTGTTTTCAAAGACAATGCTGGACACAATATATTGCGAATCTTTGCAGAACTACACAAAAATTACAAGTTTTCGAAATTTTTGACTAACAAATTTTGACAATTATTCCGAGTCAGTACTCAAAGATTCGCAATATATTGTGTCCAGCATTGTCTTTGAAAACAATTTTTCTTA
>JBCBVC010000403.1:0-504 GCA_039817845.1 Cyanobacteria bacterium J06642_2
GGCCGCGAGTTTCTGCCACCAGTTGTTTAGAGCACTCATCGAAACACACCTGGGGATAGAGCGGGTCGTAGGGTTGCTTGTAAAGGTCGAGCACATCTTCCATGTGAGCCACAAACTCGGCATTCGCTTGAGGGGGAATCACCCAGGATTTATTCAACCAAGGCTTAAGTTCGTTTTTTTGAGGGTCTGTCGCACGGTCTCGTAGGAGATGCTTTCCACATACTCCAAGCTCACCATGCGCTCGGCCAACAGTCTCAAACTCCACTGGGCTCGACCTTCGGGAGGGTTGCTGCAGGCGAGAGCCACTAACTGGGCCTCCTGCTCGCCATCGAGTAGGCGCGCTTTGCGCCGCTGCTGAGGTTTGCGCCCCAAGGCTTGCTCCAAACTCTGCTCGACAAATCGCTGACGCACTCGCTCGATGGTTGAGATGCTCACATCCAATGCCTGGCTGATGGTTTGATCCGTCCAGCCTCCACCCTCTTGATGAGTATCGGCTTTGAGTAG
>JBCBVC010000404.1:0-503 GCA_039817845.1 Cyanobacteria bacterium J06642_2
ACTGAGACACGGCCCAGACTCCTACGGGAGGCAGCAGTGGGGAATTTTCCGCAATGGGCGCAAGCCTGACGGAGCAATACCGCGTGGATGAGGAAGGCTCTCGGGTCGTAAAATCCTTTTCTCAGGGAAGAAGTTCTGACGGTACCTGAGGAATCAGCATCGGCTAACTCCGTGCCAGCAGCCGCGGTAATACGGAGGATGCAAGCGTTATCCGGAATCATTGGGCGTAAAGCGTACGTAGGCGGCTGCATAAGTCTGGGGTCAAAGCCCGCGGCCTAACCGCGGATCGGCCTTGGAAACTATGCGGATAGAGTGCGATTGGGGTAGAGGGAATTCCTAGTGTAGCGGTGAAATGCGTAGATATCGGGAAGAACACCAGTGGCGAAGGCGCTCTGCTGGATCGCAACTGACGCTGAGGTACGAAAGCTAGGGTAGCGAAAGGGATTAGATACCCCTGTAGTCCTAGCCGTAAACGATGGACACTAGGTGTTGGCCGTATCGAC